>CAYZHJ010000078.1:6543-13547 GCA_964478305.1 uncultured Ectothiorhodospiraceae bacterium
GGTTTCAACCCCAGTCAGGCAGACACGGCCGGCGCTGGCCTCTCCGGCGGCCCGCTGTTGCACTGCTCGCGGACATCCGAGCCGCTGGTGCGGGTCCGTGCCCCGCGTGACTGAAGCGGGCCCGTTCCTAGCCATCCGCTGCCAGGGAGGCATGCGCGTCGCCCGGTGAACCGGCCAGGGTACGGAAGGCCGCCACCAGCGAGCCGATCCGCGTCTCCCAGCCGTTGTCGAGTGCGTACCGGCGGATGCCTTCGCGATCCCAGTCGCGCGCCAGCGCTTCGACGAGCGCGTTCTCGAGTGCCGCCCGATCGCCGAAGGGAACCACCCGTCCCAGCGCGTCGCGGCAGACGACCTCGTGGTTGCCGCCCACATCGGTGGTGACGACCGGCAGGCCGCAGGCCATCGCCTCGAGGAACACGTTGGCCCAGCCCTCGCCGGCGGTGGCCAGGACGAAGACGTTCGCGGCGGAGAGCGCGGCGTGCAGCTCGTCCGGCGGCATCGGCCCGAGGAAGTGAACCGCCGATTCCACGCCCCGGCTCGCCGCCTGCTGTTGCAGCCAGTGCCGGCGATCGCCTTCCGGGCCCGCGCCGCCGACGATGACGTATCCCAGGTCGGGAAAGTGCTCGCGCAGTCGCGGCAGGACCTCGATCACGCGGTGGAAACCCTTGCGCTCGACGAGGGTGCCCACCGTGATCAGGAGCGGACCCGCGGCCGGCAGACCGAGGCGGCGGCGTGCCGCGTCGCGATCGACCGGGCGAAAGCGCCGGGTATCGACGCCGTTCGGGATCGTCTCGACCCGCTCCGGCGAAGCGCCCAGCTCCAGCGCGAGCTGCCGCAGGGATTCGGACACCGTGAAGACGCGGTCGGCGGCGAGCACGGTGCGCGCGATCTGCCGGCGACCGGCGGCGGTCTCGACGCGGCGCGCCTCGTTGCCGCGCAGGGTCACCGTGACCCGCACGCCGAGCCAGCGGGCCAGCAGGACCGCGGCCCGTCCGTCCGGATAGCCGAAGTGGGCATCCAGGATGTCGAAACCCTGTTGCCGCTGCAGGCGGCGCAGGGCGGGATAGGTGCACAGGGCCAGCAGCCAGGCATCGAGCGACTTCAGCACGCCAGGCACGGACAGCCAGCGCGGGCAATGCACCTCGATCCCGTCGACGCTCTCGCGGCGCGGGGCGGGCGGCCGGAAATGGGGGCGGAAGCGGCGGATCAGGCCCTGGAACGGGAACCACGCCGCCGGTGCGACCACGACCAGCGGCAGCTCGCGCGCGACGCGCCGCATGCGCTCGTGCACGAACAGGCCGGCCCCTTCCTGCCCGCTGCGCGGATAGAGCTGGGACAGCACGACGATGCGCGGCCTGCGGGTGTCGGGCGGGGATTCGCTCATGCCATGCGTTCCCCGGGCGTGCGGGCGAGCGTGAGCACCCGGCGCGCGTTGCCGCGCCAACTGTAGTCGCGCTCCTCGATCAGCTCGGCGGCGCGTCGGGCCAGCGACTCGCGCAGCGCCGGCTGCCCGTGGAGGCGTTCGATGCAGGCGGTGAGCTGTCCGGTGTCGCCCGGGTCGAACAGCAGTGCCTGTTGCCCGTCCGTGACGATCTCGGTGATGTTCTCCCGGCGCGGCGCGATCACGGGCCGGCCCATGGCCAGGTACTCGAACAGCTTGATCGGCGATGCGTACTCGGTGACGTCGGGCTGCACGGCCACGTCGGTGGCGGCGAGGAACGCCGGGATGCGGTCCTGCGGCACGGCGCCGGTGAAGCGGACCCGGTCGGCGATGCCCTCGCGGGCGGCGAGCCGTTCCAGCTCGGCGCGCGCGGGGCCGTCGCCGACGATCAGCACCACCAGCTCCGGAATGCGCGCGCGCAGTTGCGCCGCCGCCTGCACCAGCCGGTCCACGCCGTGCCAGGGGCGAACCCAGCCCACGAAGCCGACCACGAAGCGGTCCTCGAGGCCCAGCTCCGCGCGCACCGGAGCGCCGCTGATGCCGGGCTGAAAGGCGTCCCGGTCGACCCCGTTGGGGACTACCCAGAGTCGGTCGGCGGGAATGCCGCGGTCCTCGACGATGCGGGCCATGGCCCGCGAGACGACGAGGGTGCGGGTCGCGCCGCGGCACAGCCAGTCCTCCATGCGCTGGGCCAGGCCGCGAAAGGCGAGCGGCTGCTCGCGGTCCATTTCGAGGCTCAGCGGGGCATTGACCTCGAGCACGAACGGTACCCGGAACAGGCCGGCGGCCAGGCGGCCGGCGACCCCGAACAGCGCATAGCGCTCGTAGACCAGGTCCGGCCGCCGCTGCAGCATCAACCCGCAGAGCACGACCAGCGCGGGCAGGTTGTACGCCAGCGCGGCCAGCTCGTAGGCCCAGCTCGGCACGCGCATGCCCAGCAGCCGCAGCCCGCCCGCGTCGCCGCCGCCGGCGGCGCGCACGCGGGGCGGTCCCACCAGCCTCACGTCGTGCCCGAGATCGCGGAACGCGGTGCAAAGGGCACGGATGTGAATCCCCTGCGCGTCCTCGCCGCGGGTGCGATGGTGGTAGAGGACGTTCATGCAAGTCCGCCCCCCAGCCGGCGCTGGAAGCCCGCGAACATCAGCAGGGCCCAGATGGGCGCGCTGTGATCCCAGTGGCGGGCCTCGTGCTCGTCGACGAGCCGCTGCAGGGCTGCCGGATCGAACAGCCCGGTGTCGAGCAGCTCCGGCCCGGTCAGGGTGGCGCGCACGTGCTCGCGCAGCGGTCCCCGGAACCAGGCATCCAGCGGCACGGCGAATCCCATCTTGCGGCGATAGAGGATATCGTCGGGCAGGTACGGTTGCAGGGCGCGCTTGAACAGGTACTTGCCTTCGCCCCGGCGCAGCTTGAGCGCCGGCGGCAGGCCGGCCGCCCACTCCATCAGCGGATGGTCCAGCACCGGCACGCGCACCTCGAGCGAGTGCGCCATGCTGGCACGGTCCACCTTGGTGAGGATGTCGCCGGGCAGGTAGGTCTTGAAGTCCAGGTGCTGGGCCCGTAGCAGCGGATGGTCGGGGCCGTTGCGCGCGTGCTGCCGCAGCACCTCGACCGCGCCGCGGCCCTGGAGCTCGGCGCGGAAGCGCCGGCTGTAGATTCGCGAGCGGATGGGCGCCTTCACCACCGAGAGGCTGTCGAGATAGCCCTCGAGTGGATCGAGCGCAAGCTGCTGGAAGGTGGCCTTCGCGCGCAGGTAGCGCGGTGCCCGGTTGAGCTTGGGATACATCCGGCCCAGCAGGCCGAACACCGGTTGCCGCACGGCGGCCGGCAGCAGCCGGCGCACCCGCTCCTCGTGCAGGTGCCAGCGGTAGCGGCGGTAGCCGGCGAAGCCCTCGTCGCCGCCGTCGCCGGACAGGGCGACCGTGACCCGCGAACGGGCCAGTTCGCACACGCGGTAGGTGGGCATGGCGGAGCTGTCGGCGAAGGGCTCGTCGTAGAGATCGACCAGGCGGTCGATCAGCGAGAAGTCGTCGGGGCTGACCTCTCGGCATTGATGGTCGGTGTGGTACTGCTCGGCCACCATCCGCGCATAGCGGGACTCGTCGAACTCGGGGTTGCCGAACGAGATCGAGCTGGTCATGACGGGCTCGCTGCCGGCCTGCGCCATCATCGCGACCACGGCGGAGGAATCGACCCCGCCCGACAGGAAAGCGCCCAGCGGCACGTCGGCGATGCGCCGGATCTCGACCGCCTCGCGCAGGCGCTCGATCAGCTCGGCGCCGAGGTCGTCGGCGTCGCCGGCGTGGAATGTCTCGGGAAAGTGCAGTTGCCAGTACGGGCGCGGCTCGCCCGGTGTGGCGCCGCGCCGCAGGGCGAGGCAGTGACCCGGCGGCAGCTTGCGGGCCGCCCGCAGGATGCAGCGCGGATCCGGCACGTAGCCGAAGGCGAAGTATTCCTCCACCGCGTGCGGATCGATCTCGCGTGGCAGGTCGGGGTGCTCGGCCAGGGCCTTGAGCTCCGAGCCGAATACCAGCTGTCCGTCCGGCAGCAGCGCATAGTAGAGCGGCTTGATGCCGACCCGGTCGCGCGCGAGGAACAGGGTTTCGCGCTGCCGGTCCCACAGGGCGAAGGCGAACATGCCGCGGAAGCGCTCGACACAGGCCTCGCCCCAGGCCGACCAGGCATGGACGATGACCTCGGTATCGCATTGCGAGCGGAAGCTGTACCCCAGCCCCTGCAGCTCGTTGCGCAGGGCGACGAAATTGTAGATCTCGCCGTTGTAGACCACGCCAACGTCGCCGGCGTCGTTGAAGAAGGGCTGGTGGCCGGCGGGCGACAGGTCGAGGATGGCCAACCGCCGGTGGCCCAGGCCGAGCCCCGGTTCGAGATGCACGCCGCCGTCGTCGGGCCCGCGGTGGAACTGCACGGCGTTCATGCGCTCGATCAGCGAGCCCGGTATGTCGCGCCGGCCGCGCGTGTCGAACACTCCGGCAATGCCGCACATCAGGCCGTCTCCGATCGGGCCGGGTCATCGCCGGTCGCGGTTCCGCGGCGCTCGGCGAGGACACGATCATAGAGATCCGCATAGGCGGACACCATGGCATCGATGCTGTGGTTCTCGACGGCGCGGCGCCGGGCGGCCCGGCCGTCGGTCGCCAGGCGCGCCGGCCGGGCGAGGTACGTCGCCAGGCCGCCCGCGAGCGCGGCCGGATCGCCGGCCGCGACGATCTCGCCGGTCTCGCCGGGCCGGATCAGCTCGGCGTTGCCGCCGACGTCCGTCGCCACCACCGGCACGCCCGAGGCCATCGCCTCCAGGATGGTGTTGGAGATGCCCTCGGCGAGCGACGGCAGGACGAACAGGTCGAGCGCGCGCAACAGCCCGGGCACGTCGTCGCGGGCGCCGGTCAGCCGGACACGGTCGCCGAGGCCGAGCCGTTCCACGTCGGCGGCGACGGTGGCGTGGCGCGAGCCGTCGCCCACGAGCAGCAGCCGGGCGCGGCCCGCCTGGTCCGGCGCGCTGTCATCCAGGCGCGCGAACGCCTCGACCAGGCCCTGCACGTTCTTGACCGGCTCCATGCGGCCCACCCAGCCGATGACCACGCTGTCGGCGGGCCAGCCGCATTCGGCCAGCAGTGCGTCCCGTGCCGTGCCATCCCCGGCCGGGTGGAAGCGCCCGACATCGACGCCGTTGACGATGCGCGTGATGCGGGCGGGTGCAACGCCCACCGCGTCGCGCAGGTAGTCCTCCAGATCGCGCGAGAGGGGGACGTAGCGGTGAATGAATGGCCGCATCAGTCGCCGGATCCGGCGATGACGCCGGTTGGCGCCCTCCAGGTCGCCGATGTCGCGGCCGTGCTCGCCGTGGATCCGGGCACGGACCCCGGCCAGCCAGGCCGGAAGATGGGCGTCGACCGTCCCGAGATTGCGCGTGTGCACGATGGCCGGGCGCAGGCGGCGCAACAGCCGCCACAGGCGCCAGTACGTCAGGGGATCCTTGCCCTCGCGCTTGTGCAGGGCGAACACTTCGACATCCGCGCGGGCGATGCGCTCGGCGAAGCGATCGTGGCTCGACAGGCAGATCACCGCGTGCCGGTAACGCTCTGCCGGCATCCGGTTGATCAGGTTGACCAGGCCGTTCTCCAGGCCGCCCATGCGCAGCGCATGGATGACGTGACAGACCAGGGGTGGATGGCGGCCGGGCATGTCAGGCGCTCCGGGCCCGGGCGGCGGTCGGCGGTGCATTCGCTTCCGCCACGGGCGGCTCGGCCGCCAGTGCCAGCAGGGGGGCGAGCCGCGCCTCCCAGGCGAAGTGCTGCCGAACCCAGGCCTGCATGCGCGGGCCCGGATCGGAACCGACTTCCCCCTGGAGGACCCGGCAGGCCAGCTCGGCGAGCTTGTCCGGCGTGTCCGCGCGCAGGGGATATCCGGCCTCCAGCTCGAGCCCGTCGAGCGCGGCGGACGTGCCCAGCAGGGGACGGCCCATGGCAAAGGCCTCGAGCACCTTGTTCTGGACGCCCCGGGCGACCCGCAGGGGGGCGACGGCGAGGCGCGCGTGCTGCAGCCAGGGCCGCATGTCCTCCACGGGGCCGATCACGCGCACGCCCGGCCGGGCGTCGAGCGCCTTCACCTTGTCGTCGGGCCGGGACCCGACGATGTGGAACACGGCACGCGGCTCGCGCTCCCGGACGCGCGGAAGCACCTCGTCGGCGAACCAGCCGACCGCGTCAACGTTCGGCCAGTAGTCCATGGCGCCGGTGAATACCAGCGGCAGGCAGTCGGGCGCGTAGGGATCGGCGAACGCGTCGTCCGGCGCGAAATACGTCGTGTCGACGCCGTTGCCCACGGCGCTCACGCGTCCGCCGGCGGCGGGACACAGGCGCTGGAAGAGCGCCACCTCCGCGCGCGAGACCAGGGTGGTGGCGTCGAAGCGGCGGACGGCGGCGCATTCGGCGGCGAGCAGGCGGCGGCCCTCGCGGCGGTAGATCCAGCCGGCCGGGCCGCGACGGGTTTCGCTGTACTGGCGCCACTTGTCCGAATCGACGTCGACCATGTCGAGAATGCGGCGGCTGCCGGCGGGCATGGCCGTGTCGTACTGCGCCATGGCCAGGGAGAATGCCACCAGCCGCCGGGCCCCGCTCCGCCGGGCGGTGTCGCCGACCCAGCGGCGCAGGCGCGCCGACCGGTACCACGGCAGCGTGAGTGCCTGGCCGCCCAGGAGCCCGCCCAGCGCCCGCAGGCGGGCCGGCAGCGGCCGCAGCGTCTCCAGGTGCAGGCTGGCGCAATGCGCGCGCAGCGCGTCGGCGTGCCGCAGGTCTTCCGGCGTGTCCACGAAGGTCCCGACATGGACCTCGTGATGCCGTGCGAGTGCCTGCAGCAGGTTGTACGAGCGGATCTTGTCGCCCTTGTTCGGCGGGTAGGGGATTCGGTGGACCAGCATGATCAGGGGAGTGCGGCTGGTCATGTCGGGTACCCGGTCACGGGTCGCGGCGCTTCGACAGGCCGATTCGCGGGCAAGCCCGCTCCAACGGCGGTCGTGGGTTGTTGGAGCGGCCCTGGCCGCGAAGGG
>CAYZHJ010000079.1:0-13220 GCA_964478305.1 uncultured Ectothiorhodospiraceae bacterium
GCCTTCCCGTCCTGGCTGCAACTCAACCTGCTGGCAGGGATTCCGCGCGAACGGCCCGCGCAATAATGGACTGACTGACACCGGAATGACCCGGTACCCGCCGGCCGCCCGTTCTGCCCGACGGGCCCGTCGATTCGCGCACCTGCCAGCACAGCGCCGTCACGCGCTCCAGCCGACCGGATTCGCGCCCTGAGCTGAAGCCGTTGCCGGATGACCCCGCCGTTGCGGGGTCAGCGACCCGCTCCGGGAACCGGGCGGATACTGGGGACGGATCCCGCTTCCATTTACAATGCCTCGCATCGGGATGCCTGCCGGGTCCGGCTGAACGTGCGCCCGGAGGTGAACACCTCATGCCGGTCCACCAACGTCTCGAACAGTGCGGGGTGCCGGTCCTCGTCTACACCGACGAGGCCGACGCCGTCACGCTCGAACAGCTCGGACCACTTTGCGGGACAGACCACGGTTTCGGGCGCGCGACGAAGCAATGAACCTCACCAAGGCCATGGTCCGGACCCGCCGTTCGTACCGTACCCTTCGCCGGTAACAATCCGGCAACAAAAAGGGCCGGCGGGATCTTGCGCAGATACGCGCAGCCCCCATAATGCTCCGCCGGACAGGTCCGGCCGGCGCCCGGCCGACCATCCGGATCGCATCAGACCGCGCTCGGTTCCATGCCGCCAAAGGACGCGGCACGGAGCGAGCCGATACCGAAATCGAGTGAGGACCAGAGCATGCAGACAGACACCGCCCCTTCCGCACCGGACACCGCGTTCCCGCCGGCAGCACAAGCAAGTCATGCGTCGCTGATTCCGGCAACAAGGCAGGTTGCCCGCCCGGACTTCCGTGCGGCCCTGACCGCGGCATTCCGCCACCTGAACATCAGCGTCGACGACGTGACCTCGTTCGACCGGACCAAGGCATTCTTTCGAGCGAGCGGCACCGACTGGACCCGTGCCCTGAGCTGAAGCCGTTGCCGGATGAGCCCGCGGTTGCGGGGTCAGCGGCCCGCTCCGGGCACCGGGCGGGATACCGGCGACGGATCCCGCTTCCCTTTACAATGTCTCGCATCGGGATACCAGCCCGGCTCCGGCTGAATACGCGCCCGGGGGTGAACATTTCATGCCGGTCCGCCAACGTCTCGACAAGGGCAAAGTGCCGGTCCTCGTCTATACCGACGAGGCCGACGCCGTCACGCTCGAACAGCTCGAACGCGTGACGGAACTGCCGATCGTCCATCCGCACGTCGCGGCAATGCCCGACGCCCATCTGGGCAAGGGGGCGACCGTCGGCTCGGTGATCCCGACCCGCGGGGCCATCATGCCCGCGGCCGTCGGTGTCGACATCGGCTGCGGCATGACCGCCGCACGGCTGGATCTTCACGTCACCGATCTGCCCGGCAACCGCCGACCGCTGCGCAAGGCGATCGAATCCATGGTGCCGGTCGGGCAGGCCGCCCACAAGCCCGGCAGGGCGCCCGCTCACGCCGCCCGTCCCCTCGAAGCGGACCTTCAGCGAATCCTCGATGTCCACCCGGCGATCCGCGAGATGGGGAGAGACATGGACCGCAAATGGATAGAGCAACTGGGCACGCTGGGCGGTGGCAACCATTTCATCGAGCTCTGCACGGACGAGGAAGATCGCATCTGGGTGATGCTGCACTCGGGCAGCCGCGGCATCGGCAACGCCATCGGCCGCTACTTCACCGACCTGGCAAAGGAACAGAGGCGCTGCGAGGACATCAAGCTGCCGGACCCGGACCTCGCCTGGCTGTGCGAGGGCACGGCCTGGTTCGACGACTACGTGGAGGCCGTCCACTGGGCCCAGCGATATGCCCGCTGCAACCGCCAGGTGATGCTGGAAAGCATCGTGAAAGCACTGGCCGAGGCGCTGCCGAAGGTGAATCTCACCGACGAGGTCATCGACTGCCATCACAACTACGTCGCCCGCGAGGAACACTTCGGCGAATTTCTGTGGATCACGCGCAAGGGCGCCATCCGTGCCGCCGAGGGCGAATGGGGCATCATCCCGGGCAGCATGGGCACGCAGTCGTACATCGTGCGCGGCCATGCCGGCCCCGAAAGCTTCGAATCCTGCGCTCACGGCGCCGGTCGCTGCATGAGCCGGACGCAGGCGAAGAAGCACATCACCCTGGAACGGTTCCGGTCCCGGACCTGCCACGTCGAGTGCCGCAAGGACCGAAATGTCCTCGACGAGGCACCCGACGCCTACAAGAACATCGACAGCGTCATGGCGAACCAGGCCGACCTGGTCACGCCCATCCACACTCTCCGGCAGGTCGTGTGTGTGAAGGGCTGACACACCGGGAACTCGGGGACAGGGAATTCGAGTCGGGGAAGTAGCGCCTTGCTCTGTCTCCATTGTTTCCATTCAAAAGGCGAGCGTAGAGCAGGCTGAACCGGTTCTTGCTCAGCCCCCGAAACCTCGGAATCCCGATCCCGAAATCAGGCCACCTGCTCCCGATACATTGCCCCGATCCCGGCCATCTGCGCCCAATTGGCGCCCGGTGCTGGCGATGATACCCGGTATATGGGACGATCCTCGTGCACTTTGCGGTGCAGACTTCCGCGGGGGGAGCGGCGGTTTTGACGAGCCCGATCGGTGCGAAAGGGCATCCACGGCTGCTCGTGAAACCCGGCCGGCCATCCAATGGCTAGCGGCAACGACCGAGGGCTGCCCGATATCGGGATCACCAGTCGACTGACCGGGCTGGGCGGGCGCTCGACAGAAGAAGTCATCGTGCTATCGCTGTGCGCCCTGGGGCTGATCGGTGTGGCGCCGTTCATGGTCGCACGGCTGATCTTCGGCGAATTGCTGATCGCCACGATCGATGGCCTAGTGCTGATCGGCATCCTGGTGATCGCCGTCCGCGTCTGGACCACTCGTCTCGTGCGTCCGTTCAACCTGATCCTCAGCATCTTCTACCTGGCCGTCATGGTCTTCATGGTGAATCTCAAGGGTGTCGTCCTCCTGGGGTGGGCATATCCGACGATCATTGCTCCGTTTTTCCTCCTCGGAACACGTGCGGCTCTTGGTCTTGGCGTCATCGCGGTAATGAGCCTCATGCCCGTCATTCTCGGCGAACTGTCTGCCATTGATGCCGGGACGGCTGTCACGACTCTCGCGTTGACCATCATGTTTGCCTGGGTATTCGCCGTGGAGACCACGCGTCAACGCACGTCCCTGCACGAGCAGGCTCACAGCGATTCCCTCACCCGTGCCGGAAATCGGCGCGCCCTGGAAGATACGCTGCAACAGCTCGTCAGTCTGCGCGATCGTGGCGGTGCCACGGCATCGCTGATTCTGTTCGATCTGGATCACTTCAAGCAGGTCAACGACGAATACGGTCACGAAATCGGGGATGCCTTGCTGGTCGAGCTGGTCGAGATGGTGAATGAACGTCTGCGCCACACGGACGCGCTGTTCCGGATCGGTGGCGAGGAGTTCGTTGCACTCACCAGTGGCACCAGTGCCGAACGCACGCTGCGCCTGGCCGAGGATTTGCGCAATCTCATCGAGACCACGCGTTTCACGCCCCACAATCTGGCAATCACGGCTTCCATAGGTGTGGCCGAGGTGCGGCCCGCTGATGAGCCCGTCCACTGGCTGAAGCGCGCTGACATCGCCCTGTATGAGGCCAAGAACGAGGGCCGTAACACCGTCCGGTGCCATGACGAATTTGCCCGGGAGTCCGCATGATATCCTGCTGCGTGGTGCGTCTCGTTCGTCACCGCGAGGACATGTCCCGAAATCCTCTGTCCCGGACGGGCCCGTCGTCCGTCGGCACACGTCCGACGGGCCCGTTGATCCGCTCGCCTGCTAGCGCAGCGCCGCCACGCGCTCCAGCCGGTCGATCTCGTTGACCATCTTCCAGTGACCACCGTCATTCACGACCCGCTCCTCCCACTGGGTAACACGCTTCCGATAATTCTCGGGATCGACGTTGTCGCTGTCGCGGCGGATCACGTTGACCGCAATGACTTCGATACCGCCGAGCTCGAGCGGCTCGTCCCGGTCGAGATGCGGCATCAGGTCCTCGTCCAGGTCCGATAGCAGGAACAACTGCTTCTTCCCTGCTTCCGTACGCTCCAGGAAGTCCCGTGCCAGCAGCACGCCGCCCGTGAGATCGCTGTGCGCGCTCGGCACACTGAAGCGCTCGAGAAAGGCATCGAGCTCGGCGCGGACCTTGCGCTTCTCGTCATTGGCGACGCTGGGCCGGTGGTCGAAATCGGCCCGAGCAATGAAGTTGCGGTCGCTGTAGCTCGTGTTGTCGATGAACGCGATCGCGATCGAATCGCCCGGCTCGAGGCCGGCCAGCAGATAGCTGGTCACCTTGCGCGCCTTCTCCACCTCGGCAGAGTACTCGCCCGAGATGTCGATGAGCACGACCGCGGCGCGGTTCTGCGCGCCGGCGCCACAGGCCGTCACCAGCAGGGTCAGCAGAGCGGCGGCCGCGAGGCCGGGGCCGCGCCGGCGATGACCGGGCGCGGCCCCGGCGGGCCGGTTAGTGGTTGTCGTGTGCATGCTGGACATGGTTCAGGCCTCCGTCGGTGTCGGTTCGGGGTCGACGCCGGCCGACTGTCCGCGCGTGCCGCCGCGCCGCTTGCGGCCACGGCCCTCGTCCCCGGATTCGCGCCCGCTGCCGGACTTGCCCTTGCGCTCGGCCACGGACCTGCCCACTGACTGACCGCCCCGGGCGACCATGCGCTCGATCGCCAGCGGCAGCATGACGAACAGGTCGTACAGGCTGATGAGCATCTTGCTCAGGTGATTGGCCGTGCCGCCGACGATGCGCAGGATCACGCGCACGGTCCGCAACACGCCGAGGGAGATCAGGCCGAGCACCGTGCGCAGTGACTGGATGAACGACTCCAGCGGAATGCCGACGAACGCCAGCGCGAACGGCAGGATGAACCCGAGCATCATCTGCGCCACGGACGGAATCCAGCGGAACTGGGCGTCCGCGATCTCGGCACCCGCCAGCGACTGCGTCAGTGCCTGCGTGTCCAGGATGAGCAGGTCGCGCAGGTACGCCAGCGATGCCTCAATGCTCGCGAAGATCACGAGGATGGTCAGCGCGGCGATGCCCAGGCGCTTGCGCATCCGGTCATCCATGCGGCCGATCATCGGGAACAGGCTGGTGATGCCCAGGGATTCCAGCAGGAAGATGCCCATGGAGATCTCGACCATGATGATGACGAGTGCGGCGATGTCGGAGACGGGCATGCCGCCGAAGTACGCCGCCCCGCTGACCATCTCCGACATCGGCAGCGCGATCAGGTGGAAGTTGATCAGGCCACCGAAGGCCGAGATGGTCAGGACCAGGGACGCGATGAAGAACTGCGTCAGCGACGACGCGGTCAGCGAATGAATCGCCTTGTCGTCCTTGTTGCGCATGGCCTCGTAGTTCGCCATGTGCCGGTCGATCGACTGGGCGCGATTCTCGAGACCGGTGATCGTCTTGTGGACCTTGTCCATGTTCTGCTTCAGTCCGCGCCAGTCCGACGCCATGCCACTCAGGATCTTGTGCCGTTCCTGGGTGTGTTTCTGGTAAGCCTTCAGTGTCTCCTTCTGCGCGCTCTCGACCGCGTTCTTGATCTCGTTGAGGATCTTTGTCACCGCCGGATCGCCCGAACTCGGCAGAGCGGAGATGGTTGCCGCGACCTCGGACCATTCGGGCGGCAGCGGTGCGTTGTGCGTCGTGGACTGATAGTCCGTCTCGACCTTTTCCAGCGTGTCTTCCAGACGCCGGTGCAGGTCCGGGTACTGGCCGAGCTCGCGATCGACGATCGACTTGACCCGGGTGAACTCGCGCTCGATGGCGTGCTCTGTCGCCTCGCGACCCTGCGCGATGAGGACGTCGCGGTTGCGGGCCGAGACCCGCTGCTCGAGCTGCCGCACGCTCGCCGCGGCCATGCGCAGGGCATGATCGATCGCGCGCCCCGTGCTGCGCAGCAACTGATGGGCATGGGGCCGCCCGAGATACAGCACGACCATGGCCAGCACGAGCCAGATCGCCACCGACAGCGCGGCCGATTCGCTCCAGATGTAGAGGATGTCCAACATGGTGTTGCCTCCCGTGTTGCATTGACCCTGCGGCCGCGCCCCCGGAAAACGGGCCGCAACCGCCGTGTGGAGCAGATTGTGGGACCCCCTGGTGAAAAATCTGTGAGTAGCCGCGTGGTAGAATGCGGCCCGGTTGCCGCCGAACGCGGGGCGCGCGATGGCCACGATCATGTGGGTGGAAGACCAGTCGCACTGGATCGACCGCTTCCGCCCGGTGCTGGAAGAAGCGGAGTTCGACGACCAGCCGACGCGGCTGCAGGTGTTCCGTTTCGCCGAAGCCGCGTGCCAGTTCGTCCGCGAGACCGATACTTCCAGTCAGCCGGATCTCGCCCTGCTCGACGCCAACATGAAGGGCAACACCGGCGCGGGCTTCTCCGTCTCGCGCGCGCTGCAGCGCAAATGGCCCGACCTGCCCATTCTCTATCTGTCCGAGTACAGCGGCACCGACGTCGAGCAGGAGGCCCTCGAATCCGCCTGGGCGCATGACTTCATCGCCAAGCATCAGCGCAACGTCGAGTCCGTGCTCTGCTGGCGCATCCGCGCGACACTGCGCCAGGCGCGCATGCGCCAGCCCGGCCAGCCGGAAGCCGGCGACGTCCTGCAGAGCGGCGATCTGACGATCGACACCGCGAGCTGGACAATCTACTGGCGCGGGGAAAAGCTGATGAACCCGTCCGACGGCCGCCGTCCGCTGGCGCCGACGCCGCGCAAGATCCTGCGCTACCTGGTGGAGGCCTCGCCCCGGCCCGTGTCCACCGAACGGATGGCGGAACTGCTCGACGCCGATCCCGACCGCTTCACCTGGGGCAGCTACCGTCAGCACGTGCGCATCCTGCGGCGCTCGTTCGACCGGGCGATGCCGGGCGACGGCCGCTTCACGGCACTGTGCAAGGCGGACGAGGGCATCGTCGCCTTCGGCGACGACATGGCCTACTGCTGGAAACCGGTACGGAGCGCATCGTGAGCAAGGGCCGCGACAAGCGCACGCGCGCGTACTCGGTCGCCTTCCCGTGGCCGAGCGTGCTCTTCGGCCTGGCCGTTGCCGTGTTCCTGCTGGTCGCGACGGAGCCACGGCTGGCGGCGTTCTACGACCTGCCCGCCTTCCTGCTGCGCGACGAGACCCGCTACGGCGTCGTCGGCATCCTGGCCCTGCTGGCGTGGCTCGACGTGCGACGGGTCCGGCGCCGGCACACGGACCAGAGCACCGAGCTGGAGCAACTGCACGCGCAGGTCGATGACCTGTGGCAGCGCAACAAGCAGTTGCAGCTCAAGGCGCACACCTACTCGGAGCACGCCGACAAGCTCAAGCTGTTCATCAGCGACAAGCTGCTCGAGTACATCGAGTACGACGAGAAATTCCTGCACTTCAAGGGCATCGCTTCCGAAGTGCGGCACAACGGCGTCATCAGCTTCGACAAGGTGCAGACGGCACTGCAGCAGGCCCTGGCAACCGCAGGCACCGGGCAGGACGCATCGTCTTCCTCGAGCAGCGATACCACGGACTACCAGTCGGCGCTCGATGCGCTGCACTACCTGTGGGACCTGCTCGACCTGTCCACCGCGGAAAACCTCACGCTGCACATCGGCAACCTGATGTGCGAATGCGAGGAGCAGTACTGCCAGCGCCTGCTCGACAGCCGGCAGGCGCTCGCGCTGCCGTACGAGCCCGCCTACCCGCCGCGGCGCGCCGCCTGGCGCGCGCTGGCCATGGTGCGCGAGGAGCCGTTGCCGGAACTGGATGACGACAGCGTCTACACGCTGGACGACGGGCAGATCCACGCCCGGCTGGAACCGGCCGACGAGCTGCTGGGCAAGGAGAACCATCTCGTCCTTCTGCTCGAGAACCTCCTGCGCAACGCCCAGTTCTATGCCGCCAAGCGCGGCTACAGCTCGCCGTTCGCGCCGATTGCGCTGACGTTGACGGAAGACGACGGGGATGCGTGCCTGCGGGTCTACAACCGCGGTCCGCACGTGCGCGAAGAGGACCAGCCCAACCTGTTCCAGCTCGGCTATTCCACGCGCCGCAAGCGAGAGCACCACGGCCGCGGTCTGGGGCTGTACTTCGTCAACGAGATCGTCAAGGGGTACGAGGGACGGATCACGGTGAACAACGTCCGGAACGCGACAGCCCGCTACGAGATCCGGCTGTCCCTGCTGAACGGAGAGGAAATCGCCGAGACGGTCGAGGTCTTCATCGAGGATGGCAAGCCCCGCTGCACGGCTGAAGACGGTGCCGGGGCGAACACCCGTGAGTGGACGACGAAATCACCCGTCGAACGAGTCAGGATCGACACGAGCGGCGACACCGGCGGCCACCTGCTGCAGGAATTCAGCAGCCGCGGCACGCAGGAATTCCACGACCCGGCCCATCCCGAGCGCCCGCACTGGCGCATTCGCTATCGCCCGAAACGCAACGCCAACCGACTCGAGTTCGAGCCCCTCAGCATCAGCGGCGTCGAATTCGAGATACGCCTGCCAACGGCGCGGAAGCGCCTGGACAGCACGGGCGCGGGCATCGAGGCCGAGCCGGTCGAAGCCGGCGTCGACGTTCCCGGCGCGGATTGATATCGCGAGCCCGGGGTTGTCCGGGCTCCCCGGTGAACCCTGGAATTCCCGGGACAGCAGTCTGTCCCTTTCTCAGGGACGGTCGAGCCGGTTTGCATGACTGTTCGCCGGATTCACCGAAGAAACTTCATGGGGTGTGAATGCTATTCGGTGCCGCTGCGGCCGTCGGAAAGGAGATGGATCTTGGCCAGGCAGGCGAGGACCATCAATCCGGTCCCCAGCAGGAACAGGGTATTCAGTTCCATTCCGGCCAGCGTGTAGGCTCCCGACAAGCGCACGACGCCCGATACTGCACAGAGCGCCATGCCCGACAGTGCGGCCACGTTCCCGCCCCAGTGTATCGCCAGCTTCATCCCCATCTCCCGCAGTATCGACCGGAACCAACGTTATCACGCCAGTGCGTCGTCGTCCGCGATGGCAAGAGCAGAGCAAGGCCTCCGGTTTGCGGCGGGTTTCTACTCTGTCCTCAGGCATCGGCACCGCCCTCTCCTTCACCACCGCGCCGTGAGCGCCCGAGCACCCTGGAATGCCCCATCGGTACTCTACCGCACAGACTGTCCTGCAGCGGCATGCTGTGATGTCGAGGCCTGGCAGCAGAGCCAGCATCGTCGGGCCGGCGGCGCGCCGGAAATCGGGAGTTCGAACATGAGAGGCAACCAGATTATTGGCATCATTCTCCTGGCCGTGGGTGGACTGGTGCTGTATTTCGGCTACACCGCATCGCAGGGCGTCGGCCAACAGATCCACGAGACGTTCACGGGACGCTTCACCGAAGCGACAACCTGGTACTTCATCATCGGTACCGTCGCGGCCGCCACGGGCGCTGGTCTGCTGCTGTTCAGGCGCTGAGCCGGTTCATGCGTCCTTCATGTTCATTCCCGTGGACACCGGCACGTGCCGCCAGGGACTGAATGCAGTCGGAGCATTTCATGAACAGAATCATTTATCTTGTGGGATTGATCGTCATTGTCGTTGTCATCCTGGGCCTTTTCGGCATCGGGTGACGAGAGCATTTCCTCTTCTGGAAGCTCCGACTCCGAGCATCCCTGGCCGGGATCATCGCTTCCTTGTGTGGATCAGGCATTGCGAGACTGCTGATTTGCAATGACCACCGAACGCACCGAGCACACCGAAGACACCGAAATGGCCAATCGGTATGGATGGGAACGGACCGGGCTCCGAGTTCCGCCCGCACCGGCCGGGCGCCGTTCGTTCGCGACTGACGTCACTCCCACAATCTCCTTTTCGGTGCGTTCGGTGTATTCGGTGTTCCGCAATTTTCAGGTGTTCCTGAACATTCGGATGCAGGAATGAGCACCCGCACGAGATGTCGAAGAGTCCTTATCCGAATACCTACAAATGAGTCCCGGGAACGCTTCCATGTCTGCCGCCCTTGTCGATGACATGAGCGCATTCCCGATTCCGGCTCTTCGGTGATCATCACGGTCGTCGCCTCGGCATCGCGGACGGTCGCATCATCGGCACGGGCCGACGCGACCGCGGGAAACTCTCGTGACGGCGCGATCAGCAATCGGAACCGAAGGAGACCGTCCGTCGCTTGCGGCGACGACGCTCGACACGCTCCCGAAGCGCGAGGGCGGCATTGACCTCGATCGGCAGGGCGACCGCCCAGGCGACGTCCTCGCGCGTGACGCCGATATCGTCAAGCAGGCGCTCGTCGAGCCGCGTCAGGTTGAGGAAAGCGGCGCGATCCAGGTGATGATCGCGCCGGCGACGGATGTTCCGGAACGGGCCGTACAGGACGTCGCGCAGACGAGCGAGCGGGTCGTGCGCCCGGCTGATGCCGAAAGCCTGAAGAGCCTGGACAGTCATGATTCCTCTCCTCGCTGTGACCTTGGCGAGAAGGATGGATTCGGATGACTATTCAATCCAGCGAAATCTTCTTATAATTCCGTTAAGAGATATTGAACGGATGACGTCATGGACCACGAACCCCGCGGGGCCTGGCCGCTGCTCGACAACGACCTGCTGCGCACCTTCGTCGCGATCTCGGATACAGGCAGCTTCACGCGCGCGGCGCAACGCGTGCATCGCACCACATCGGCGGTCAGCATGCAGGTGAAACGGCTGGAGGAAACCCTCGGCCGGACGCTGTTCCTGCGCGAGGGGCGTTCCGTCTCGCTGACGCCCGACGGCGAGGCACTGCTGGGCTTCGGCCGCCGGATGCTGCGAATCAACGACGAGGCGGTATCACGCTTTCTCGCTCCTCCGATAGACGGCCGGGTACGCTTCGGTGCACCCGATGACTTCGGCACGCGCTTCCTGCCGAACATCCTCGCGCGCTTTGCTGCCACGCACCCGATGATCGAGGTCGACGTCGTGCTCGCGCCCAGCGTCCGGCTGACCGCTGAGCTCGATGCCGGCGACCTGGATCTGACGCTGGTCACGGCGGGAAGCAGCGACACGCGGACCGAGAGCGGCATCGTCGTGTACAGCGAGCCCCTCGTCTGGGCCGGGCTCAAGGGCGGGCGTGCGCAGGAAGGAGAACCGATCCGGCTCGCTCTCGCAAGCCAGGGCTGTGGCTGGCGGTCGGCAGCGCTTGCCGCGCTGGATGCAGCCGATACTTCGTACCGCATCGCGTACAACTGCGACCACTGCCAGGGACAGCTCGCGGCCATTCTGGCGGATCTCGCCGTCGCGCCGCTGCCGCAAAGCCTCGTCACCCCACCCTACGCGCAGATCGATGCCCGGTACGGACTGCCGCCACTCGGCAATTACCAGCTTCTCCTGCTCAAGGGCACCGACATGGGCCCCGCCGCCGAGGCGCTCGCCGAGCAGGTAAGCGAGAGCCTCGCGGTTTCCTGATCTGCGAATGCCGCCTGACAAGCAGCATCTGCCTGAAGCCGGTTACCGGTACTGCTCGTCAAAGGGCCAGACGCCCCACTCGTACTCCTGATACAGGCGCGAGATCGTGCCTTCCTCCAGCAGCTCCGGAAAACGGCGGTCCCAGATGACGCGGAGTTCGCGCCCGCGTTGCGTATCCGCGAACCCGAGATACAGCGGGAGTTCGAGCACCGGTGCGGTGGCAAGTGACCGGTCCAGGCCGGACTCCTCCAGTCCGTGATTCAGGTCCACCGCGGCGTCAATGAAGAAGTCCACACGGCCGCTCCGAACCATTCGCAGGCCGCCGTGGCGATCGTCGACGCGCGTCTCCTCGACGTCGATCGTGAGGTAATCGTCATAGGCATAGCCGCGCATCCAGGCGACCGTCTTCCCCGCCAGGCTGCTTTCACCGTTGACCTGGTCGACCCGGTCGGGATGGTAGGCCGCACTCACATAGTCGGCATCGAAATGCCATTCGGGATACAGCGCATCGGGCACTTCATCAAGATAGGACGCGACCCACGCATCGGCCTTGTCGGTCACCATGGTCTCGCGGATCGAACGCGCGTAGGGCACGAGACGGGCCTTCACTTCGATCCCCGCGGGCTCGTATACCCGGCGGAAGATCTCCCAGTACATGCCCTCGCCGTCCGGCTCCGTGGCGTATTCCCACTGCTCGGAGGAAATACGTATCGTGTCCAGCGCGAAGGCCGGCATCGCCAGCGCCAGTCCCAGCATGACAATGCCGATCGTCCCGCAGTATCGACGCCTGAATCGCATGCACGCCCCCCTGTATCGTCAAAGGAATTCCGAACCAGGCCGGAGATTTTCCAGTCATGACAACACGCCGGCCGTGACAAGCTTCACAACAGCGCAACTCCGGACCATGATCCCGATCCGCCGGAAGAACGGTGCAGATCCAGGTCGTTCGAGCGCGAGCGTTCGATAGCTAAATACTATCCCTACAGTCAATATATTCCATTTGATCAATCGCACGCGCGGGGGGTAACCTTTCCCGGTTATCGTGACTCGATGCGCCGGCACGAAACAATGCCGGGCATCGGATCCATCCGGACAGACGCAATCGGAGTCAGTCAGACATGGCCGCAAATGCAAAGGATATCGAGAGCGCGGGCAAGTGCCCGGTCATCCACGGTTCCCGCACGGCGCTGCATGGCGAGGGGCCGGGCAACGATTTCTGGTGGCCCAACCAGCTCAATCTCTCGATCCTTCACCAGCACTCCGCCCTGCCCAATCCCATGGGCGAGGACTTCGACTACAAGCAGGAATTCAGCAAGCTTGACGTGAAGGCCCTCAAGCAGGACCTCGTTGCCCTGATGCGGGAGTCGCAGGACTGGTGGCCAGCCGACTACGGCCACTACGGGCCGCTGTTCATCCGCATGTCCTGGCACGCCGCGGGCACCTACCGTACCGGCGACGGCCGTGGCGGCGGCGGCACGGGCTCGCAACGTTTCGCGCCGACCAACAGCTGGCCGGACAACGCCAGCCTGGACAAGGCGCGCCGGCTGCTCTGGCCGGTCAAGCAGAAGTATGGCAACAAGGTCTCCTGGGCCGACCTGATCATCCTGGCCGGCAACGTCGCCCTGGAGGACATGGGCTTCAGGACCTTCGGCTTCGCCTTCGGCCGCGAGGACATCTGGGAGCCCGAGGAGGACGTCTACTGGGGCTCGGAGAAGGAGTGGCTCGACGACAAGCGCTACAGCGGC
>CAYZHJ010000080.1:0-13082 GCA_964478305.1 uncultured Ectothiorhodospiraceae bacterium
CACATGGGAACCACCATGCTCGCCTCACGATCACCCACAAAATCGCCGGGAGCGATTTTGCGCGCCAGCCGCGAAGCGGCCGGGCGCAAGGATGCGCCCGGCTAATCTGCTCGCTGCGCCACGCGCTCGCTACGGCGCAGATTTCTCCGACAGCCTCCTAGCCCTGCGGCGCCCAGGCGGAACACCAACCCTCGCGCGCCACATGCTTGCCGGGGAAGATGTTGCAACCGCCCCAGTCGGCGTCGCCACCCGTCCACTGGACGCAGTTACCGCAATTTGAACCTTCCTTGAATGCGGAATGGTCAGTCGCCTCGCTGGCGTCGTGCACGTAGTTCAGGCCCTTGGCCTGTGGATTGGACGGATCGAGTTTTGGTGGTTCACCCGCGACGACATGTCCGCTTCCGAATAGTCCGACAACCGGTGCTGCAAGGGCGCCGGCGACGGCGCCGTGCAGGAAACGGCGGCGGCTCTTGTCATGGGTCTGGTCGGTCATGGTTCACTCCTTGCGAATGCGTGGAGAGTCGGCGGGGGTTCTGATTCGGCTCTCAGATCGCCCCCCGAATCCGGGATAGTTGCTCAACGGAGTGCACTCATTTGAACAAAGCGTCCGGGCCGATTCATTGACCTCGGGCAAAGTCTAAGACGGCTTTTGCGAAAACACGCATGGGATGTGAACAAGAATCAAAATCAGTTGTATCGACGTGCCGGCAATGTCTCGATCCAGTGGTGGGATAGGGTGCGTCTGGTGTCGAATCAGGCGGCCGCCGCCGACGAGGGATAGACGCTGTTGCGAGAGGCATCCAGCAATGACACACACCGGGAGGCTTCTTCACGCTTCAATGGGGCCGGATTTCACGGTTGCGCACGGACAACCCCTCGCATGGATAGGGGCCATGCTCCTGACAGCGTCTGGATGATGTATCGGGTCGAATGATCCCGCTTCGCCAGTGTTGCATCGTTCCTGAGCAACCTCTTGGCATTCGTGCCAAATGCGGCGGTCTATCCGGGAGACGCGTTGCCGACGATGAAGATCACGAGAACGGACACAAGGAAGACGATTGCGGTAACAATCAATGCATCCCTGATAAGCGCGGTTCGGATCGTGCCAATGTCCTCCCCGTGGAGGATTTCCTTGCGCACGCGGAAGAATTCCCAGGTTCCCAGGGAAACGATCAGCCCGCCGAGGATGAACAGCACCAGCGGAACCCACGTGCGAATCAGCTCGGACTCTGCCGCTGTGCCTGCTGCACCGAGCAGCACGTGAAATCGCTCCACGATGAATCCGAGCGTGATGAGTCCTACGCTGATTCGAAGCCAGTTGATGAAGTTTCTTTCGTTGGACAGTTTCGAGCGCTGTACGTTCTGGTACAGCATGCCCCTCTGCCAATCTGTCAGATCGGGACCATCGAGGATGTCCGGTGTGGACTTGCCCATCGAGCTGATAACCTCCTTACGTTGTGGTCAACGGACCAGGATCGGAACCGGCATGATATTCGGCGCATCCGGCCAGGTTCATTCCAGGGGCGATCACGTAGCACCACGAGTCCGGGTTGCAAGGAATGGCAGCGCCCTCGCTCATGCCCCGCTCAGTATGCCGATCCACAGTAGCCCCAGACCAAAGGTCGCGGCTATGCCGTGCAATGCGATCATGAACCCCGGAGGTCGTTCGCCCTGGAGTCGGAACAGCAGCACGAACCCGCCGCCCACGATCGCGAGCGCAAAGCAGAATAGCGCCGAATTGATCGTCCGCGGCTGACTCTCCTGCGCCACGCCGACCGCCAGCAGAACGATGCCGCTCACGGCCAGGGTCGCATGGCCGATTCCCGCCGCGAACGGTACCCGCGAGCGACGCATGTGCAGGACCCCCATCGTCAGGCCACCGGCGACCGCCAGGGAAAGCAGTGTTGCGGAAACAAGAATCAGCATCGGGGATTCGTCCCTAGTCGTGCATGAGGCGATGCCGCCGCGGCTTCCGGCTCAGGATATCGAGTGCCCGGAACTCGCCAGCATCACGATCGGGGCAAGGGCTGTCCACAGACCAAGACCGATCACGATGATGCCGGCCATGCGGCGGAATCGCGGGTGATGCGTGTATTGACGCAGGCGGCTGGCGAATGCCCCGGTCGCGACCATCGCGGGTGCCGTGCCGAGGCCGAACGCGGCCATGAGCCCGCCGGATTCGATCGGGTTTGCGGCGGCAAGGGCGGCGAACAGCATGCCGTATACGAGTCCGCATGGCAGCCAGCCCCAGAGGGCGCCGAGGCCGATGGCCGATAGGGCGCTGCGGTGCGCCATCAGGTTGCGAGCCAGGGGCGCGATGCGCCCCCAGAGCCGCAATCCGAGCCGTTCGATGGGCTGTAGCAGTCGCAGGCCGAACGCGATCTGCAGACCGATCGCCATCAGCGCGAGCCCGGTGATGGCACGCAGCACGATGCCCGTACCCGGCGCCTGCAGGCTGCCGCCGGCCAGCAGTCCCACGCTTCCCACGATGATTCCGGCCGCCGTGTAGCTGGCGATCCGGCCCGCGTTGTACAGCAGGGCATAGCCGAGGCTGCGCAATGCACCGGAACGCTCCCCAGCGGTTCCCAGGCCGAGCGAGGCGGCGATGCCCCCGCACATGCCCATGCAGTGCGCACTGCCGGCGAGTCCGGCGATGAAAGCGGCTGTCAGCGTCGCGGGGTCCGAACCCATCACGAGTGGCCCGACCGCCGATCGCTATCGTTCGGTGGTTCGCCGGGTGCTTCCTGCTCCTCCTCGGGCGGACTGTCGGAAGGCTCGTCCTCGTCGAGCAGGATGCGGTAGGCGGGGCTATCCAGATCGTCGAACTGACCGCTCTTGACCGCCCAGAAGAACGCCCAGACCGCGATTCCGAGCAGGATCAGCGACAGCGGGATGAGGACGAACAGGATTTCCATCAGGCCGTTTCCACCGCTGCCTTCGCAGGCACGGATGGCTCCCGTGCCGGACCGGCACCATCGCGCCCAAGGCGCATCGCATTGCCGACGACGACCAACGAACTGGCCGACATGCCGAGTGCCGCCATCCATGGCGCTACGAAGCCTGCTGCCGCCAGTGGCAGTGCAATCACATTGTAGGCCGCTGCCCAGGCCAGATTCTGGTGGATGATGGCGAGCGTACGACGGGCATGGGCGATGCCTGCCGCGAGATCGCCCGGGCGTTGTGCCGACAGCAGCATGTCGGCGTTGTTGCCGGCAAGGGCAGAGCCGCCGCCCATGGCCACGGAGACGTCCGCAGCCGCCAGTACGGGGGCATCATTGATGCCGTCACCGACCATGACGACGCGGTGGCCCGACGCCCGCAGGCGCTCCAGCCGGGCTAGCTTGTCAGCCGGCGTCTGCCGTGCCTGCCAGTGCTCGATACCGAGGTCTCGCGCCAGGGTCGCCACCGGCCCTTCGGCATCGCCGCTGGCAATCTCGCACGACAGGCCGAGCCGGGCGATTGCACTGATCGCTTCGGCCGCGCCCGGGCGCGGGCTGTCCGCAAGGTGGAAGCGTGCCAGCAGCCCGTCGGCATCCCCCAGCGCGACGATCGTTTCACCGCCGCTCGTGTTGCCGCCGTCGGCCATGCCGGTGACCCAGTCCGGCCGCCCGAGGCGCAGTCGGCGGCCACCAACCACGCCTTCGATACCAAGGCCGCGCTCGACCTCGATCTGCTCGGCCTCGCGCTCGTCGTGCCAGGGCGCGAAGGCCCGAGCAATGGGGTGTTCCGAGTGGGCTTCGAGCGCCGCCGCGAGGGCACGCACCTCGTCCGCGCCGATGCGATCCATCGTCTCCGTGTGCGTGACGGTCAGAACGCCGCGGGTCAGCGTGCCGGTCTTGTCGAAGACGACGTGATCGGCGCGTGCCAGATTCTCCAGTGCGCGCGCCCGCGTGATCAGCAGACCGCCGCGCGCCAGGCGCGAAGTTGCGGCGACGAGCGCGGTCGGGGTGGCGAGCGACAGGGCGCAAGGGCAGGTGACGACCAGTACCGCAAGGGTGATGCCGAATGCCTCGCCCGGCGCGACCGCCCACCACCAGGCGGCCGTACCGGCTGCAGCAGTGAGTACACCGACGACGAACCAGCGCGCCACACGGTCCGCCGTCTGGGCGATCGGGGGGCGTTGGGACTGGGCCCGGTCGAGCAGCCTGACGATACTGGCGACCAGCGTATCCTGCCCGACGCGGGTCACCTCGATGTCGACCGGCGTCTCCGTGTTCAGGCTGCCGCCGATGACATCGGCGTCCGTGCCGCGTGTCACCGGCTGGAACTCGCCGGTGAGTAGCGATTCATCGAAACGGCTTTCCCCCGACAGAATCCGGCCGTCGGCCGGCACCGGCTCGCCGGCGCGTACGCGCACCCGGTCACCGACGGCGAGCTCGCGCAGGGCGACGTGTTCCTCGCGGCCGTCTGTGATGCGCAGCGCCGTCGCCGGCAACATGCGCGCCAGCGCGCCGGTCGAGCGCGAAGCGCGGTGGCGTGCGCTCATCTCGAAGAAGCGCGCCACTGACAGGAAGAACACGAACATCGTGACCGAATCGAAATAGACCTCGCCCCCGGCGATCAGCGTATTCCAGACACTGGCCGCGAATGCCGTGCCGATGGCCAGCGATACCGGGACATCCATGCCGGGTCGCCCGGCGCGCAGATCGCGCCACGCACCCCGGAAGAACGGCGCGCCCGCATACAGGACGACCGGGGTTGCCACGAGCAGGCTGACGAGCCGCAGCAGGTGAGCGATGGCCGGATCCATGTCGGCATGGATGGCGCCGGCATACAGCCCCACGGCGTACATCATCACCTGCATCATGCCGAGGCCGGCGACACCGAGGCGCCGCAGCCCGGCACGCCGTTCGCGGATCGCCAGCGGCTCGGCACCTTCGTCGTCGACCGGGTGCGGCCGGTAACCGATTTCGCTCATGCGCCGGAACAGCGTCGACAGGGCAACCCGCTCCGGATCCCAGCGCAGCAGCGCGCGGCCGGTCGCCGGGTTGACCTCGACGGAGCGAACGCCGTCGATGGGCGTCAGGATGTGCTCGATGAGCCAGGCACAGGCGGCGCAGTAGAGCCCCTCGATGAGCAGGACGGCTTCGCGCTCGCCGTTGCCCGTGTCCTGCACGAAGGTGCGCTGTACGGCGTCGCGGTCGTAGACCGTCCACTCGTCCGGGTCATCGGCGACCGGCGTCGGCGCGGGCCCGCTGCGGTAGCGGTAGAACCCGCTCAGGCCGCTCTCGGCGATGAGCGTGGCGACGGCGGCGCAGCCGGGACAGCAGACGGGGCGATCCGCGCCGTCGATCCGGACGCTGCGCACCGTTCCGGAGGGCAGGGGATCGCCGCAGTGGAAACAGGACCCTGTCCGGGTCATCAGCGGGCCGCGAGCGGGTGCAGCGACAGATCGGTGTCGGCGGCCAGCAGCTCCCCGGCGAGCCGCCAGCGGCGATCATCCGGGAGCAGGGTGACATAACGGCGACCCGGTGCCGCCGCGCCGAGCTCGCCGCGGTACAGTCCACCGCCGGTGCGCTCGAGCGTGGCGCTGCGATCGCGCGCGGCATCGGTCGGGTGCGCAAGCCTGAGCCGTAGCTCTTGCGGCGGATCATCGAGCCCGGCGAGGGCGATGGTCACGCGACCGCGGTCGCGCTGGACGTTCAGCCGGCCGCTGACGCCCAGTTCCCGTGCCGCCTGGTCGCGTGCCTGCTCATCCTCGTAGGCAATACCGATCTTGCCGTAGTCGTCGACGACCAGCGAGGGCGGACTGGCCATGGTCGTCAGGATCACACCCCAGAAGATGACCGTGGAGGCCGGGGGTACGATCAGGAACCAGACCCAGAAGTGCCGGTACCAGGGGCGATCGGTCTGCTCGGCACTCATCGAGCGCCTCCTTCCACCGGTAGATGGAAGCGCGTCTCTTCCGTGACCGTCAATCCGCTGGTGTCCGTCGCGCTCAGCGTCAGGCGGATGTCGTGACCGCCGCCCCGCAGGTCCGCCGGATTCACCCGGATACGGGCCGGCAGCGTGCGTACCTCGCCGGGCGCGATCTCGATGGTTTCCGGGCGCGTGATGATCTCGATGCCTTCGAGGCCGCTCGCGGACAGCGTGTATTCATGCGGCGACTGATCCATGTTCATCAGCTTGAGCGTATAGACGTTCTCGATCATGCCGCCATCGGCTTCGCGATACAGCGTGTTGCGGTCGGGAATGATATCCAGCCGCAGGGGCGTGCGCATGGCGATGCCCGTGACGAACAGGCCCGACAGCGCGAGCAGCAACAGGCCGTAGATCACGACCCGCGGGCGCAGCAGCTTGGCCGGATTGCCCTGGAGCGCATTCTCCGTCGTGTAGCGGATCAGGCCACGCGGGTAGTTCATCCGATCCATGACGTTGTCACAGGCGTCGATGCAGGCACCGCACGCAATGCACTCGTACTGCAGGCCATCGCGGATATCGATGCCGGTCGGACAGACCTGGACGCACATGTGGCAGTCGATGCAGTCACCCAGGCCCTGTGCTTTGTAATCCGTCCCGCGCTGCCGCGGCCCGCGCGGTTCGCCGCGTGCCTCGTCATAGGAAATGATCAGGGTGTCGCGATCGAACATCGCGCTCTGGAAGCGCGCGTACGGGCACATGTACAGGCATACGTTCTCGCGCAGGAAGCCGGCGTTGCCCCAGGTTGCGAAACCGTAGAACAGCAGCCAGAACGTCTCCCAGCCACCGAGCTCCAACGTCATCACGCGCGCACCCAGATCGGTGATCGGCGTGAAGAAACCAACGAAGGTGAATCCCGTCCACAGCCCGAGCGCCACCCACAGGCTGTGCTTGACCGTCTTCTTGCGGACCTTGTCCAGCGTCCAGGGCGCCTTGTCGAGCTTCATGCGCTTCGGCCGGTCGCCCTCGACCACGCGCTCGATCCACAGGAATACCTCGGTCCAGACGGTCTGCGGGCACGCGTAGCCGCACCAGACGCGGCCGGCGATCGCCGTGACGAAGAACAGCCCGAGCGCGCAGATGATCAGCAGCAGGGTCAGGTAGATGAAATCCTGCGGCCAGAACGTGATGCCGAAGATGTGAAACTGACGCGCGGGCAGGTCGAACAGCACGGCCTGGCGGCCGTTCCACGGGACCCACGGCAGCAGGTAGAACAACCCGAGCAGCGCGAAGGCGGCGATGCTGCGCAGTCTCTGGAATGTGCCGTGGACCTCGCGCGGATAGACCTTCTCGCGCGACTGATACATCGACGCCATGCCGCTCGGGTCCTCGGCCTGGTCGTGCTCCTTCTGCGAGCGGCGTCGGGTCTTTTCTTCGGTGCTCATCGGTGTCGTTCCGGTGCGGTCACGCTCCGGCGGTCCGCGCGGTGCGGAAACGGAGTGCTTCGGTCGTGGGCGGTTGCGGCGCGCCTTTCCGGAGCGCCCCGGGGTGGTGCGGCATCAGCGCTCGGCACGCGGTCCCGGCGATCCCGGTACGGGGGTGTTCCCCAGATAAGCGGTGAGCGCACTCGAGGCGGCACAGACGGCCCAGAACATCAGGAAGCCCACGGTGTAGCCGGCCTGCCGGCTGATCTGCCAGTCCGGCAGGGTCTGGGCACGCAGTGTCAGCGGATCGATGTGGGCGAAGAACAGTCCCGTGGCGACACCCGCGACCAGGAACGAGGGCCACAGCACCGGGCCCAGCAGGCGCGCCCACCGCCGCGTGCGGGGGCGCTCGTCGGTATCAGTTGTCGGTTCCACCGCTCATCTTCTCCGGGCTGTCCTGCGACAGGCTGTAGACGTACGCCGACACGACGTGCGCACGGTCGGGCCCGAGCAGGTCTTCGTGAGCCGGCATGTTTCCGCTGCGACCACCCCTGATCGATGCCCGGATCGTGTCCATGTCGCCACCGTACAGCCATGCATCATCGGTCAGATCGGGTGCGCCCATCTGCTGGTTGCCCTGGCCCTTGGGCCCGTGGCAAGCGGCACAGAGCGTCTGGAATTGCTGTTGACCCTGTTCGACCAGATCGGTGCGAGGCGAGTCACGACCGTTCAGTTCGTAGACATAGGCGGTCAGCGCGAGTGCCTCCTCGTCATCGAATCGGTCGCCGAATGCGGGCATCACGCCCTGTCGGCCCTGCAGAACGGACTGCTTGATCTGTTCCGGATCGCCGCCGTACAGCCAGCTGTTGTCCGCGAGGTTCGGAAAGCCCTTCGCACCGCGCCCGTCAGAGCCGTGGCAGACGGCGCAGTTGTTCGCAAAAATGCGCTGCCCGGTCCGCATGGCCTCCTCGTTTTCGGCCAGTTGCGGGATTGGCTGCGAGGCGTATTCCGCGTACAGCGGCCCGACGCGCTCCTGCACCGCCTCGACCTCGTCTTCGTACTCGCTGTACTGGCTCCACCCGAGGACACCGGCATAGCTGCCGAGCCCCGGATACAGCACGAGGTAGATCAGCGCGAAGACGATGGTGATGTAGAACAGGTACAGCCACCAGCGCGGCATCGGCTGGTTGTACTCGGTCAGATCCTCGTCCCAGACATGGCCCGTGGTCTCCGTGCTGGCAGCCTCGTTCGGCCGCGGTTTGGCCGTCCAGCGAATGAGCCACCAGCAGGCTGCGATGTTGCCCAGGGTCAGGACGACGATGAACCCGGTCCAGAAGGCGCTCATTGGTTGTTCCCTTTTGAATCGTCTTGGTCTTCGCTCGGGTTTTCATCCTCGAGCGGTATCCGCGCGGCCTCTTCGAAGTCGCGCCGCCTCCGGCTGCTGTAAGCCCACGCAATGATCCCGATGAACACGAGGATCAGGATCCCGGTCATCACGCCGCTTGCGGTTCCGCTGTCCATTATCGGCGCGGCCCCTGGCCGACCGCCGTGCCGAGGCCCTGCAGATAGGCGATGACGGCGTCCATCTCGGTCTTGCCCTGGAGTTTCTCGCGGGCGTTCCGGAGTTGCTCCTCGGAGTACGGCACACCGAACCACTCCTTCTGGGTACGCATGCGCGAGACGACCTCGGCCGGGTCGAGTTCGTTCTCCGCGAGCCACGGGAATGCGGGCATGTTGGACTGTGGCACCACGTCGCGCGGATTCATCAGATGCACGTAGTGCCACTCGTCCGAGTAGCGTCCGCCGACGCGGGCCAGGTCCGGCCCGGTCCGCTTGGACCCCCACTGGAAAGGCCGGTCATAGACGTATTCGCCGGCCACCGAATAATGGCCGTAGCGCTCCGTTTCCGCCCGGAACGGCCGGATCTGCTGTGAATGGCAGTTGTAGCAGCCTTCACTGACATAGACATCCCGGCCCGCGAACTCGAGTGCGCCGTACGGCTCCAGTCCTTCGACGGGCTGCGTCGTCTTGGCCTGGAAGAACAGGGGCACGATCTCGACGAGGCCACCGATACTGATCACGATCGCGATGAGCACGGCCATCAGGCCAACGTTCTTTTCGACGACTTCATGCGTCATTGCGTGCCTCTCCTCAGGCGGTCGCGGTGGCGGCGGTCTCGCTCGCCGCTTCGCGCTGTGGCTTGACCGTCATCCAGGTGTTCCAGGCCATGACCAGCATCCCGGCCAGGAACAGGATCCCGCCGAGCAGCCGCACGGCGTAGTACGGGTAGGTAGCCTCCAGCGATTCGATGAAGGTGTAGGTGAGCGTGCCGTCGGCGTTGGTCGCACGCCACATCAGGCCCTGCATGACGCCGGCGATCCACATGGCCGAGATGTACAGCACGACGCCGATGGTCGAGATCCAGAAGTGGAGGTTGATCGCCTTGATCGAGTACATCTCTTCGCGGCCCCATAGCTTGGGGATCAGTGCGTAGAGCGAGCCGATGGTGATGAAAGCGACCCAGCCGAGCGCTCCCGCATGGACGTGGCCGATGGTCCAGTCGGTGTAATGTGACAGCGCGTTGACCGTCTTGATCGACATCATCGGTCCCTCGAAGGTCGACATGCCGTAGAACGACAGGCTGACGATCAGGAAGCGGATGATCGGATCGTCGCGCAGCTTATGCCAGGCACCGGAGAGGGTCATGATGCCGTTGATCATGCCGCCCCAGGAGGGCGCGAGCAGGATCAGCGAGAACACCATGCCGAGCGACTGGGCCCATTCGGGCAGGGAGGTCCAGTGCAGGTGGTGCGGCCCGGCCCACATGTAGATCGAGATCAGGGCCCAGAAGTGAACCACCGACAGGCGATACGAATAGATCGGGCGCCCGGCCTGCTTGGGCACGAAGTAGTACATCATGCCCAGAAAGCCGGCGGTCAGGAAAAAGCCCACCGCGTTGTGGCCGTACCACCACTGAACCATCGCGTCGATCGCGCCCGAATAGATCGGATACGACTTCGCCAGCCCGACCGGGATCGCCAGGTTGTTTACGACGTGGAGTACCGCGATCGTGATGACGTAGGCGCCGAAGAACCAGTTGGCGACGAAGATATGCTTCATCTTCCGCTGCGCGATGGTGCCGAAGAACACGACGGCGTAGGCCACCCAGACGACCGTGATGAGTACGTCCAGCGGCCAGATCAGCTCCGCGTATTCCTTGCTCTGGGTCAGTCCGAACGGGAGCGTGAGCACTGCGCCGACGATCGCGGCTTGCCAGCCCCAGAACGTAAAAGCGGGGAGGTTCCAGCGCTCGCCGAATAGCGGTGCGTGGCAGGTGCGCTGGACGATGTAATAGGAGGTGGCGAACAGGCCCGAGCCACCAAAGGCGAAGATCACGGCATTCGTGTGCAGTGGCCGCAGACGACCGAAACTGAGCCATGGAACGCCGCCGTTGAGTGACGGCCACAGCAATTGGGCCGCGAGCAGAACGCCGACGAGCATGCCGATCACACCCCAGACGATCGTCATGATCGTGAACTGGCGGACGACTTTTTCGTTGTACTGGGCGGTGGTTTCCATAAGGGCCTGTTTCCGTCCGGTTTTCGTACGGGTCGCTAAGGAGAGCGGGTGCGGACGCCGGCGCTGGCCGCGGTCCAGTGCTGACCCTACCGCTCAGCGGGGGGCCGAAATTTGATTCAGATCAATGGAACCGAATTACCCCGGCGATTCGGCATTGCCGGTCCGCCATGTCCAGCCAATGCACCGGGTGTGATCCCGGTCGCGGCGGGATCGCTGTCGGTGGCAGCGGGCTGCCGGCGCGGATGTCAGTGCGCCGGCTTGCCGCTGTCCGTTCGCACCAGGTCCTGATAGGCGTGCCAGCTCGCGTGACCGAGTACCGGCATGATCACGATCAGGCCGAGGAACCAGGTGATGATGCCGATGGCGACCAGGATCACGATGGTGATCGCCCAGACGGCGAGGGCGAGCCGGTTGTTCAGGGTTGCGCGCACGCTGGTGATCAGCGCGGTGACAGGATCGATCCGGCGGTCGAGCATGAGCGGGATCGTGACCACGCTGCAGGCGAACACGAAGGCGGCGGCAAGGCCGCCGAGGCCGACGTAGAGAACGAGGAATACCGGATCCTCGCTGAGCATGAAGATCCAGCCGCCGAGATTGTCCGCATTCGGTAGTTCGAGCCCATGGAACAGGGCGAACAGGATCGCGGAAAGCCGCTCCCACAGTATGAAGGCGAAGCCGAGGAAGGCGGCGAACAGGCCGATCGAGCCGTAATTGTGGCGCCAGGCGGTCATGGAATCCCCCAGGCGCGGGCGTTCACCGGCCGCGAGCTGCTGGCTGATCCGGTAGAGGCCGATGGCGAGGAACGGGGCCAGAAGCAGGAAGCCCGTGGTCATGGCGGTGACCAGGTAGGGCAGGTCGCCGAACAGTCCGATTACCAGATAACCGGCCAGCGCGAACACCAGGCCGTAGAAGCCGCTCTGCAGCGGCGCTGCCAGCATGTCGCGGATGCCGGCCGCGATCCAGGCGAAGGCGCGCCCCGTATCGATCCTGGCTACATCGGGGACTTCAACGACCGAACCAGCCGCGTCCACTTGGTCCATACCACAACCCTCCGTGGGTTCGCGCCCCGGGGCCCTGTACGGAATCCGGGCATCGCGGCGCATAAGTATGGCGCGATTCGGTGTGCCGCGATTTTGATCTGGATCAACAAGACTTGCTGCGACGGTCGCGAAAGTTCGTGCCGCGGCCTTGCGCGGCCGTCCTACAATGGCGGCCGAATCAACGGAAGCCCGGACATGGCGCTAGCCCACCTGTTTACGAGCTGCATGCGGGATGGCAGTCCCCGCGGAGAGCGCGGTACCCGACAGGGCACGGTGCGGGGCGCATGACCACACCCGAATTTCCGCTTGCCTGGACGATCGCGCTCGGCGTGCTCGGTGCAATTGCCCTGTTGGCCGCGCTGCGCCATCTGCCCTGGCGCATTCTCGTGACGAGCCCGACCGCACAGCATCTGGTCGGGGCGGCCACCCTTGTCCTGATCGGCTTCTGGCTGGTGCGCGCCGGGATCACGCCGGGCCTGAGCGCGCACTTCCTCGGCGTGACGGCGCTCACGCTCCTGGTCGGCTGGCCCCTCGCCATCGTGGTCACGCTGATCGCCAGTGTGACTGTCGGCACCATGGGCGTGATCCCGTGGTCGCTCGTGCCGCTGGAGTTCGTCGCCGGTGGCGTACTCCCGGTCGCGGTGAGTCACGTCATCCGGATCGGCCTCGAACGCACGTTGCCGCCCAACCTGTTCGTCTACCTGCTCGGCTGCGGCTTCGCGGGCGGCATCGTCGCGGGCCTCGTCAGCCGGGGTACGAATGCCGCTCTGCTGCTGCTCAGCGGCGCCTGGGAGGTGGAGCGTGTCGGCAACGAACTCGGCGTGATCGTCGCCCTGCTCACCCTGCCGGAGGGCGTTATCAACGGCATCATCGTTTCCGTACTCGCCGTCTACCGTCCGGAGTGGGTCAAGGAATTCGACGACCGTCGCTATATCGGCTGAGCCGTGGACCTTGGTTGGCGCCATTAGACGGGATCCGGGCTGGATCGAGGGCCGGCTCTGGCCTCGAACGTCTGCCAGCCGCGGCTATGCTGGATTCAGAGGGGGTGCCGCCCATTCGCGCGCATTTTTTGCCCTTGCTGGGCTGATTCGCTTGCATTCGGGGACGCTAACGCGCATTATCGTCGCCGCAGAGTAAGTGTTCCTCCAGTGAATCCTCCCGGTAGTCGATCCCAGTGTGG
>CAYZHJ010000081.1:0-8302 GCA_964478305.1 uncultured Ectothiorhodospiraceae bacterium
CAGATGTGGTAGGTGTCCTGCGGCTGCAGGTAGTCGGCGAAGAACTCGGTCCGCCGCAACGCATCCTGGTCCGTCAGCGCCTCGCCGGGCGCCATGTATGCACCCGGGTGGTTGCGCAAGGCCTCGACGTAGGCATCCTGGCTGACGAAGTATTCCCGGTGCGCGGCCTGCAGCTCCGGGTCGAGGTTGTAATGGATGTTCGTCCGGACGGCCGGTGCACGTTCGTCGACCACGCGGAACAATCCGGACTTGGCGTTGAGGACCCCGGCCAGGCCCTGCAGGAAATCGCGCCAGCATTCCGGATCGTGGGTCGCGTCATAGACCGAATCGACCAGCCTGGAGAACGTGTCGATGTCCTTGCGTTGGCGACCGTTCGAGGTAGTCATGCCGATTTCTCCGGCGCGATTGCCACGGGCGCCACGCTCCATGGCTTGCCGGCGAGCAGGCGCACGAGCTCGCTCTGGCGGGCGGTGCCGGTCTTGCCGAGCACGCGCTTGAGGTGCGTGCGCAGGGTCTCTCGCGATATGCTCCACTCGGCGCCGAGCTCGGCGAGTTCGTGCCCGCGGGAGAGGGCGCAGGCGAGGCGTGCCTCGGCCGGTGTCAGGCCGTACAGGCGAATCAGGACTTCCTGGTTGAGCAGGCCGGCGTCGTCGAGGTTGCTGACGAACACGGCCATGCTGATCTCCGGCCACGGGCCGCGAAAGTGTGGCTGGTGGGGCTTGACGGGGCAGGCGACCAGCAGCAGTTGCGGATCGTCGGGGCCGGGCGTCAACAGCATGCTCTCGGGGACCGGCGGGGTATCGAGTGCCGCCCGGCTGCGCACCACCGCCAGCATGTCGCGGAAGGCACGCAGGTCGGCGTTCCTGTTGACCGTCAGCTGGCCGTTCAGCAGGTAGAGTCCCCGACGGTCACGCAAGAGCTCGCCCGCCTTGACATTGGCGTGGAGAAGGTTCTCCTGCTCGTCGAGCAGGACGATGCCGACCGCGAGCGATTCGAGCGCCTGCTCGGCTGTCTGCCGCTGGTGTCGCGCAAGGTCCAGCAGGTGCCCGAGTCGCGCGGCGCGCTGGATGTGAGGCACGAAGCGCCGGATGAAGGCGGCGTCTTCCTCGGAGAAGGGGCCGGTTCTGCGATCGCGCTGCAGGCCGAACTTGATCGTGAATTCGTCGTTGCGCATCGCCAGTCCGCCACAGACGTGATACGTGTCCTGCGGCTTCATGTAGTCGGTGAAGAACTCGCTTCGCCGCAGTTCGCGCTGATCGAGAATCGCTTCGCCCGTGGTTATGTAGTTTCCGGGCTTGCCGCGCAACGCGTCGATGTAGACATCGCGGTGTACGTAGTACTGACGATGCGCCTCCTGCAACTCCGGATCCAGGTTGTAGTGAACATTGGCGCGAATGGCGGGAATGCGCTCGTCGATCACGCGAAACATGCCCGATTTTCCGTTCAGGGCACGGGCAAGACCTTGCAGGAACACCTCCCAGTGGTTCGGGTCGGTCGCGGAGTCGTATACGGTCTCGACCAGCTCCGAGAAGGTATCAACGTCGGGTTGTACGGATCGCATGTCTCGCTTCCCGGGCAGGGCCCCCGCGTCCTGGTCGTTCAGGGCACGGAATGACCCGTCAGCACCTCGTTCCAGCGCCGGAATGTCTCGAAGTGCATGGCCCCAGGCCATTCGACCAGTTCCGCCCGGGGCAGGCGTGCCGCCAGCCAGCGGCCCATGTTCACGGGCGCGTTGCCGTCCTCGGTACCATGCAGGATTCGGACCGGGCACTCCACGTCACGCGGCTCGAAGGGCCACGGCGAGATGACGGCCGCGGCGTCGTCGAGCATTCCCGCCATGTCCTGGCGCATTGCCTCGGCCGTGTTGTGTCGACAGGCAGGGGCGAAGTCGGGATGTGCCAGCAGGGCGCGATCGGCTTCCGGGGCGCCTGCAATCAGCAGCTCGTAGGCACCGCCGGCTTCGTCGATCGCCGCGCGAAGGGTTCGGGCGAAGGCGGAAAAATCCGCCATTGCCAGCTGCCACAGCTGGCGATAGCCATCCAGCATCCCGTCGAGACCGGCCTGGTCGAAGGGTGCCCAGCTCGCCACCAGGGTTACGCGCTCGACCCGGTGCGGCAGTTGGGCCGCACACGCCAGCGCCTGCGGTCCGCCGCCCGAGAAGCCGATGACATCGAACCGGTCCAGCCCGAGCCGATCGACAACCGTGGTCACGTCCGCAATCTCGCCGCCGACGGTCCGCTCCGGCAACGGGGAGGTGACGCCGTAACCGGGCCGCTCGAGGCCGATCACCCGCAGCCCGCGCCGCCCGGCCTCGCCATCCAGCATGGCCGGCTCTTGCCTGGATCCCGGCAGACCGTGACAGTAGAGCACCGGCCGTCCGTCCGGGTCGCCGAACTCCGCGTGACCGACCTGCCGGCCATCGGGCCGCTCGAGTGTCCGTTCGGCATTCATGACGGGGCCATCTCCCAACAGGAATCACGCCAGCTCGGCGGGGCATGCGACCGGTTCGGCCTGTTCGTTACCGCCCCGGCGGAATGGAAGGTTGTGAGAGCCGCATTCGGGCGGTCCCGTCGTCCGGAATGTGCTCGCACCGTCAGTCGACCTGCCGTTTTCCTTGGTCGAAAAATCCGTTTGCACTACTCTGCGTTTGCAGACAGTCCTGCCCAGAGGATGACATGTTGAGCCATCCGTCGCATCCCGGCCCCCCGGCGATCTGCCGCCATCGCCCATTGCCGGTTCTCGGACCGCACCTCGTGTTGGCGCCCGCGAGCCGTGCAACATGCGCCTGATGCCGCGCGTCGGGCGCCGGGTCCTGGCCTGGGCCTTCTATGACTGGGCCAATTCCGCCTATGCAACGGTGGTGCTGGCGGGCTTCTTTCCGCTGTTCTTCAAGCAGTACTGGGCATCGGGGCTGGAAGCGACCGAGAGCACCTTCTGGCTCGGCGCGGCCAATTCCACATCCAGCCTGCTGATCGTGCTGCTGGCGCCGTTGCTGGGCGCGGCGGCGGACCGGGCCGATGCGCGCAAGCGTTACCTGTTCCGCTTCGCGCTGCTCGGCATCGTCGCCACGGCGACGCTGTGGTTCGTCGGCGAGGGGGACTGGGGCGCGGCCGCTGCCCTGTTCGCGCTGGCGACCGTGGGGTTCATGGGTGCCAACGTGTTCTACGACGCCCTGCTGGTGCAGGTGGCGCCGGGCGAGGAGCGCGACCGGGTATCGGCATTCGGATTCGCGCTGGGGTACCTCGGCGGCGGGCTGCTGTTCGCCGGCTGCGTGGCACTGGTGCTCATGCCCGAGACCTTCGGCCTGGCCGATGCCGGGGTCGCGGTGCGGCTGTCGTTCCTGCTGACGGCCGTGTGGTGGGCGGTCTTCTCGATCCCGCTGCTGCGCTCGGTTCGGGAGACCCCGGCGCGCCTGCCGCTGCTGCCCGCGATTCGCGATGGAGCACGCGAGCTGGCCGGAACCGTGCGCCATCTCCGCCAGCACCGCAATGCGGGCCTTTTCCTGCTGGCCTACTGGCTCTACATCGACGGTGTCGACACGGTCGTGCGCATGGCGGTGGACTACGGCATGTCGATCGGTTTCGACGCCAATGGCCTGATCATCGCACTGCTGATCGTGCAGTTCGTCGGTTTCCCCGCGACACTGGTGTTCGGCCGGCTGGCGGCCCCGATCGGTGCCCGCGGCGGCATCTTCATCGCGCTCGCGGTCTATGCCGCCGTTACCGTCTGGGCATCGATGATGTCGGCGGAATGGGAGTTCTACGGCCTGGCCGTGGTGATCGGTCTGGTGCAGGGAGGCGTGCAGGCCCTTTCCCGTTCCTTCTTCGCCCGCCTGGTGCCGCCGGAACGGTCGGGCGAGTTCTTCGGTTTCTACAACATGATGGGCAAGTTCGCGGCGATCATCGGCCCGCTGCTGGTCGGTGCCGTCGGCTGGATGGCGGGCGATCCCCGCATCGGCATCCTGTCGCTGCTGCTGCTGTTCGGCAGCGGCGCGCTGCTGCTGGCGCGCGTGCGCGTGCCGCGCGAGTAGTGCCCGATTCGGCACGACGCGCGTCGGCATGCGGGTTCCTCGATGGTGCCTCTGGTCGCGCTCCGGCCTGCTCCATCCCCGGCGATCGAAGGCCTGACCCGGCCGTGAGACAATTCCCGCGACAGGGCATTGGACCGGGGAGCCGTGCGTGAACGAGAAGGAAACCGATACGGAATACCATCGTGCGCGGCTGATCGAGCTGTGCGAGAAACTCGAGGCCTCGCAGGCATCCGGCGAGGCCGAGGCGCCGGTGGAGCTGGATCAGCAGCGCCAGGGGCGGCTGTCGCGAATGGATGCCCTCGGGGCCCAGGCGATGTCGACCGCTACCCGGCGCCGGCGTGACGAGACGTTGCGGCGCGCACGCGCGGCGCTGGCGCGCATTGATGCCGGGGACTACGGCCTGTGTGCCGAATGCGGCGAGCCGATCGATCCGCGGCGACTGGAGTTCGACCCGACGGTCGATCTGTGCATCGGCTGCGCCCGCAACGCCGAGGAATAGTCGTGACGGGCCCGTTGCGTTTTCTCGGTCGCCGGCTCGCGCGGTTCCTTGCGAGGCCGAGGCCGATCGACGTCCATCCCGCGACCAGCCCGGCGGCGCTGGTCGAGGCCACGCTGCAACCGGGTGATGTGCTGCTGGTCGAGGGCACCAGCCGTTTCAGCACGGCGATCAAGTATCTGACCCAGTCCACCTGGTCGCATGCAGCGCTCTACGTCGGTGACGTGATCGATCCGCCGGGTTTCGTCGGCACGCGCCGAGTGCTGGTCGAGGCCGACATCAACGAGGGCGTGCGCGGGGTTCCGTTCGGCGAATACGCCGGTCTGCACAGCCGCATCTGTCGGCCCGCTGGCCTGGCCGACACGGAACGCGATCGCGTGATCGACTACATGGTCTCGCGCATCGGCTATCAGTACGACGTCAAGAACATCGTCGATTTGGTGCGTTTCCTGATCCAGACACCGCCCGTGCCGTCACGCTGGCGCAGGCGCATGCTGGCACTGGGCAGCGGCGATCCGACACGTGCCATCTGCTCGTCCCTGATCGCGCAGGCGTTCCAGTCCATCCATTATCCGATCCTGCCGGACATCGAGCGACCGGAATCGAGCGATCCGCATTGCATCGATTGCTCCGGGGAGATCCACTACATTCGTCATCACAGCCTGTTCGTGCCGCGCGATTTCGATGTCTCGCCGTTCTTCGAGATCGTCAAGCCGCGCCTGGCGCGGGGCTTCGATTTCCACGAACTGACCTGGGCCGATCCGGACGAAACGAGGGAGGCCTTGCAGGAGAGCGGTGGATGATGGCTTCCGAAGAACAGGGCGACCGAAGACGCCGGGCACGCTGAAGAATACGGGAACACCGAAGACACCGAATGCACCGACTACACCGAACAGGAAGATTGTGGGAGCGACGTCAGTCGCGAACGACCGGCGCAAGACCGGTGCGGGGCTGGCAGACCTGTCTGTTCCACCCATTCCTGCTAACCCTTTCGGTGTCTTCGGTGCGTTCAGTGCCTTCGGTGTACGCCCTGCCCGGGTTCCGGCGCAGGCAACCGCCGCTCGCCGCGTACAGGACAGTCAGTAGACCGGCTCGAGCCTGTAGCCGCGGTGTTCCAGCAGCCGCACCAGCCCGTCGTCGCCGGCGAGATGCATGGCGCCGACGGCGATGAACGCCCCACCGGCCTCGAGCTGTGCCTGCATGCGTTCGGCCATGCGGCGGTTGCGCTCGCCCAGCAGGCGGGCCATCAGGCGGTTGTTGGTGGCGGGATCGGCGAGCGCGGGGTGTTCGTCCGCCAGCTCGACGATGCGCCCGAGATCGCGGTCGCGCCAGGCACGGACCATCCGTTCGAACAACTCCTGCGCCTGTCCTGTCTCGATCGCGTCGACGGCCGTGGAGAGCATCTCGACCTGGCGGGATTCGTCCAGGTGGTCGAATATCGACAGCTGCTCGGCAACGGTTTCGAGCCCGGCCACGGGCCGTCCGGACTCGAATGCCCGTCGCTGCAGCATCATGTCGAGGATGTTCCGCGGGTCGGCGGGCGGCAGGCTGAGCACCGTCGCCAGCGCCCAGGGTTCCATTGAGGCAATGGCATTCGCGGGCAGTCCGCGCCGGGACGCCGCCCGGCGTGCCCGCTCCCAGAGATCGGGGGGCAGCCGCTGTGCCAGCGAGCCGCCATCCGGATAGTGCATGACCCGCCTGATTTCCCGCGGATCGATATCGCGCTGATCGATCTCGAAGGCATAGCGGTCCGCGCGTTCGAACGCCCGCTCCACCGGTCCTGGCAGATCGACCACCTCGGGCCGATCGCTGTGGATCGTGCCGAACAGGTGGCCGACCGTCGTGCCGTCGCGCTCGATCCGCCACAGGATGCCGCGCTCGGGTCCCGCGGCGAGCGCCGGCAGTGCCACTGACAGTAGCAGGAACAGGCACAGCCACGGTCCAGCGTGAATGAGTCGCCGGCGAATCGTCATTCTCCTCTCCCGTCGCGCCGTATCCGGTGATCGTCGATCGTGTGCGTAGCGGCATCCGCGCGCAAGGCGTGTGCAGGTCCCGGTTGCATGAGCCGGACTGTCAAGGTGTGGCGGGCTGCAGTGCCCGGTCCAGTCGCGGCAACCAGGCAGCGAGCGTGAGCGCGCGCAGGCCCAGGAACAGCATCAGCGCCAGCCACAGCCCGTGGTTGTGCAACAGTGGCACCAGGGTTTCGACCGCCAGCAGGTAGCCGGCGGTGGCCAGCAGCATGCCGTTGCGCATCTCCGTCGTGCGGGTGGTGCCGATGAAGATGCCGTCGAGCTGGAAGCTCCACACCGACACGATCGGCGCCAGTACCATCCAGGGCAGGAAATCGGCGGCCATGGCCCGGACGGTCTCGAGATCGGTCATCCAGCCGATGAATACGGTGCCGAACAGGGTATAGACGAGGCTGTAGATCAGGGCGACGCCGAAGGCGCAGACGGTGGTGGCCTTGACCGCCGCGCGAAAGCGTTCGCGGCTGCGCGCGCCCCAGGCGGAGCCCGCCAGTCCCTCGGCCGCATGGGCAAAGCCGTCGAGTCCGTAGGCCAGGAAGTACTGGAGCTGCATCAGGACCGCGTTGGCGGCAACCTGTACCTCGCCCAGGCGGGTACCCACTACCGTGAAATAGAACAGGGACAGCACCAGGCACAGCGTGCGCACGAAGATGTTGCCGTTGACGGCGACGAGTGCACGCAGTGCCGCCGGATCCAGCAGCGTGACCGGATGGTTCATTCCCGGCAGATCGCGAAGACGGCGCCCGATCAGGATCAGCCCCAGTGCCAGCGCGGCGAACTCGGCGATGATCGAGGCCAGCGCCACGCCCTCGACACCCCAGCCCAGCACCGGCACGAACAACAGGTCGAGCGCGACGTTGGTGCCGTTGAGCACGATCTGCAGCACCAGCACGTGACCGGTTCGCTGCAGCCCGATCAGCGTGCCCAGCACGGCGTAGTTGGCGAGCACTGCCGGGGCGGACCAGATGCGCCAGTCGAAATAGGTGCGGGTGAGCGTCTCCACCTGCGCGCTGCCCTCGATCAGCCCGAAGGCGATCCAGGCAATCGGTGCCTGCAGCAGCCACAGCACCAGGGCGAGCGCTGCGGCGACGAGCAGGGCGCGGCGGAGCGCCGCGCGGACCTCGGCCCCGTCGCCGGCACCGAATGCCTGTGCGACGAACCCGGTCGTGCCCATGCGCAGAAAGCCGAAACCCCAGTAGAGGATCGAGAACAGCCCGGCGCCGATGGCAACGGCGCCGATGAAGGCCGGGTCGGGCAGGTGGCCCATGACGGCCGTATCGACCGCGCCGACCAGCGGGATCGAGGAATTCGACAGGATGATCGGCCAGGCCAGTCGCCAGGCCCGGCGGTAATCGGCGATCACGGTCGGAGTCATGGGTTCCGCGTCAGGCTCGAAAGGCATGATGGCTATCACGAATCGATGGTCCGGACCACCCCGACGCCATTGATGGGTAATTGATCCGTGTCAAGGCAATCGTGGCCAGGAGGCGTAAGCTTGGAACGATGGGCCGCTGCAGAGGCATGCGGTCGTTGCAGTCACGGAAACACGGCTTGCCGTGAACGAGGTCGAGAGATGAAACGCAACACGATGGTTGTAACCCTGCTGGGAACCCTGATCGCCCTGGTCTTCAGTGCCGGCGTGGTGGCGCACGGTACCGGCGACGGCCATGGCGGCCGCATGATGGGCGGTCAGGGCATGATGGGCCCCGGCATGATGGGCCCCGGCATGATGGGCCCGGGCATGATGGG
>CAYZHJ010000081.1:8402-8495 GCA_964478305.1 uncultured Ectothiorhodospiraceae bacterium
GCATGATGGGCCCCGGCATGATGGGCCCCGGCATGATGGGCCCGGGCATGATGGGCCCGGGCATGATGGGTCCGGGCATGATGGGCCCCGGCA
>CAYZHJ010000081.1:8595-13018 GCA_964478305.1 uncultured Ectothiorhodospiraceae bacterium
TGATGGGTCCGGGCATGATGGGTCCGGGCATGATGGGTCCGGGCATGATGGGTCCGGGCATGATGGGTCCCGGCATGATGGGCCCGGGCATGATGCACGGGGGTATCGGTCCCTACGAGGCCGGCATCCTCGGCCTGAGCGACGAGCAGCGTGAACGGCTGGAATCGATCCAGCGAGAGAATGCGCGCGAGCACTGGCAACTGATGCAGGAAATGCACGAGCAGGGCGGGGCCATGATGGAGCTTCGCCGCAGTGAGGAGATCGATCCGGAGGCCCTCGGCCGGGCGTTCGACGAGGTCGCCGCGGTCCACCGACGCATGATCGTGCAGCAGGCCAGGGCGCACAATCGCATGCGCGAGGTGCTCACCGGGGAACAGCGCGAGATGCTCGAGCAGATGAGGGGGCGGATGCAGGGATACCGCCGCTGATCCGCTGCCCGATCCCGTACGCACCAGGCGAGTTCCGACCGCTACTCTGCAGTCGTCGAGATCCGTTTCGAGTCGTGCGGCCGTGCGAGATTCAGCAGCGCGCGGCCATCATCGACACGCAGTTGCGTCGCCAGCGGTTCGGACAGCGTTGCCAGACCCTCGGCGACGCCGATCGCTGCGTCCCCCTGCAACGGTACCGGCCGGAACAGGACCCCGGGATTGTGAACATCGATCGGCACCAGTTCGAGGGTTTGCAGCCCGTCGCCGTCCAGTGTGACGTGAGCGATCGCGCTCGTGCGCGCCTTCTCGCTGTAGGAACCGAACGTGAAGTTGCCGAGGCTGTAGAGGATTATGCCGTCCCGGTAGTGCTCGACACCCTGCAGCACGTGCGGGTGATGCCCGGCGACGACATCGGCCCCGGCATCGATGGCGGCGCGGGCCAGCAGCGGCTGGTAGGGTCGCAGCTCGGTGGTTGCCTCGCGACCCCAGTGGAATGACACGATCACCGTATCGACCCGTTCGTGCAGTGCGGCCACGTCTGCCCGCATGTGATGCAGGTGACCGAAGGCGGTACCGGGATGGTCCGGCCGCGCCCAGAATTCCTCGGGGAAGGTGTTGGAATAGGCGAGGAATCCAATGCGATGCCCGCCATCCGCCTCGACGATGACGGGCCGGCGTGCCCGGGCGAGGTCGGGACCGGCGCCGACAGCGCGGATGCCGGCGTCGAACAGGGCGTCGAGCGTGTCGTAGAGTCCGATCGCGCCGTAGTCGAGGGTGTGATTGTTCGCCAGGCTGACCACGTCGAAACCGGCCCGGGCCAGGGCCGGTGCGACCTTTGCGGGCGGGGTCCTGAACAGGTACTTCTTGTCCGGGAAGGGTTCGCCCCCGTCGGTCAGCGGTCCTTCCAGGTTGCCGAACAGGATGTCGCCGCGGGCCAGTTCGTCGGCCACGCCCTCGAAGGCGTAGTCGTGGCCGTGGCGCTGCATGAACTCGGCCGCGCTGCCGCCCAGCATGATGTCGCCGACCAGGGTGAGCCGGATCGGCCGTTGTCCGGGCTCGATTGCCACCGGCTCGTCGGGTTCGTCCGGGACGGGCGGTTCGGGCTCGGCGTCGGCCTCTGCGGCGGGCGGCTCGATCGGCTCCGCGTCGGTGACCGGCTCCGGCGCCGTGGCGCAGCCGACGAGTCCGGTCAGCATCATCAGCAGGATCAGGGGTCGGTGGATGCTCATTTGCGGTTGTTCAGGGGAGCAATGGGGAGCATCGAAGACACCGAAGGCACCGAAAAAGGAACTGATGGAGGACGGCCACAGGTCATCGGGATACCAACGGAGGTTGCAGAAGAGCATTCATCGGCGAGCGAATCCGCAAGGCTTTCCTGACATCGTTCGCGGCCAGGCCCGCTCCCACATTCGTCATTTTCGGTGCTTTCAGTGCCTTCGGTGTGTTCGGTGTTCCCTGTTCCGACTCGCGGGCGCGGGATGATCCGTTACTGCAGCTCGGGATCGATCCCGCCCATGCACATGTACTTGATCTCGAGATAATCCTCGATGCCGTACTTCGAGCCCTCGCGGCCGAGCCCGGATTCCTTGACACCACCGAAGGGGGCGACCTCGGTCGAGATCAGGCCGGTGTTGATGCCGACGATGCCGTACTCGAGGTGCCGGCCGATGCGCCAGGCACGCCCCATGTCGCGGGTATAGAAGTACGATGCCAGGCCGGCATCGACGTTGTTGGCCATCTCCACTGCCTCGCGTTCATCGCGGAAGCGGAACAGCGGCGCGACCGGACCGAAGGTCTCCTCGCTGGCCACCCGCATGGCCCCGGTGACTCCGGTCAGCACTGTCGGTTCGTAGAACGAGCCACCGAGCGCGTGGCGCTTGCCGCCGACGAGTATCTTCGCGCCGTGTTCGACGGCGTCGCTGACATGCTGCTCGACCTTGTCGGCGGCGTTGCCGTCGATCAGCGGGCCGATGGTCACGCCTTCCTCGAAGCCGTCGCCGACCTTCATCGCGCCGACCCGTTTCGCCAGTCTGTCGGCGAAGTCGTCATACACACCGTCCTGTACCAGCAGGCGGTTGGCGCAGACACAGGTCTGGCCGGTGTTGCGATACTTCGACGCGATCGCGCCCTCGACCGCGGCGTCCAGATCGGCGTCGTCGAAGACGATGAACGGTGCGTTGCCGCCGAGCTCCAGTGACAGCTTCTTCATGGTTGCGGCGCACTGTTCCATAAGCAGCTTGCCCACCGGCGTCGAGCCGGTGAAGGTCAGCTTGCGCACGATCGGGCTGGAGGTCATCTCGCCGCCGATGCTCTTCGGATCGCCGACCACCACGTTGAACACGCCGTCGGGAATGCCGGCGCGGCGGCCGAGCTCGGCCAGTGCCAGCGCCGACAGCGGCGTCTGCTCGGCGGGCTTCAGTACCATGGTGCAGCCGGCGGCGAGAGCCGGTCCCGCCTTCCGGGTGATCATCGCCTGCGGGAAGTTCCAGGGCGTGATGGCGGCACAGACGCCGATCGGTTCCTTGGTGACGACGATGCGCTTGTCGGGCTGGTGCTCGGGGATGACATCGCCGTAGATTCGCCGGGCCTCCTCGGCGAACCACTGCAGGAAGGACGCGGCATAGCCGATCTCGCCCTTCGACTCGACCAGGGGCTTGCCCTGCTCCGCGGTCATGATCGCCGCGAGGTCGTCGGCGTTCTCGTGCATCAGCTCGAACCAGCGCCGCAGGATCGCGGCACGGTCGGCGGCGGTTTTCGCGCGCCAGCCGGGCAGGGCGGCATCGGCGGCATCGATCGCCCGCCGAGTCTCCTCGCCGCCCAGCTTCGGCACCCGGCCGATCTCCTTGCCGTTGGCGGGGTTGGTGACCGGCATGTCCTCCGGACCGCCGACCCATTCGCCGCCGATGAAGCACTCGCTGCGCAGCAGTGTCTCGTCGTTCAGTTTCATGAGGTTCTCCCGCACGCCGAATGGCGCCGAGCATAACGTATCCGGCGCCTGGATGAGAGAGCGGGCCTCGCTTGGCGAAGTTCGGGAAAGATTCTCGCAAAGGCGCGAAGACGCCAAGGGCGCAAAGTTGAAGACAGAAGGGAAAGGCATTCATCTGTCATCCTTCCTGCGTCCTCTGCGGCTCTGCGAGATATTATTCCACTGCCGTGAGGAATCTCGCAGAGCCGCAGAGGACGCAGGAAAAGCAGGATGAGTTGATTTGTTTTACCTGGCGCCCTTGGCGTCTTCGCGCCTTTGCGAGATTCTCTTCACACGGCGTGGAACGGCAGACCGCAGGTTGGGCCGACGCAGGAGGCCCGACATCGAACCGAATGCCGGCTGTTGGGCCTTCTCCGTCGGCCCAACCTATATCGCCAGCGGTGGAACGGGGACGTCGAGCGTCGCCGCGATCGCCCGCCACAGTTCGGCCTCGGCGGGCCGGATCTCGCCGTTGGCGGCGATGCAGTCCGCGCAGGCGAGCAGCAGGGCGCGCTTGCCGCTCGGCCGCAGCCGGGCGAGCCGTTCCAGCGCATCAGTGAATGCGGCGGGCGTGCATTCGGCGGCCGGCAGCGGAACTTCCACCTGTGTGCCGAACAGGGGGCGCATGGCGCGGTCGTAGGCGGCAGTTCGGGCATCGGCGTCGTCGGCACCGGTGAGGCTCAACAGCGAGATCACGATGCGTGCGTCCTCGCGGTGCGCCTCCAGGCGCCTGCTGCCATCGTGCCGCTCGCCGGGTACGAGCTCGTGGCGCAGCACCGTGCGCGCGGTGAACTCGAACAGCGAGATTCGCTCGTCGACACGGATCAGACCATCGATCCGCTGCAGCAGGTCCTTCAGGGTTTCGGCAGGCAGTTTCCGCAGGGCGGGGATCGCGAGTTCCAGGATCGGCAGCCGGATGCGCGGGTCGAGCGTGCCCGGCTGCTCGCCGGGGCAGTGCGCCTCAAGCGTCCCGCGGGCCTCGAGAACGGCCGCGTCCATTTCGCCGGGGATTGCGGCCCGGTCCTGCTCG
>CAYZHJ010000082.1:0-8662 GCA_964478305.1 uncultured Ectothiorhodospiraceae bacterium
CCGACCCAGATCTTCGCCATGCTGCGCAATTCGATCAGCCCCGAGGTCAATGCGCTGGGGACAGTCATGGTCGTTGTCACGGTCGCCCTGCCGCTGCTCGGCGTGGCGATCGCGCGTCGACTCAATGCCCGCATGAGAATGCGATGAATGCTGCCGATTTCGGCAACCATGAAGTCAACCTGAAAAGCGCCCGTGCCACGGGCCGAAAGAGGAGGGGAATCGATGAGTGATTCCAGACGTTATGAAAAGTTGCTCGAGCGCTACGAGAATGGCGACATCGATCGCCGCACGTTCCTGAAGGCGCTCGGTATCGCCGGCATCGCGTCCGGCGTGGTCGGCGGCCCCATGGGCTGGCTGGCCCGACAGGCCCGTGCAGCCACTCCCGACCAGGTCCGCTTCGACGGCTGGGGCGGTGTGGTCTCCGAGGCGTTCCGCGAGTACGCGTTCAAGCCCTACGAGCAGAAAACGGGTATCGAGGTCGTGGACGGCACCTTCGGCGGTGCCGACGAGTACCTCGCGCGAGTGCGCTCGAGTCAGCCGGGCGAGTTCAATATCGCGCATCTTTCCGGCGTGTTCGACTATGCCCGCTACCACAACCTCGATCTGTCGACGAGACTCAACGAGGACAACATCCCGAACCTGGATCTCGTGATCAAGCGGTTGCAGGAGCCTTTCCGCAAGCTCACCGATGGCCGACTGTCCGCGGTTCCGTACGACTACGGCACGACCGGCATCGCCTACAACCGCAAGTACATCAGCGATGACGAGGCGAAGAAGAAAGGCGCCAAGCTGCTGATCGACAAGGAGTACAAGGATCGCATCGGTGGCTGGAGCGAGTGGAAGACCCGTATCTGGTACGGGGCGCTGCAGACGGGACAGGATCCCAACGACATCCAGGATATCGATGCGGTCTGGGGCGCCGTGCGCACGCACCGCGACCTGGCGCTGAAGTACTGGAACTCCGGCGCCGAGTTGATGAGCCTGCTGGCGGAAGAGGAGATCTACGTGACCGAGGCCTGGTCCGGGCGTGTCCGGGCCCTGCAGGACGAGGGTCACGATATCGGTTACATCGATCCGCCGGGCGGTCTCGGCTGGCAGGAGTGCCTGTTCGTGATCGACGGCAGTCCGATGGAGGCCTGCGAGGAGCTGCTCAACTTCATGCTCGAGCCGCGGGTCGCGATCGCGGTGGCCGAGGGGCAGAACTACCCGCCGGCGCTCGATCCGACCAAGGTCGATCTCGGCGACAAGGTGCCGACACTGCCGGCCTTCGACCCGAGCGGTACGCTCGAGAATCTCAATTTCTTCGATCCCGCGTACTGGAACAGCAACGAGCAGGAATGGTCGAAGCGGTTCAGCCGCGTCCAGCGCGGTTACTGATCGGCTGAAACGTTGTGGATGATCGGCGGGTGGCATGTGTCACCCGCCGATCCGGAGGACAGGACATGGCGGATGCCGGTACCAATGCGGTCGAACTGCGCAATGTGGTGAAACGCTTCGGCGATTTCACCGCACTGCACAAGGCCGATCTGGACGTGCCCGACGGGAGCTTCGTGACATTCCTGGGCCCGTCCGGCTGCGGCAAGACGACCACGCTGCGAATGATCGCGGGGCTGCTGGATCCCAGCGAAGGGGATATCCATGTCCGCGGCAAGCGTATCAATGACGTGCCGATCCACCGGCGCAACCTGGGGCTCGTGTTCCAGAACTATGCGCTGTTCCCGCACAAGACGATCTTCGACAACGTCGCCTTCGGTTTGAAGTACCGCGACGTGTCACGTGACGAGATGACCAGGCGGGTGCGCGATGCGTTGCAGCTCGTGCAGCTGCCGCAGGTCGAGGACCGGCTGCCGAATCAGCTCTCCGGCGGCCAGCAGCAGCGCATTGCCCTTGCACGCGCGATCGTCATTCAGCCCGACGTGCTGCTGCTCGACGAGCCGCTGTCGGCGCTCGACGCGAACCTGCGCGAGGAAATGCGCGTCGAGCTCAAGCGCATCCAGCGCGAGCTCGGCGTCGCCACCGTGTTCGTCACGCACGATCAGGCCGAGGCGCTGGCGATGTCGGACAAGGTGGTGGTGATGAACCACGGCCGCATCGAACAGGTGGGTACGCCGGAGGAAGTCTACAACCATCCCTCGACCGAGTTCGTCGCGGGTTTCCTGGGGCATTCCAACATTCTCCCGGGTACGGTAACCGGGAGTGACGGAAACGGTGTGCGGGTTCAGGTGGATAACGGGCCGGAACTGCTGGCCGAAGCCGGGAATCATTCCCGTTCGCAAGGCGAAATCGTTCGCCTGGTCGTGCGTGCCGAGCGCATCCAGCTCGCGGAGCAGCACGAGGCCGGGGAAGGCGTGACCGTGATCGATGCACGCGTGTCGGCGGTCGACTACCAGGGACAGGTCGTGCGCTATTTCCTCGAGGCCGGCCCCTTGTCCATCCAGGCGATCAATACCATCGACCGCTCGCCGTTCCGGGAAGGGAGCACGGTCCAGGCCCGAATCCGGGCCAGCGACTGCGTGCTGCTCGAGGGTGCGGCGGACTGAAACACGAGAGGGAAGCCGTGAGCGCGGAAACCGCGACGGGCGCCGAGCCGCGTCCACCGTCCAGCCTGTTCTACCAGTCACGCCAGCGCCGGCCGCTGTTCGACCGTGCCGAGGGCGTCTACATGTGGGACGTCCACGGCCGGCGCTACCTGGACGGCTGCTCCGGCGCCATGGTCAGCAACATCGGTCACTCGAACCCGCACGTGCTCGATGCCATGCAGCAGCAGATGGCGCGCGGGACCTTCGCCTATCGGCTGCACTTCGAGAACGAGCCGGCCGAGACCCTGGCCGCGCGCGTCGCCGGGCTGGCGCCGGGGGACCTGAATCGCGTGTTCTTCGTGTCCGGCGGTTCCGAGGCGGTCGAGAGCTGCCTCAAGCTGGCGCGACAGCATGCTCTCGCGATCGGCGAGGCACAGCGCTGCAAGGTGATCTCGCGCCATCCGTCCTATCACGGTTCCACCTTCGGTGCGCTCGCCGTGACCGGCTATACGCCGATGACCGCGCCGTTCGCGCCGATGATGCACGAGATGCCGAAGATTCCCGCACCGACCGTGTATCTCGATCGCGACGATTTCGCGGCCGAGGAGCGCGGGCGACGTTACGCCGATCTGCTGGAGGCCGAGATCCTGCGCCAGGGACCGGAGACCGTGCTCGCCTTCATCATGGAGCCGGTGGGCGGTGCTTCCACCGGTGCGCTGGTGGCGCCGGACAGCTACTACCCGCGAGTGCGCGAGATCTGCAATCGCCACGGCGTACTGCTGATCCATGACGAGGTCATGTCGGGCGCCGGCCGCACCGGCCGTTTCCTGGCCGGAGATCACTGGGGCGTCATGCCCGACCTGGTCGCGCTGTCGAAGGGTTTCGCCGCGGGTTACGTGCCGCTGGGTGCCATGCTCGCGGCCGACCGCATCGTCGAGCCCGTGCTCGATGCCGGCGGTTTCATCCACGGCTACACCTATGCCGGCAATCCGCTGGCCTGCGCGGCGGGCAATGCCGTGCTCGACGAGATCCTGGAACAGGATCTCATGAATCGCGCCGTCAGCATGGGCGGGCTGCTGCACGAGCGGCTCGCGGCGCTGATGGCCCGTTTCGACTTCATCGGCGACGTGCGCGGCAAGGGCCTGCTGCTGGCCATGGAGCTGGTGGCCGACCGCGACACGATGGAGCCGCTGCCGCCGGAGGCGATGGCCGCGTACCGGCTGACCGAGCTCGCCTTCGAGCGCGGCCTGATCCTCTACTGGCGGCGCACCCGCGGCGGCGGCCTCGGCGATCACGTGATGGTGTGCCCGCCGCTGATCGTCACCGAGGCGCAGATCGACGAGCTGATCAATGGCCTGACCGATGCCCTCGAGGCATTGCGCGCCGAGCTGGGGAGATAGCCGTCGTGGCGCGCAAGGTCATCATCACCTGTGCCGTGACCGGCTCGGTCCACACCCCGACCATGAGCGAGCATCTGCCGGTGACGCCGGAGCAGATCGCCGAGCAGGCCATCGGCGCCGCCGAGGCCGGCGCGGCGGTACTGCACCTGCATGCACGCGACCCGGACAACGGCCGCCCGAGCCCCGATCCCGAAGTCTTCATGCAGTTCCTGCCGCGCATCCGCGCCGCCACCGACGCCGTCGTCAACATCTCCACCGGCGGCGGCATGCCGATGACCGTGCAGGACCGCATGCAGGCGGCGCTGCGGGCACGGCCGGAAATGGCCTCGCTCAACATGGGCAGCATGAACTTCGGCCTCTATCCGGTGCTGGAGCGCTACAGCGAGTGGAAGCACGACTGGGAGCCGGGCTTTCTCGAATCCAGTCGCGACTTCGTGTTCAAGAACACTTTCGCCGACATCGAGACGCTGCTCTCCGAGCTCGGCGAGGGCTGCGGCACGCGCTTCGAGTTCGAGTGCTACGACGTGGGCCATCTCTACACGCTCGCGCATTTTCTCGACCGCGACCTCGTCGAGCCGCCGCTGTTCGTGCAGTTCGTGCTCGGCATTCTCGGCGGCATCGGTGCGGATGCGGACAATCTCGCGTTCATGAAGCGCACGGCCGACAAGCTGTTCGGCGACGACTACCGCTTCTCCGTGCTCGGCGCCGGCCGCCACCAGATGCCGCTGGCGTCGATGTGCGCGGCCATGGGCGGCAATGTCCGGGTCGGCCTGGAGGACAACCTGTTCATCGAGAAAAGCGTGCTCGCGCGCGACAACGCCGAGGAGGTGACGAAGATCCGCACCATACTGGAGGCGCTTTCGCTGCAGGTGGCCTCGCCGGCGGAAACACGCGAGATGCTCGGATTGAAGGGAGCCGAACATGTCGCCTTCTAGGCAGTCGTATCGCTGGCTGGAGCGGGTTTGCCCACGAATCGGTTTCGAAATGCTCCGTACCGTGATCGCGGGAAATGATTGGAACACCGATGACACCGAACGCACCGAAGACACTGAAATATGTCCGGCAGGAACGGGATCCGGGTTGCGAGTGAGGTTGGGCACGAGCCGCAGGCGCCGGGTTCGCCGCAAGCGGGCTCGTCCACGATTCGTCATTCATTCGGTGTCTTCGGTGCGTTCGGTGTTTTCGGTGTCTTCTTCCCGATCGACCAATCGCCCCGATGAGCGCTGAAGTGAAATGACGATGAATCACGTTCGATTACCGCAGTGGAGCGGAGGCAGCTGGTGAAGGTCTTCTACGCGCCGATCCAGAAGTCGCACGATCCGGAGAAGTTCCTGGTGGCCGGGGCGCAGCGGCCGATTCCCGAGGTGCCGGAGCGGGCCGACCGGCTGCTCGGTGCCATCGAGCGCCTGGGCCTGGCCGCGGAGGCGCCGCCGGACGCGGGCCTGGGGCCGCTGGCGGCGGTGCACACGCCGGAATACCTCGATTTCCTGCAGACCATCCATGCCGACTGGCAGGCACTGGGGGGCAGCCGCGACGTGGTGCCGAACGTCCATCCGGACCGCCGTGACGGGGCCTATCCGCGCTCGCCGATCGGCCGTGCCGGCTACCATCTCGCCGATACCGCCTGCCCGATCGCCGCCGAGACCTGGGACGCGGTGCGCACGAGCGCGCACGCGGCGGTCGCGGCGGCGCAGGCGGTCGCCGCGGGCGCGCCGCACGCCTACGGCCTGTGCCGGCCGCCGGGCCACCACGCCTTCGCCGACATGGCCGGCGGCTTCTGCTACCTGAACAACGCCGCGATCGCCGCCGAGGTCCTGCGCGAACGGCACCGGCGCGTGGCGGTCCTCGACATCGATCTGCATCACGGCAACGGCACCCAGGGCGTCTTCTATGCGCGCGACGATGTGCTGACCGTGTCGGTGCATGTCGATCCGCACGAGTTCTACCCGTTCTTCTGGGGGCACGCCGCCGAGCGCGGCACGGGGGCCGGACTCGGCTTCAACTACAACCTGCCGCTGCCGCTCGGCGCCGGCGACGATCCGTTCCTGGAAGCGCTCGACGCGGCCCTGGCCCGCATCCGGGTGCACGCGCCCGGGGCACTGGTGCTGTCACTGGGGCTCGATGCCTCGGCCGAGGATCCGTTCGGCGGGCTGAACGTCACGGGCGACGGCTTCGCCGCGATCGGTGGCCGCATCGGCGCGCTCGATCTGCCGGTGGCACTGATCCAGGAGGGCGGCTACCTGAGCGATTCGCTGGGGAACAATCTGTACCGCTTTGTCAGCGGCTTCACGGGGGCGAGATGCGCGCCGGCGCCGACATCCTGATTCTCGGTGCCGGCATGGCCGGGGCCTCGATCGGGTACTTCCTCGCCCGCGACGGTGCCCGTGTGCTGCTGCTCGAGCGCGAGGCGCAGCCCGGCTATCACGCCACCGGCCGTTCGGCGGCCCTGTTCAGCGAGACCTACGGCCCGCCGCTGGTGCGCCGTCTGTCCACGGCCAGTCGCCACTTCCTGATGGAGCCGCCCGAAGGCTTCACCGAGCATCCACTGCTGCATCCGCGGGGGTTGCTGGCGCTCGGCACGGCTGCCGAGCGTGACCGGGTCGACGCCATGGTCGCCGAGGGGCGGGCCAACGGTGCCGTGGTGGAACGGCTGGAAGGGGCCGAACTGGCGGCGCGGGTGCCGATCCTGCGCCCGGACATCTTTGCCCTCGGCGCCTTCGAGCCCGGCGCCATGGACATCGATGTCGCCGCCCTGCACCAGGGGTTCCTGCGCGGTCTGCGGGCCGCCGGCGGCGAGGTGGCGAGCAACGCCGAGGCCGAGCGCATCGAGCGCGTCGGCGATTGCTGGCGCGTGACCACGCGGCGGGAGGGTGTGTACGAGGCGCCGCTGCTGGTGAACGCCGCCGGCGCCTGGGCCGATGTGATCGCGGAGCAGGCCGGTGGCCGGCGCATCGGTCTGGTGCCGAAACGGCGCACGGCGGTCATGGTCGACCTGCCGGCCGGTACCGATCCCGGCGGCTGGCCGCTGACGGGCGATCTCGCCGAGACGTTCTACTTCAAGCCCGATGCGGGCCGGCTGATGCTGTCGCCGGCCGACGCGACGCCGACCGCGCCGCAGGACGTGCAGCCGGAAATCGAGGACGTCGCGACCGTGATCGAGCGTTTCATGGAGGTGACCACGGTCGAGGTCGAGCGCCCGGGCGAGACCTGGGCCGGGCTGCGCAGTTTCGTGGCCGACGGCGAGCCGGTCGCGGGCCACGCACCGGATCTCGAGGGTTTCTTCTGGCTGGCGGGGCAGGGCGGCTACGGCATCCAGACCGCCGTCGGGCTGGGCCGGCTCGCGGCCGCGCTGGTGCAGGGCCGATCCCTGCCGGCCGACCTGGCCGGGCTCGGACTCACGGCGGAGGCCCTCGCGCCCGATCGGCCCGCGCTGGGAGCCGCGGAGACCGCTCCGTGACGGCCACCACCGGGGATATCCGTCAGGCCGTCGCCGGCCTCGAGGAGCGCGCCGTCGAGCGGCTCGCGACCCTGGTACGCGAGCCGAGCGAGCTGGGTCGGGAAGAGGGCGCCCAGGCCCGCATGGCCGAATGGCTCACCGAGCTGGGACTGGAGGTGCACCGGGTCCCGATCGATCTTGAGGCGATCCGGGACCGGCCCGGCTTCTCGCCGCCGCTGATCGACTACAGCGGCCGCGAGAACGTGGTCGGGATGCACCGGCCGGCCGGGGTGAGCGGGCATTCGCTCATTCTCAACGGCCACATCGACGTCGTGCCGCCCGGTCCGGCCGCCCTGTGGACCGATCCGCCATTCGAGCCCGTCGTCCGCGATGGCCGCATGTACGGCCGCGGCGCGGGCGACATGAAGGCCGGGATCGTGGCGTACCTGACCGCGTTCGAGGCACTGCGCACGCTCGGTCTCGAGCCGGCGGCGCCGGTCTGCCTGCAGTCGGTGGTCGAGGAGGAATGCACCGGCAACGGCGCGCTGGCCTGCCTGGCGGCGGGTTACACCGCCGATGCGGCGATCATTCCCGAGCCGTTCCAGCAGCAGCTGACCATCGCCCAGGTCGGGGTCATGTGGGCCCGTCTGAGCGTCTCCGGGCGTCCCGCGCACGTACTCGATACCGCGGCGGGGGTCAACGCGATCGACGCTGTCTACCGCCTGTGCGGCCACCTGCGGGAGCTGGTCGAGAGCTGGAATGCTCCCGACCGGCGTCACCCGGCCTGGCGCGGGCACCCCCATCCATTGAACTTCAATCTCGGCCGCATCGAGGGTGGTGACTGGAATTCCACCGTTCCGCCCGCGGCCACGGCCGACATCCGTGTCGGCTTCTTCCCCGGCATGGCACTGCAGGAAATCCGTACTGCGATCGAACACACGGTCGACAAGGCAATGCGCAACGATCCGGCGCTTGCCGGAGCGCAGGCCCGGATCGAGTGGGGCGGTTTCCAGGCCGAGGGTTGCGACATGGACCCCTCGCACCCGATGATGACCCTGCTGTCGGACATACATCGCGAGCTGACCGGTGATTCGATCGAGCATCTCGCCTCGACCGCGACTTCCGATGCACGCTTCTTCCAGCTCTACGGCGACACGCCGGCAACCTGCTACGGGCCGGTCGCCGACGCGATCCACGGCATCGACGAGTCGGTCGATCTCGACAGCATGATGCAGGTGGCGACGGTACTCGCCCTGTTCATCGACCGCTGGTGCGGCACGAAGCGGATCGGCGGGTGATTGTCGGGG
>CAYZHJ010000082.1:8762-12880 GCA_964478305.1 uncultured Ectothiorhodospiraceae bacterium
CCGCTGTTCGCGGCATCCGGCACAACAAGAGGGTTCGGCACATGAACATCGAGCGTTTCGATATCGGCCGGCGGATGAGCCAGGCCGTGATCCACGGCGACACGATCTATCTGGCAGGCCAGGTCGGCCACGAGGGCGATTCCGCCACGGATCAGACCCGCGAGGCTCTCGCCCGGGTGGATGCACTGCTCGAGCGGTGCGGCAGCAGTCGCGAGCACCTGTTGCAGGTAACCATCTGGGTGGCCAGCATGTCGGCCCATTTCGACGAGATGAACGCCGTCTGGGACGAATGGGTGCCGGAAGGCGCCGCCCCGGTAAGGGCGGCCGGCGAGGCCAGCCTCGCCGCACCCGGGCTCAAGGTCGAAATCATCGCGGTGGCCGCGCGGGCATGAGCGACGGCGTGAGCGGGAGCGGGGCGTCTCCGGATCTCGAGGATCCGCAGTGCTTCGCGCACTGGACCACGGAAAAGATCCGCTTCCAGGACATCGATCGGCTCGATCACGTCAACAACGTCGCCCTGGCCGCCTACGCCGAGAGCGGGCGGGTGGAATTTCTCGAATCGCTCGCCCCGGACATGCTGTACCAGCGCGGCGCGCCCTTCTGGGTCATCGCGCAGCTCAACATCCGCTTTCTCGCCCAGAGCCGCTTTCCCGGCCAGGTACGCATCGGCACGTGCGTGCTGCGCATCGGCAACACCTCGGCAACCCTGGGGCAGGGCATGTTCCACGGCGACACGTGCATTGCCACCGCCGAGTCGGTCGTCGTGCTCGTCGATCCCGAAACCGGCCGCGGTCATGTGCTGCCTGAAGAAGTGCGCTCTGCCCTTGTCCCTTATCTGCAGGGAGAAGGTTCCGGCGGTGCGTGATTCGGCTTCGGACGGGTTGTCATCGGGAACACCGAACGCACCGAAGACACCGAATGCACCGAAGGAAGGACTTGTACACGTGGTTCCCGGCTGCGAATGAATCAGGCTCGGTACCCGGAACGCGGCTTCGTGCACCGGCGGCGGTCCGGTTGATACCAATTCGCATTTTTCGGTGTCTTCGGTGCTTTCGGTGCACCTTTGATTCATCTGCGGATCACGGATCCGGACACGAACACCTCAGGTGAACAGTTCCTTCATCTCCGCGATCCGGTCCAGCGCCTCCGGGTTGGTCATCGCATGCCGGTTGTCGACGTGCACGTCGTCCAGCACGCGGGCGACCGCCAGTTCCACCTTCTTGCCACTGCGGGTGTAGGGCACCTCGTCGATGGCGGCGATGACGGCGGGCACGTGGCGCGGGCTGGCGCCCTCGCGGATGCGTTGACGGATCCGCTGCCGGAGGTCGTCGTCGAGTTTGCAGCCCGGATTGAGCACGATCAGCAGCACGATGCGCTGATCGCCGTCGGCGGTCTTCTGGCCGGCGACGATGCTGTCGGCGATCTCGTCCAGGGTCTCCACCTGGCGGTAGATCTCGGCCGTGCCGATGCGCACGCCGCCGGGGTTGAGGGTCGCGTCCGAACGGCCGTGGATGATGACGCCGCCGTGCTCGGTGATGGTGATGAAATCGCCGTGTGCCCAGACGCCGGGGAAGGTGTCGAAATAGGCGCGCCGGTAGCGTTCGCCATCCGGGTCGTTCCAGAACATCACCGGCATCGAGGGGGAGGGCTGACGGCAGATCAGCTCCCCCTTCTCGCCGATCACCGGTTCGCCGGCCTCGTTGCAGGCCTGCACGTCCATCCCCAGCAGACGGCACTGAATCTCGCCCCGGCGGACGGGCAGCAGCGGACAGCAGCCGACGAAGCAGGAGACGATGTCGGTGCCGCCGGAAATCGATGCCACGAGGGCGTCACCGCTCACGTGCGCGGCCAGCCAGTCGAAGTCCTCCGGCAGCAGCGGCGAGCCGGTCGAGAACACCACCCGCAGCGCCGACAGGTCGTAATCGTTCCCCGGCGACAGGCCGTGATTGCGGCAGGCGCCGATGAATTTCGCACTGGTGCCGAAATGGGTGATGCCGCGTTCGGCCGCCAGGCGCCAGCAGACGCCCGCATCCGGGTACATCGGCGCGCCGTCGAACAGCACCAGCTCGGCGCCCGTCATCAGCCCCGATACCTGCCAGTTCCACATCATCCAGCCGGTGGTGGTGAAGTAGAAGAAGACATCGTCGCGGCGGATGTCGCCGTGCAGGATGAGTTCCTTGGCGTGCTGCAGCAGGGTACCGCCGCCGCTGTGCACGATGCACTTGGGCACGCCGGTGGTGCCCGAGGAGTAGAGAATGAAGGCCGGATCGTCGAACGCCATCGGCTCGAATACCGGCAGGGCCCCGGCATGGTCTGCCAGTATGGCGTCCCAGGTCACGTGGTTGGTTGCCGGCGGCGGGGTGTTCGGCAGGTGCTCGATCAGCACGAGCCGTTCGACCGAGGGGAGCCGGGCGCACAGCTCGTCGATCGCGTCCGCGCGTGCAAAGGTCTTGCCGTTGTAGCCGTAGCCGTCGACGGTGATCAGCACCTTCGGTTCGATCTGGCCGAAGCGGTCGAGCACGGCGCCGACCCCGAAGTCGGGCGAGGCCGACGACCAGATCGCTCCCAGGGCAGTGGTCGCGAGCATGGCCGCGATGGACTCGGGCGCATGGGACACGACGGCGGCGACGCGATCGCCCCGCCCGACACCGCAGGCCGCCAGCCAGGCGCGGAATGCCGCCACCTGCTCCAGCAACTCGCCGTAACGAATGCGGCGGGTTTCGCGCGTTTCCGACTCCGCATGCAGCGCCGTTCGTGCCGGATCGCCGTGCAGCGCTTCGCGCAGCAGGTTCTCGGCGAAGTTGAGCCGTGCACCGGGGAACCACTTCGCGCCCGGCATGCGCGCATCGGCCAGCGTCCGTTCGGGTTCCGCATGCGCGATCACGCCGGTGTAGTCCCACACGCTGCGCCAGAAGTCCTCGAGGTTCGATACCGACCAGCGGTACAGCGTGTCGTAGTCATCGAAGCGGCCGTGACCGGTCTCGTCGAGCCAGCGCAGGTAGCGGGCCATGTTGCTGTCGCGGAGATCTTCGGTGGAAGGATTGCGCAGGATGGTGCCGGTTTCGTTCATGCATTCCCCGTATCGCTGGTTCCGCACTGATCGGATGGACCCCGCTCCGATCCGCGCCCGAGTCTACCCGATCGAACGGCACGATACATGAGTCCGGGATGCCTGCACCGGCATGTCCGGCACGCGCCGGGCAATGATATGCCGGTGGGGAACAGCGATGACGCGATCGGATCCGCGGCGCATACTGTGACCGTCGCCGCATTGCCGGAGCCCGACCATGAGCTGGAATCCCGCGCTGGAACCGCAGTGTCCCGCCGCCGATGCAGTCGATGCCATCGAGACCCTGATCATCCCGCGCGCCCGCGACCTCGGCGGTTTCGAGGTGCGCCGCGCGCTGCCCGCGCCGAAGCGGCAGATGGTCGGGCCGTTCATCTTCTTCGATCAGATGGGACCGGCGGAATTCGTCACCAGTCACGGCATCGATGTGCGCCCGCATCCGCACATCGGCCTGGCCACGGTGACCTATCTGTTCCGCGGCGAGTTCCGGCATCGCGACTCGCTTGGCACAGATCAGATGATCCATCCCGGCGCCGTCAACTGGATGATCGCCGGCAGCGGCGTGACCCATTCCGAGCGCACCAGCGAAGCGACTCGCAGGCAGCCGCACGAACTGTTCGGCATCCAGACCTGGGTCGCTCTGCCGGATGGACAGGAGGATATCAATGCCGGCTTCGCGCATCATGGTCGTGACGAGCTGCCGCTGCTCGAGGCCGAGGGCAAGCAGGCACGCCTGATTCTGGGTTCGGCCTGGGGCGAGCGCGCGCCGGTACGCACATTCTCGGAGATGTTCTACGTCGACGTTGCGCTGGAGCCGGGCGCGGCCATACCGCTGCCCGACGAGCACGAGGATCGCGGCGCCTATGTCGTTGACGGCGATGTCGATATTGCAGGGCGCGCATTCGAGGCAGGGCGGATGATGGTGTTCCGGCCGGGTGACCGGGTATCGATCCGGGCAGGAGAGCGCGGTGCCCGGCTGATCCTGCTGGGCGGCGTTGGTCACCCTCCGTCCTCCTCCATCTCGTCACGGAGCCGTGCGGCGTGGAGGCGG
>CAYZHJ010000083.1:0-12857 GCA_964478305.1 uncultured Ectothiorhodospiraceae bacterium
CCATGCACAGGCGTTGTACCCGATCCGCTCGTCCAGTGGATTGTTCAGGCTGAGGGTGGCCACCTGGCCCGGCCGGTAGTGTTCCCGTTCGATTGCGATCACCGGTTCCGTTTCGTCCGGGGTCGTTGATCCCGTTTCCGGAACGGACCCGCAGGCGACAGTGACCAGGACAAGCGGTACGAGCAGGGAGGATTTCACGGCAGGACCTCTCTGAAATGACAGGATCAGGGCGTTTCCGCCCGGAGCCGGATTCTACCGCGTACGTTTCGCGCCCGTGGTCGATCAGGGCAGGCCCCGCGCAGCGGGGTTCGCGATTCGCGACCATCGCGCGAACACGGCGGATGAACTGGTGCGAGACGTGGACGTCGGGAGAAATGATTCCGGACCGGGGTCCGTCCGGATGAAGGACCGTCCCTTCGTCAGGGGTGCTCGGAGGCTGATCCGGTCAGTGGAGCTCGTTACAGGCCGGCAACGCCGATTCCGGGTTCGTCGGACGGGCAGGCAACGCAATTGCGCGACGCATCGATCACTCTCGCCAGTTGCCGTCGCCGCTGAATCTCGATGTCCCGCGCTTCGTTGCGGATGGCATCGGCCGTGACCGGACGACCGGCTTCGCGCGCCAACGCCACTGCCGACTCGAGGTTGGCCACCGCCATGGCCAGATCGACATCGGTGGCGGATTCCCGCCACTCGCGTGCATAGGTCTCGGTCTTCCCGTGCTTGCGGCTCATTGCACACCTCCGGACATCTGTCATCGGCAAACCGCGATTTCCGACTCTGCCGGGGGGAGGGCTGTGCATATCGAGGCAAACCGCCCCTTGCATCACGCACATCGACCACCTGCCTCCTGTCCAGCATGAAACGTGCCGACACGTTGAATGCCAGGAAAATCAAGGACTTGGGTAGCCTTCCCGGGACAGTGGCGAGGCAGACTGTAAACCCGGCCGACAAGCCCGGGCGGTCGCCGCGACCGTCCGTCGCTCGTTCGCCCGACCTGCAATGAAGGTCGGCGGGATGCCGCCACCGGCATCCCGCCTGTCATCGGTCATTGCTGCCCGCCCGCTTCGACGGGCGACCGTCGCCGCAACACGTTGAGGAAGAACACGGCCACGATCGACCCGGCGATCATCGATGTGACATGAAAGCCGTACTCGATGGCAATCAGGCCGCCGAGCGCCATGCCGTTGGCCATGTGCAGGCTGTCATGCGGCCACCATCCGGCGAGCAGCCAGACAATGGAGACGTACGTGGCCAGCACGAGCGACCGCGACTGCACGCCCGCGGTCCCGAGCAGCCGATACCCGAACAGCGCGAAGGCGATGCCCAGTCCGAAGACCAGGACCTCGACCACATTGAGCAGGATCAGCAGCGGAAGCTGGCCCGAGCTGGGCACGGGCATGTCCGGCGCCGGGCGCCAGAAGCCGCCGAGGGGCCCGTTGGGGCTGGCCAGGAACGCGATCGTGGCCACTACAATGATGGTCGCCACCCACGGGGTATAACCCCGCCACGACGACCGCATCGGTTGAATGACGGAAACGTTCATTTCGAGCTGGTTCCCAGGCCGGACGGGAACGAGGCGGGCCCCGCCTGCGGGCGTCCGGCAGGCGCCCGACGGCCGTTCGGGCAATCCGGAGATCACGGGGCCCGAACATGTTCGTGGGCTGACCGCGACCCGGCTGGCAGTATAACGGGGAACGAACGGAATCGGAGCAATATTTCGTGTCGGCGAGAGCCGGCCGGGCGCGCCCTGAATGCGGAGCGCTTCCCGCAAGCGAACGGTGTGCACTTCCGGCAACGGGGATCACATGCGCGGACCGCTGACCATCATCGTGATCGCCGAGTTCTTCGGCACGTCGCTGTGGTTCTCCGCCAACGGCGTGGCGGACCATCTCGCCCGCGACTGGGGACTCACCGCCGTCGAGCTCGGGTACCTGACCAGCGCGGTGCAGCTCGGCTTCATCGCCGGCACATTGCTGTTCGCGGTCTCCGGGCTGGCGGACCGGTTCGCGTCCAGCCGCCTGTTCCTGGTCTCGGCATTGATCGGTGCGGCATCCAACGCGGGCTTCGCCCTGGTGTCGGATTCGGTCGCATCCGGCATGGTGTTCCGATTCCTGACCGGCCTGACGCTGGCCGGCATCTACCCGGTCGGCATGAAACTGGTGGTGAGCTGGGCCCCGGAGAAAAAGGGAGAGGCGCTGGGCTGGCTCGTCGGCATGCTCTCCCTGGGCACGGCACTGCCGCACCTGGTGCGTGCCCTGGGCGCCACGCTCGACTGGCAGGTCGTCGTCCTGGTGTCATCGCTGCTGGCCGTCATCGCCGGCGTCATGGTGGCAACGATCGGTGACGGCCCCCATCACCCGTCGGCCGGCCGGATGAACTGGGGCGGCGTTTTCCGCGCCTTTCGCAAGCCGGACTTCCGCGCCGCGGCGTTCGGCTACTTCGGGCACATGTGGGAGCTCTACGCCGTGTGGACCGCGGTGCCTCTCCTGCTGGCGGCCGTGCTGGGGCACGGACCCCGGGAGCAGGCGCTGGTCCCGCTGCTCTCGTTCGTCTTCATTGCCATCGGCGGGCTCGGCTGTGTCGCCGGCGGACGCCTCAGCCGCCGCTACGGCAGTGCGCGTGTCGCCATGGCCGCGCTGGCGACATCCGGGCTCATCTGTCTTGCCTACCCGTGGCTTGGCGCACTGCCGCTCACGGTGGTGCTGGCCGTGATGGCTGTCTGGGGCCTGGCCGTGGTCGCCGATTCGCCACAGTTCTCCGCGCTCGCCGCGGCCACGGCACCCGATGACTCGGTCGGGAGTTCCCTTGCGATCATGAACTCCGTCGGATTCCTCATCACCGTCTTTGCGATCGAGCTGACAACCGCGTTCTGGTCGGACATGAGTACCGCCGTCATCTGGCTGCTGGTGCCCGGGCCCGTAATCGGTCTCTGGTGCATGCGGCGGCTGGTGACACGCGGAATTGCCGGCTGAGCGGTCCCGCTCCGGCAGGATCGACCGACGGGCAGCGTCACCACGGCAGCTCCACTGTCCGCGTGCGTCCATCGTATCCGGCCTCGCTGTGTCGAGCGCGAACCGTGACGGTATCGACCGCGGCCGGGATCTCGACGCCACCGAGCGAACGCGTGAACGGCTGTTCGTCGACATGTGGATGGTGCAGTGTCCGCCTGCCCAGCACTTCGCCATCCGGCCCCGTGATCTCGAACGCATCCGCGTAGTAGTCCCAGCCGGTTTCGTTGCTCGAGATCGTGACATTGAAGCGGAAGGTGTCGTCGCCGGTGCGGGTGACTTCGACTCCCAGCACATCGGCCTCCCCCGATTCGCCCGCCTGAATGGCCGGCCCCGCCAGCAGCATCAGTATCGACAGCATTGCCATCGTCGGCGATGTCTTCATTGCCTGCTCCCGGTTCGATCGCGGCCGGAACCCCCTCCCGGAGTCGTATCACTGCCCTGCTCCGGGTACTATACTGCCGGCAGGATATCCACTCGAACAATCGGCCCGGGTCCCGACAGCCGGATCGAGGTTCCCATGTCGCAATCGCTTCCCGTCCGGACACGACTCGCCGTCTCCGGCGCACTCCTGTCGATGATGATCGCCGCGCCGGCCATCGCGCAGGTCGAGGTCGACCGTTATCCAGTGCCGGATGGCGCCCATCCGCACGATGTGGCGCCACAGCCCGGCGGTGGGCCGGTCTGGTATACCGCACAGCACCAGGGTGCGCTGGGAAGACTGGACCCGGACACCGGCGAAACCCGTCACATCCCGCTGGGCGCCGGTTCGCGCCCTCACGGGGTCATTGTCGGCCCCGCCGGCGATGCCTGGGTGACTGAGGGCGGGCTCAACGCCATCGTCCGCGTGGATACCGAAACGCTCGAGGTCACGTCCCATCCGCTGCCCGACGATACCGGGTACGCCAACCTCAATACCGCGGCCTTCGACGGCGCCGGCCGGCTCTGGTTCACCGGACAGTCGGGCATCTACGGCCGCCTGGACCCCGACAGCGGCGCGATGGAAGTGTTCGACGCCCCGCGGGGCAGCGGACCCTACGGCATCACGGGCACGCCGGATGGCGGCATCTTCTTCGCCTCGCTGGCGGGCAGTTATGTCGGCTGGGTGGACACGGAGAGCGGGGAGGTGGCGGTACTGGAACCGCCGACGGCCGGCCAGGGGGCGCGGCGCGTGTGGTCGGATTCAACCGGGCGCATCTGGGTGAGCGAGTGGAACAGCGGCCGGCTCAGCCGTTACAACCACGATGCCGGCTCCTGGGAGAGCTGGAAACTGCCGGGAGAACGCCCGCGCACGTACGCCGTCTACGTCGATCACCGGGACGATGTCTGGGTCAGCGACTTCGGCGCCAACGCGGTGCTGCGGTTCGATCCGGAAACCGGGGAGTTCGAGTCCTGGCCGTCGCCGCGACCCGGCGCCGCGGTGCGCCAGATCCTGGGCCGCGAAGGCGAGGTCTGGGCGCCCGAGTCGGGTACGGACACGCTGGTACGCTATCGGCTCCGCTGAACCGGAATGGGCGAGATCGGAGGAAACCGCTGACCGGTCATCCCACTCGCTGAGCCACCGATTCCGCCCCCCTCGCCATCTCCCGATCGATGGTCAGGGAACACGATAGCGCGCAAGCTTTTGCCGGCCCCCGCGGTCGATCGAAATCGCAACCTGCCGCGAATGACCTCTTTGCGGGCGCGATCGTCGGTAAACAGGTCGCCATTCGAACGGCAACCGGCACTGAACCCGAAGCCGACGAATCATCCGGCACTCTCCCCTCGGTGTTCCCGCTATGTTCCGGGTTCCGTTGCCGGTAAGCTCCGGTTCAGAAAATGCACCGCCTCCTCGCTACAAAGGGAGCAGGCGATGTACAGGAGATCCTCATGGATCGACAGGGAAGGCAACGAGATTTCGGCGCGAATCGAAGTGTTCGATTCGCGCTGACGGTCATCGGAATCCTGCTGGGAATCGTCCTCGGATACCTTGCGTGGGACCGGCTGGCACAACCGCCATCCAGGAGCGCGGCTGCCACGATCCGCGTGGGTATCTACCAGAATGCTCCCAAGGTCTACCTCGACGACAGCGGCACGCCCTCGGGACTGTTCATCCGCCTGATCAGGGAGATTGCGGGCAAGGAGCACTGGAATCTGGCGTTCGTTCCCTGTGAATGGCGACAGTGCCTGGAGAGCCTGACGGCCGGCGAGATCGACCTGATGCCGGACGTGGCCTTTTCCCAGGCGCGCAGCCGTCGCTTCGACTTCCATCGCACGCCCGTTGCCCACAGCTGGTCAACCGTGCTCGTGCCTGCAGGGGAATCGCCCCATTCCCTGCAGGATCTCGATGGTCTCCGAATCGCCCTCCTGGCCGGTTCGATACAGACCGGACCGCTGCAACAGCTCATGACCGGCCTGGACCTGGATTACACGGCCATCGCTTACCCGAGTTACGCGAAAGCATTCGCCGCCGTGCGTGACGGAGAAGCCGATGCCGTCGTCAGCAACAATTTCCATGCCGCGTCGCATGCACAGGAATACGGCCTGCACGAAACACCGATCGTGTTCGACCCGGCCGCGCTCTATTTCGCCACCACGCCGGGCGACCCGCATGCCCTGCTGCCCTTCATCGACGAATATATCGACGCCTGGCGCTTCGATGAGGAATCCGTCTACTACGACGCATTGAAGGCAGCCATGGTGCCTCCGCAACAGGCGGTCCTGCCGCCACGGATTCGGAGGATGCTCGAGATCGCCGCCGGCCTGCTCGTGTTGCTGCTGGTCCTGACAGTGGTACTTCGCTGGCAAGTGCGCAGAAGAACGGCCGAACTCCGGGAAACCACCCAGCGACTCGATCACATGCTCGATTCCAGTCCCGTTGTCCTGTACCAGCTGGCCATGGATGAAGGCCGTATCAGCACTCTCTGGGTGAGCGACAATGTGCGTCGCATCTTCGGCTTCAGCCCGACAGAATTCACCGAGAGTGACGGCTGGCGCCGGCATTTGCATCCCCTCGACACCGAAGTAGTGCTGAACAATCTCGGAGTCCTGCCGAAACGGGGCCACCTCGTTCAGGAGTACCGGATCGTGGATGCCAGTGGCCGTGACCGTTTCGTTCGCGATGAAATGCAGTTCGTGCCGGGGATGGCCGGCCATGTGGATGAAATCGTCGGAACCTGGAACGACCTCACGGAGTCGCACGAACAGCAAGACCGGCTCAGCTTTCTTACGCACTATGACCCGTTGACCCGACTTCCCAATCGCGCATTGCTGAACGAACGGCTCGAACACTCCGTCCACCGGGCCCGACGCGAAGGGCGGGCCGTGACCGTTCTGTTCATTGACGTGGACCGGCTGAAGACGATCAACCTGAGTCTCGGCTACAGTGTCGGCGACGAGGTGTTGAAGAAAGCGGCATTGCGCCTGGAAGAGGCCGTCGGCAGGAGCGATACCGTTGCCAGGATCGGAGACGACGGCTTTGTCCTGGTCCTCGAGAACGATGCCGCGCAGTACAAGGCCGACCGTGTGATGCGCGATATCGTCAGCCGGTTCGAACAACCGATTCACGTGGCTGACCGGAAGATTGCGCTCACGGTGAGCGTCGGTGCCAGCCTGTTTCCGATCGATGCCGGCGATCCCGACACGCTGCTGCGGCATGCCGAGGCCGCGATGCACCAGGCCAAGGGGGTGCCCGGCAATTCCTGCCGTCTGTATTCGGTCTCCGGGTCGATCGAGGCCGCGGAACGCCTGGCGCTTGAGAACGCACTGCGCAGCGCCGTCACCAACGACGAATTACTGCTGCATTACCAGCCCCAGGTGGACCTGGCGTCACATGAAATCGTCGGTCTCGAGGCCCTGGTCCGCTGGAATCGTCCCGGGGTGGGCCTTGTTCCGCCGGATCAGTTCATTCCACTGGCCGAGGAGATGGGCATCATCGGGGAAATCGGGCAATGGGTGCTGGAGGAAGCCTGCCGGCAGACAATGGAGTTGCGTGCACAGGGAATGGATCTGCCCCAGATCGCGGTGAATCTTTCCGTGCAGCAGCTCGATCGCGGCACGCTGATACCGCTGGTCACCCGGGTTCTGGAACACACGGGGCTGGAACCGGAGAGCCTCGAGCTCGAGATCACGGAGTCGATCATCATGCGCGAACCCGAACTTGCCACCGCGGCACTGGCCGACTTCCGCCGGATGGGAATCCAGGTCGCGATCGACGATTTCGGGACGGGATATTCCAGTCTGAGCTACCTCAAGAATCTGCCCATCGACATCCTCAAGATCGATCGGTCATTCGTGAGCAACATCGGCAACGATCCGAGCAGCGAGGCCATCACGCAATCGATCATCGGGCTCGCCCGGAACCTTCGCTTGAAAACGATCGCGGAAGGAATCGAGCAGGAACACCAGGTCGAATTCCTGCGCGCCGAGGGCTGCACGATCGGCCAGGGCTATCTCTTCAGCGCGCCGGTGCCGGCCGAACGGCTCGCTGACGTCGCGCTGGCCCTTGCCGAATGACCGGACCATTTCGCCGCCCGATCATTGCGGATGGCCTGTCACGCGAACGTGCACCATCGTCTTGCGTCCTTTTACCGGGTTTTCCGTCTTCCGGGGTGGAGCGATGTGCTCCGTGCAATGCGATGGAGGACCTTCCCCGATGAACGAAACCCGAATCCCTGACGATCTCCGCGAGGCCGTCCGGAAGCGCTACGGACGCATTGCGGAAGATGCGGCCGGCGATTGTGGCTGCACCGCGGGACACTGCTGCGGCGAGCCCGACACCAGGCCGACAGGTTCGCGGGCGCCGGCCTACTCGACCGCCGAGCGCGCCTCGGTACCGGAAGGTACGGATCTGGGCCTCGGCTGCGGCAATCCACAGGCGATCGCCGGCATCGCGCCGGGAGAGACGGTCGTGGACCTGGGCAGCGGCGCAGGCTTCGACTGCCTGCTGGCGGCGCGTGCCGCTGCACCCGGCGGCCGCGCGATCGGCGTCGACATGACGCCGGAGATGCTGCGCCGGGCCCGGGCGAACGCCGAGCGGGCGGGACTCGCCAACGTCTCGTTCCGTCTCGGCGAGATCGAGAACCTGCCGCTCGCGGATGCGGTGGCCGATGTGGTGATCTCGAACTGCGTCGTGAACCTGTCGCCCGACAAGGCCCGTGTCTTCGCCGAGGCATTCCGTGTGCTGAGGCCCGGCGGCCGGGTGGCGATCGCGGACATTGTCGCGACGGCGGCGCTGCCCGATCACGCGCGTGGTGATCTCGCACTCTACACCGGCTGCGTGGCCGGCGCGGCGGGCATCGACGAGATCGAACATCTGCTGCGTGCCGCCGGCTTCGACGATGTCATGATCACGCCGAAGGATTCCGGCCGCGCCCTGCTGCGTGAATGGCTGCCCGGACGCAGCATCGAGGACTACGTCGTTTCGGCGACGATCGAGGCCGTGAAACCGGGTACCATCTCCGTCAATGACTGAGCGTGCATCCGGAGATACGTTGCATCCGGGGCCGGTGGCGGCCCCGGAGCGATCCGACCGTGCTTCCGCCCCGCCCCGGGACACGGAAGCGTCGTGGCGGGCCTACCGCGATCAGCTCCTGCGGTTCGTCCGCCGCCACATTGATGACGACGCGGCCGCGGAGGATGTGCTGCAGGAGGTATTCCTGCGGATGCACCGGGACCTCGATCGTCGGCGGGACCTCGGCAACCCGCGCGCATGGCTGTATCGGGTAACCCGGAGCGTGATCGTGGATCATTATCGTGCACGCCGACCGATGGCCGCCCTGCCCGAGACGCTGGCCGCCCCGGAACCTGACCGGGCCGAGCAGTCCCTGCGCGAGCTGGCCCGGTGCCTGCTGCCGATGATCGAGCGCCTGCCGACTGGCTATCGCGAGGCCGTATACCTGTCCGAGATCGAGGGCATGACACAGCGGCGGGTCGCCGAACACCTGGGGATCTCCCTGTCGGGCGCGAAGTCGCGCGTACAGCGCGGACGCGCGCGCCTGCACGAGATGCTCACCGAATGCTGCGCGGTGGAACAGGACCACGGGGGTCGCATCAGCGACTACGAACCACGCGGCCCTCGTTGCGGCAACTGCTGATCGCCGGCACAGGTTGTACGGAGAGCACGTGTCCCTGCGGGACGAGTGTCAGTGAAGCATTCCCGGCTCACTGCCTCGTGGCCGGTATCGGACTCCGCTGACGTTCATGATGCGTACCACAACACGGCGAAGTAGTGGCAGACCGTGCCACCTACCACGAAGGCGTGCCAGACCATGTGGCCATACCGGAGCCGGGCATCGGTGACGAAGAACACCACGCCCAGAGTGTAGGACAGGCCGCCGGCCAGCAGCCACAGCAGACCGGGCAACGGTACCGATGCAATCAGGGGCTCCGCCGCGAGCAGGACCAGCCAGCCCATCGCCAGGTACAAGCCGGTCGAAACGGCGGGGTGACTTGCCTTGCCGAACGCCTTCAGCCCCATCCCGGCCAGTGCCAGCGCCCAGACAGTCGCGAACAGCGGCCAGCCGGCGGAATCCCGGAGCGCACCGAGCGTGAACGGTGTATAGGTACCGGCGATGAGCAGGTAGATCGCCGAATGATCGATCACCCGGAACAGGCGCTTGACCCGCCCGACCGGCAGCGCGTGGTACACGGTGGAAGCGGAATACAGCAGGATCATCGCCGCGCAGAAGACGCTCACGCCGACGATGAATCCGGCGTCCCCGTGACGAACGGCGGCGATGACCAAAAACGGCGTTCCGACGATCGCGCCCACCAGCCCGGCACCATGGCTGATGCTGTTCGCGACCTCCTCGCCCAGTGACTGCTCGCGGCCGCTGCTCGCGTACCTCGTGCTCACGCTTGTGTCCGCCTGTGTTGCAGCTGCGCCATCTCCGGCCGCGCCTTGATCGATCCCGTTCACCATTCGCAAGCGAGGCGGGCCCTTCACGCTCCGGGACCGAGTATACCGCGCTTGCCGCGATGCATCGCGGTGGACGGTGCCTGTCACCGCGCTGCCTCATCGGTGCGGAGCGCGTCCGGAAAGTGCGACGGTTTCGGGCGGACTCACGCCGAAGCGCTCACGGTATTCCCGGGGCGATGATCCGGTGTAGCGCCTGAACAGGCGCCGGAAGTAAGCGAGATCGTCGTAGCCCACGTCGCGGCTTACCTGCTGGATGGTCTTCAGATCATTCTCCAGCAAGTGTCTCGCCGCATTGATCCGGAGCCGATGCAGATAACCCACCACGGTTTCGCCGGTAGCAATCTTGAACCGGCGCGCGAACGTGCGCGAGCTCATGCCTGCACGAGCGGCGAGCGCCTCGACCCGGATGTCCCCGGTGAAATTGCGGAACAGCCATTCCTGGACATCCCGGATGCGCGTGTCCTCGTGGCAAACCTCGGGCGGCTCGGCGGCGTAGCCGATCTGCCAGGTACGGGGCGTCTCTAGCAGAAGCGCCCGCGCCGTTTCCATGGCCGACTTGTGGCCGCAGAACTTCTCCACGAGGTACAGGCTGAGATCGACGGCGGCATAGACCCCGCCGCTGCAGAGGAGGCGGCCCGATTCCGTGATGAAGCGCTCCGGTTGCCAGTGGACCCGCGGATAACGGCGCCGGCATGCTTCCGCGACCGCCCAGTGCGTGGTGGCCGGATGCCCGTCCAGCAGGCCCGTCTCGGCCACCAGCGCGGCCCCCGCGCAGATGCCCGCAATGGTGGCGCCGCGCTCATGGTGAGCGCGCAACCACGGGTAGAGCGACGCGTTCGCGGGGCAGGCCGCATCGATGTCCGCGCCGACCGCGGAAACAATGACGACATCACTCGACTCGATCTCGTCCAGGCTGCACACGGGCTCCAGGCTCAGGTTCACGCCCGTTCGCACTACGCGGCCATCCCGGGATGCGGTGCGTACCCGAAACGGCGGATCGGCCGGCTCTCCGCGCATGGTGTTCCACAGCACGCCGGTGCTGCTGAAGACCTCGACCGGCGCAATGGCCGTCGAGGGCATCCCCCCTTCCACCAGGACGACGGTAACGTCGATCATGCCGGCTCCACCGATGGCTGGATCACCGCCCAAGAATGTCTTTTCTGCCACTTTCGTGCAAGCGCCGCGTGGACGAAAGTGATTCACGAGATCCCCCCGTCGGCAGCGGTGGCGTTTCGACCGCAGCCGGCGGGGCTCGGACATGGATACACGACGAGGGGGTGAACGATGGCACACGAGAAGACCTGCAAGGGCAGCTGCTTCTGCGGCGCGGTGCAACTGACAGTGCGCGGCACACCGGAAGCCATGGGGTATTGCCACTGCGAGTCGTGTCGGCACTGGTCCGCCGCCCCGGTCAACGCCTTCACGCTGTGGAAGCCCGAGGCCGTCACGATCAACCGGGGGGCCGACAACATGGGCACTTACCGGAAGACACCACAGAGCCTTCGGCGCTGGTGCAGGACCTGCGGCGGCCACGTGCTGACGGAGCACCCCGAGCTCGGCCTTGTCGACGTCTATGCCGCGATACTGCCGGATCTGCCCTTCGAACCCGGTGTCCACGTGCACTACCAGGAATCCGTCCTGTCGATCCGCGACGGCGTGACAAAGCTCCGGGATGTTCCGGCGGAACTAGGCGGATCGGGCGAGAGCATGCGGGAATAGCATGAAAGGCGAGCCGTGACCACGGTGGTTGACCGGAATCGACCACCGCTCGCCTTCGAGCAGAACGCCGGATGGCGCCGACCATGGCCGGCCGCGCGTGCATCGGCATCCGGACAGGCGCGCCGGATCTGTTCGGCCACCGAAACGACACGGCAATGAGCCGCATGCCGTTAACCGGCAGCAACGAACGGACGATCGGTCCTGAAGCCCTGCCGCGACGCGGCCGCGTTACTGAACGTCGAGGGTAACGCCGGATCGCTTCACGCAGACGGTGGAAACGATGTATCCCTCGTCGATGGCGCGCTCGTTCCGCTGCAGGTACTCGTTCTCCGCGTTGAGGCACGCCTGCTCGCTGTTGAAACCGATCTCCGTCACCAGGCCCACCCGCGCCTGGTCGGCCGGTGTGCCGAGTATGGTTAGGATCAACAGCCACTCGTTCATGCAACCTGTTCCTGCATCTGGTACCCCGGCGTCGACTTCATCAATGCGATCTCCTCCTCGTCCATTCCTTCCTCGATGCCCTCGAACAACGGTGTGGAGAGATAACGCTCGCCGGTATCGGGCAGCATGGCGAGGAGTACCGAGCCTTCCGGCGCCTTCTCGGCAACCTGCAGGGCGACCGCGAAGGTCGCGCCGCCGGATACGCCGGTGAAGATGCCCTCCTGCTGCGCGAGCTTGCGCGACCATTCGATACCGACCGGGCCGGCCACCGGGATCAGCTCGTCGACGAAGGACTTGTCCAGCGCCTCCTGCAGCACCCAGGGAATGAAATCGGGCGTCCAGCCCTGGATCGGATGCGGCTCGAAGGCGGGGTGGCCCTCGGCGGGTGCATTGCCGTCGGTGCGCTTCTGCGCCTGCCCGCTGCCCACGAGTTGGGCATTGGCCGGCTCGCTGAGAATGAACTTCACGTCGGGGCGCGCTTCGCGCAGCACACGCCCGACCCCCGCGATGGTGCCGCCGGTACCGTAGCCACTGACGAAGTAGTCCAGCCGCCTGCCCTCGAAGTCGGCCATGATCTCGCGCGCGGTGGTGGCCTCGTGGATGTCGGCGTTGGCTTCGCTCTCGAACTGCCGCGCGAGAAACCAGCCGTTGTGCTCGGCCAGCTCCCTCGCCTTTTCGTACATGCCGAAACCCTTCTTCTCGCGGGGCGTCAATACCACCTTTGCGCCAAGGAAACGCATCAGCTTGCGGCGTTCGATGGAAAAGCTGTCGGCCATGGTCACGACCAGCGG
>CAYZHJ010000084.1:0-12276 GCA_964478305.1 uncultured Ectothiorhodospiraceae bacterium
CTCCCTGCCTGCCGACCGGACCGGGTGGCTCTGGCTGGCCGTCGGCATCGCCGGCATGGCGGGCGCCGTGATCAGTGACCTCAGCGACCGCAATGGCCCGGCCATCACGCACGCCCTCGCCCTGGTGACACTGTCGGCGAGTCTTGCACTGCTCGCGGCCAGCCCCGGCCAGTTGTTCTTCGCGGTGATCTCGGCCGGGGTGTTCGGTATCGCCTACATGAGCCTGACGGGGCTCTACCTGCTCAGTGGCATCCGGCTCCTGCCGGGCAGGCTTTCGATGGGTCCGGTGCTGCCCTTCATCGCCATCGCGATCGGGCAGGCAGTTGGGTCACCGGCCATCGGCCTGGCCATCAAGCATCTCGGTTATGCGCATGCCTTTGCCCTCTTCTCGACCATCGGACTGTTCGCCGCAATGCTCTCGCCGCTGTATCCGCGCCACCTGGATGACGCGGAAGACGCGCACGTCGACGCCGAGCTCGAGGAACCCACTCAACCCGCTGCCGAAGGAACCCACACAGAATGATCGACGAACTTCCGCGCCACCACGGCTTCGGCCCGCAGATTCGCAAGTCCCCCTACTTCGAGGCGACGTTGCGCTGGGGCTGCACCGCGTACTCGGTGTACAACCACATGTACATACCACGCAGTTTCGGCGACCCGGAACAGAATTTCTGGAACCTGGTCAATGACGCCATCCTCTGCGACGTGGCGGCAGAGCGACAGGTGGAGATCACCGGACCCGACGCCGCACGCTTCGCGCAGTACCTCACGCCGCGCAACCTGTCGACCTGCGCGGTCGGCCAGTGCAAGTACGTGTTCATCACCACGGCCGAGGGCGGCATCATCAACGATCCGATCCTGCTGCGCCTCGGCGAGAACCATTTCTGGCTGTCGCTCGCCGACAGCGACGTCCTGCTCTGGGCGAAGGGCGTGCAGGTCCACGCGGGCATGGACGTGGAGATCCGCGAGCCCGACGTGTCGCCCCTGCAGCTGCAGGGACCGAAGTCCGCTGCGATCATGCGCGAAGTATTCGGCGAATGGATCGACCAGCTGCGGTACTTCCGGCTGGCGGAGACCGAACTCGACGGCATCCCGCTGGTGATCTCGCGCACCGGCTGGAGCAGCGAGCTCGGCTACGAGATCTACCTGCGCGACGGCAGCCGTGGCGACGAACTGTGGGAGCGCCTGATGGACGTCGGTGGGCCAATGGGCCTGGCACCGGGGCATACCTCGACGATCCGGCGCATAGAGGGCGGCATGCTGTCATACATCGCCGACATGGACACGAGCGTGAACCCCTACGAGTTGGGGCTGGATCGCCTGGTCGATGCCGACATGGACGCCGAATTCATCGGCAAGACCGCATTGCGAGGGATCCGCGACCGCGGCACAGGGCGACTACAGGTCGGGCTCGAGCTCGACACCGAGCCGATGCCGGGCCCGAACGACGAGCACTGGCCGGTGATGGCCGACGGCCGGCGCATCGGCACGTTGACGTCGGCGGTGCATTCACCGCGCCTCGACCGAAACATCGGACTGGCGCTGCTCGACATCGAGCATACCGGCATGGGCACGGAGTGCACCGTGATGTCGCCGCGTGCCGAGATGCCGGCGCGCGTGGTACCGAAACCCTTCCACGACCCGGGCAAGCGATTGGCTGCTTCGTGAGCCCGCTGAATTGCGAAACCGGTGCCTGACACCGCTTTCGGCGGCCGGCACGGTGCTGGTATCGGAAGACGAGATCCGGGCAGCGGCGGAGAAATTGCCCGGGTGATGGCGGTGCCTGGTTCGTTCGCGGGCTCCTGTCCGCGTACCGAATTCAGGCAATCACGCCATCGTTCACCAATCGCTCGATCTCGGTGTAGTCGAGACCGAGGAGGTCACTCAGGACTTCTTCGGTGTGCTGCCCCAGCATCGGCGGAGCGACCGCCTCGCGGGTCTCGCTGCGCGAGAACTTCAATGGACTGCCCACCAGCGGCACACTGCCGGCCAGCGGATGCGGCGCCTCGATCCGCATGCCGCGGGCCTGCACCTGGGGATCGGCGAACACCTCGTCGATGCGGTTGATCGGACCGCAGGGCACGCCGGCGGTCTCGAGATGCTCCAGCCAGTACGCCTTCGTCTTCTGCTCGAACACCGTCTGCAGGATCGGAATCAGCTCGTCGCGGTGCTCGACCCGGGCGCCATTGGTCGCGAAACGCGGGTCGTCGGCGATCTCGGGCACCTCGATGTGTTCGCACAGGCGCCGGAACTGGTCGTCGTTGCCGACCGCGAGGATGAAGTGGCCGTCGGCGGTGGCGAAGGCCTGGTACGGCACGATGTTCGGATGGGCGTTGCCGAGGCGCCGCGGCACCTCTCCCGAGACCAGGTAGTTCATCGCCTGGTTGGCCAGCGAGGCGACCTGGACGTCGAGCAGCGCCAGGTCGATGTGCTGGCCCTCCCCCGTCATCTCGCGGTTGGCCAGCGCGGCCAGCGCGGCGATCACGGCGTAGAGTCCGCTCATGACATCGGCCAGCGCGACACCCACCTTTTGCGGGCCGCCGCCGACGACCTCGTCGGGCTCGCCGGTGATGCTCATCAGCCCGCCCATGCCCTGGATCAGGAAGTCGTAGCCGGGACGATCGGCATACGGCCCGCTCTGGCCGAAGCCCGTGATCGAGCAGTGGATGAGCCGGCGGTTGGCTTCCGCGAGCGAGGCGTAATCGAGGCCGTAGCGGGCCAGGCCACCGACCTTGAAATTCTCCAGCAGGATGTCGGACTGCGCGGCCAGGTCGCGCACGATGCGCTGGCCGTCGGGGTGCGAGATGTCGACGGCCACGGATTTCTTGCCGCGATTGGCGGAGAGAAAATAGGCGGACTCGGCGGTGGGCTGTCCGTCCGCGTCGCGCAGCCAGGGCGGACCCCAGTGGCGCGTGTCGTCACCGTGGCCGGGGCGCTCGATCTTGATCACCTCGGCGCCGAGGTCGGCCAGAATCTGGCCGGCCGTGGGCCCGGCCAGTACCCGCGAGAGATCGAGTACGCGGATGTGCGAGAGCGCGCCGGAAGTCATCGGTCAGCCGGTGAAGGCCTGCAGCCCGGTCTGGGCGCGGCCGAGGATCAGGGCATGGACGTCGTGCGTGCCCTCGTAGGTATTGACCGCCTCGAGGTTCAGCACGTGGCGGATGACGTGGTATTCGTCGACGATGCCGTTGCCACCATGCATGTCGCGTGCGCTGCGCGCGATGTCCAGCGCCTTGCCGCAGTTGTTGCGCTTGAGCAGCGAGATGATCTCGGGTGCGGCAACACCCTCGTCCATCATGCGCCCCGCGCGCAACACACCCTGCAGGGCCAGCGCGATCTCGGTCTGCATGTCGGCGAGCTTCTTCTGCACGAGTTGCGTCGCCGCCAGCGGGCGGCCGAACTGTTTTCGGTCGAGCGTGTAGCTGCGCGCGGCATGCCAGCAGAACTCGGCCGCGCCCAGCGTACCCCAGGCGATGCCGTAGCGTGCGCGGTTGAGGCAGCCGAACGGACCGCGCAGTCCCTCGGCTTCCGGCAGGAGGTTGTCCTCGGGCACGAACACGTCGTTCATGGCGATCTGGCCGGTCACCGAGGCACGCAGCGAGAACTTGCCCTCGATGATCGGTGTCTCCAGCCCCTCCATGCCGCGCTCGAGAATGAAACCGCGGATCTTCCCGTCGTCATCCTTCGCCCAGACGACCAGCACGTCGGCAATCGGTGCATTGGTGATCCAGGTCTTGCTGCCGTTCAGCACGTAGCCGCCGTCGGCCTTCCTGGCACGCGTCTTCATGCCTCCGGGATCGGAACCGGCGTCCGGCTCGGTCAGGCCGAAGCAGCCGATCCATTCGCCCGTGGCCAGTTTCGGCAGGTATTTCCGGCGCTGTTCCTCGCTGCCGTAGGCGTGGATCGGGTGCATGACCAGGCTGGACTGCACGCTCATTGCCGAGCGGTAGCCGGAATCCACGCGTTCGACCTCGCGCGCGATCAGGCCGTAGCTGACGTAGTCGAGACCGGCGCAGCCGTATTCTTCGGGCAGCGTGCAGCCGAACAGGCCGAGCTCGCCCATCTCGGTCATGATGTCGCGGTCGAAGATCTCGTTGCGATGCGCCTCGAGTACTCGCGGCATCAGCCGATCGTTGCAATAGCCGCGAGCACTGTCGCGCACCATGCGTTCGTCGCCGCTGAGCTGCTGCTCGAACCGGAAGGGATCGTCCCAGTGGAAGTCGGTGAAGCTCGAGTCGGGCATGGAATGCTGCTCCGGAGTGCCTGTCGCACGTTCGCGTCGCCGGATTCTACCGTGAAAGCGGCACGTACGGGCGGCCACCGGCTGCCGAAGCCCGACGGCAACCGCAGCCGTGGCGCGGTTCGCAATCGTCTCGCATCAGCGGATACACTGGCCAGCGGGAATGCCCGGTGTCGAGGGTCGCAGGCGCGTTCCCGGCTCCGTTTCCACGTTCCTGCATCCGCCACCCTTACCAGCCACGAGCCGTATCCACGAATCACGGTGATCGAACAACTGGCCTCCGGCATGGAAGACGAATTCAGTCCTTATCGCGTCCTTGCAGTCGACGACGTCTCGACCGATCGGCTGTTGCTGAGGACCATCCTCTCCCGCCACGGCTTCCTCGTGACCGAGGCACGGAACGGTCGCGAGGCCATCGAGATTCTCGACCGGGAGGAGTTCGACGTCGTCGTGATCGATGCCCTGATGCCGCAGCTCGACGGCTTTCAGTTCTGTCGTCACGTGCGCCAGGACAAGGGTATCGAACTGCTGCCCATCATCATGGTCACCTCGCTCGACGATGCCGACGACATCACGGCCGGCTTCCACGCGGGGGCCACCGATTTCATCACGAAACCCTACAATGGTGTCGAACTGGTCGCACGCGTGCGCTCGTCGGCGAGCAAGAAACGCCTGACCGATCGGCTCGACGATACCGAATCCGTATTGTTCGCGCTCGCGCGCATGGTGGAAGCGAAGGATTCGAACACACGGGACCACTGCGACCGGCTGGCCCACATGGCGGTCGTGTTCGGCCGGGATCTCGGCTGTACCCACGACGAGATCCAGGCCCTGCGCCGCGGCGGCGTACTGCACGATATCGGCAAGCTCGGCGTTCCCGACGCGATTCTGCTCAAGGAGGGCCCGCTCGACGAGGGTGAATGGGCGATCATGCGGCAGCATCCCGTGATCGGGCATCAGCTGTGCAGCCCGCTGCTGACCATGAAGCGGACGCTGCAGATCATCCGCCACCACCACGAGAAGTGGAACGGCAGTGGCTATCCCGACGGACTCGCCGGCACCGACATCCCGTTTCTCGCGCGGGTATTCCAGATCGTCGATGTGTACGATGGCCTCTGCAGCGAAAGACCATACAAGCCGGCACTGCCACGGGCCAGGGTCGTGTCCATCTTGGAGGACGAAACCGCGAACGGCTGCTGGGACGAGACTCTTGTGAGGCGCTTCCTGCGCATCGTCCACGACGAGCCCGAACGGCTGGTCCTTCCCGACAGCACGATGCGCGCAGACAGTGCCCTCCTCGTCGATCGGATCATCGATGCGATCGAGCCCAGGGATGCCGAATGAGACGGGTCAGGCGCAATGTCGGCACGATGATATCGAACACTGACGGTGAACCCCGATGAGCACATTACCCCGACAACGGCAGACCACGGTGCGCGGTCGATTGGTGGACCTGGACCGTCCGATCATCCCGACCGCCGATCTTGGCCATGTCCACCTCAAAGTGGCCGACCTGGAACGTGCGCTCGATTTCTATTGTGGTGTCCTCGGCTTTCGCATCCGCCAGCGCTGGGGCCGCAGTGCCGCCTTCATCGCGGCCGGCGACTACCACCACCACATCGGCCTCAATACCTGGGAAAGCCTCGGAGGGCCGTCCCCGCCGCCGGGCAGCACCGGCCTGTTTCACCTGGCGATCCGCTATCCCGACCGGTCCGCCCTGGCCGATGCGCTGCGGCGGCTGCTTGCCGCCGGCATCGAACTGGACGGCATGGCCGATCACGGGGTCAGCGAGGCACTCTACCTGCGCGATCCCGATGCCAACGGTGTCGAGCTCTACCGCGACCGCCCACCGGAGCAATGGCCCGTCGATGGCGACGGCAACCTGGCCATGGGCACCGAGCCGCTGGACATCGACGCGCTGCTGGACGAGCCGGCGCCTTGAGCCTGCTCCGCCGTTTCTCTTCTTTTGTCGAGGCAGGGCACGGGCCTGCGTTTCGGATTACGCGATGGAATCGACCACGCCGCCATCGACGCGCAACGCGGCCCCCGTCGTGGCCGACGACAGCGGCGAGGCCACGTACACGACGAGGTTGGCGACTTCCTCCACCGTCGCGGCGCGCCGGATGATCGAGCTCGGACGGTCCGCCATGACGAAGTCGGCGGCGACCTGCTCGATCGGCTTTCCGGTCCGCTCCTGCTCGCCGCGCAGCATCTCGACCACGCCCTCCGAGAGCGTCGGGCCGGGCAGGACGGCGTTGACGGTCACGCCCGTTCCGGCCATGCGCTTGGCCAGCCCGCGCGAGAGCGCCAGGTCCGCGGTCTTGCTGACACCGTAGTGGATCATGTCGTCGGGGATGTTCAGGGCGGATTCCGATGACAGGAAGATCACCCGGCCCCAGTCGCGCTCGACCATGCCGGGCAGACAGGCCCGCGACAGGCGCACGCCCGACATCACGTTGACGTCCCAGTAGCGCTGCCAGTCCTCGTCCGATGCCTCGAAGAAGTCCTGCGGACCGAAGATGCCGACGTTGTTCACCAGGATGTCCGGATCGGGCACGGCCTCGATGATCGCCTCGCAGCCCTGTTTCGTGCCGGCATCGGCCGCGACACCCTTCGCGTCGGCGGCGGGCACCGCCCGGCGCAGTCGCTCGAGAGCATCCGCCACTCGCTCCTGCTTGCGGCCGTTGATCACGACCGCGGCGCCGGCCTCGGCAAGTCCCGCCGCGATCGCGAAGCCGATGCCGCCGGTCGAACCCGTGACAAGAGCCGTTCTCCCTGTCAGATCGATCTTCATTGGTCGTCTCCGGTTGGATGGGTGTACACGTCTTCAGGCCTCCGCCTCGGCCGCCATCGCCCGCCGCGCGATTACCGGCGCGGGCAGCGCGAGCACGGCGGCGAGCGTGCCGCAGAACGCCATGGTCAGCGTGACCGGCACCAGTGTGTCATCGGCCAGCATCGTCGACAGCGTGCTGACGGCGCCGGCGAAGGCGAACTGGGTCGCGCCGAGCACCGCGGCGGCCGTGCCGCCGAGGGTCGGGAAGTATTCCAGCGTGCAGGCGATGTTGTTCGGCGCGATCGCGCCCATGCAGGCGACGGCGACGATGACCAGGGCGGCGACCAGCGCCACCGGCGGATCGAACCAGGACACGGCGGCGAGCGCCAGCACGGCGGCGGCCTGGATGCCGATCGCGCCGCGCAGCACGACCGGGGCGGAATACGTCAGCAGCAGTTGCCGGTTGATCAGGTTCGCCGCCGCCATGCCGACGATGTTCGCGGCGAACAGGGCCGAGAACGCGGTCTTCGAGAGGCCGAACCATTCCTGGTAGATGAACGACGCGTGCGTGATGAAGATCAGCATGATGCTGAATGCCAGCGCCTGCAGGGCGATGAAACGCATCGCCGCAGCATGGCGCAGCACGCGCGCGTAGTTCGTCACCAGTGTGTACACGGGCGTGCGGTTGCGGCTCGCCGGCGGGGCGTGCCGGAACAGCGCAAAATGCAGCAGCACGCCGACGAAGCCGGCATAGGCGGCCAGGAACATGAAGATGGCACGCCAGCCGGTGAATTCGAGAATCAGCGAGCCGATCGCCGGCGCCAGCGCCGGGGCGACGAACATGAGCAGCCCGATCAGCGCGAACAGGCGGGCAGACTCGGTCCCCTGCGTGCGATCGCGCACGATGGCCGGCACCGAGACCGCGCACCAGGCGCCACCCAGCGCCTGCACGACGCGCCAGGCCAGCAGCTCGTTCAGCGATCCGGATGTGCCCGCCATGACGCTGGCGACGCCGAACAGCGCCAGCCCGCCGAGCAGCACGTAGCGACGACCGTAGCGGTCCGACAACGGTCCGCCGATCAACTGCCCGATACCGAGGATGGCCACGTAGGCGCTGAGGGTATAGCCGACGGCCGCATGCTCGACACCCAGCACCGCGGCGATGCGCGGGAACGCCGGCAGGTAGGTATCGAGCGCGAGCGGACCCAGGGCCACTGTCATGCCCAGCAGGGCCGCCAGTCGGAAGTGCGACATGCGGGTTCCGTCAAGTTGCGAACAGGTCGGGATTCGGGTTGCGGCCGCGGCAAGGAGGCTTGCCCGGCGGGGGCAACTGGTTGACATCGTCAACGGTTCACAGGATATACTGGGTCGTTGATCCCGTCAACCAAATACGCGGAGAATCATGCACAGGAACTTCGATCCGGACGTGGCCGACTCCCTCGACGGCCTCATCCGCGCGATCAATCGCGCCTATCGCATCCGCCTGAACGAGCGCGGCCTCGACCTGACGCCGCCGGAAACCCAGGCGTTGCGATTCCTCGAACGCCAGCCCGGCGCCCGCCTGCATCACCTGGTCGCGGAAACCGGACGCGACAAGGCCCAGATCACGCGCACGATGCGGGCGCTGGAAGACAAGGGGCTGGTGGCGCGCCTGCCCGACCCGGACGACCAGCGCTGCCACCGGCTGCATCTCAGCGACGAGGGGCATGAACTCAGCCTCACCCTGCAGGAGATCCGGACCGGGATCGAGGCACGGCTGTTCGCCGGGCTCGGCAGCGGCGAACAGCGCCGTCTCGCCACGCTTCTGCGACGCTGCCTCGCGAGCCTCCAGTCGACCGATCAGGCCGCCTGACCCCGTCGACAACGTTCAGTACCGAGCCTGCGGATCGCCGGCTTCGGTCCTGCCGTGTTCGACCGGCAATCCATGCTCGTCGGTCCGCACGAAGACGATCCGTTCCACGGTCGTGATGGCCTGCTGCGTACGGCGGTTGCGGACCTCGCAACGCACGATGATCGAGGTGCGGCCGAACCCGACCACCTCGGTACCGATTTCCACCAGATCGCCCTGACGTGCACTGGCCACGAACTCGACGGCCGACATGCTGCGCGTGACCACGGAGGTCGAGTCGAGCTGGCAGGCGGCGAAGATGAACGACTCCTCGTCGATCCATGCCAGCACACGGCCGCCGAACAGCCGGCCATTGGAGTTGAGATCCCTGGCCGCCACCATTTTCCGGCTCCGGAATTTCATGTGCCGAACGCATTCCCCGTGACGTGAGTACCTGCCGGATTGCATCGCAAGGCATGTGCCATTCCGGTCCTTCACGCCCGGTTGTCGATCGGTTCCGAACAATCAGGTACTTGCGGGATCCTTTCCGCCATCGCCGGCTTCGGGATGTCCGCCTGCCGCACCAGGATCATGCATGCGGTGCGCAAACTGCACCGAAACGAGTCAGCAGGGTGAATTCGCGAACATCGGATCGTGCAGCCTTCACTGTCCGCTCGCGTGAGGACGCGTACAATGGATAATCACGCGATCGCCATTCCGGCACCAATGATCCCGACATGCTGCACATATCACGGAATATCGGCATTCCTGATGAGGAGATGGAGATCACCGCGATCCGGGCGGGCGGTCCCGGCGGGCAGCACGTGAACAAGGCCGCCACGGCCATCCATCTGCGCTTCGACATCCATGCCTCGTCACTGCCCGAACACTACAAGAAACGATTGCTCGAGCTGCAGGACCAACGCATTACCGGCGATGGTGTCGTGGTCATCAAGGCGCGGGAACACCGGAGCCGCGACCTGAACGAACAGAGCGCACGGGAACGATTGCGCGAACTCGTCCGCTCGGCGGGAGAGACCCCGAAGCCGCGCCGGCCAACGCGGCCCTCGCGGGGGGCAAGAGAGAAACGGATCGAGGAAAAGAAGCAGCGCGGGAAGATCAAGGGTCTGCGCAAGCCGCCGCCGGAATGACACCGCAGCGACGAACGATCCCCGGCGTCGCGATCAGCCCTGCCGCAGCAATCCCGCCAATGCCTCGCGAATCGGGTCATTGCCTCCCGTCACGTCGAACTGGAGGCCGGCCGTTTCCGGATCCTCGATCACCTCGGCGAGCACCACGGCGACATCGGCGCGGGGAATGTCGGCCCGCTCCAGTTCGCGGGCAATGGACACGAGGCCCGTACCGGGCTCGTCAACGAGACGCCCGGGGCGGACGATGGTCCAGTCGAGATCGCTGTCGCGCAATGCCGCATCCGCCTCGGCCTTGGCCCGGAGATAGACACGGAACACATCGCTGCCGCGCGGCCGCTCGGGATTCATCGCACTCACCATGACATAACGTCGAATACCGTTGGTGCGCGCGGCGTCCATCAGTTTCAGTGCGCCATCCCGATCGAGTGTCCACTTGCGTTCCGCGCCACTGCCGGGACCGGCGCCGGCTGCAAACACCACCACATCGGCCTCGCCCACGGCGCCCGGAATATCGGTCTCGGCCTCGAGATCGCAGATGGCCGGCTCCACCCCGAGGCGGCGCAGCTCGTCCGCGTGATCGGGATTGCGGATCAGTCCCCGAATCGAATGTCCCCGCTCCACCAGCAACGGATGCAGCAGCATGGCGATCTGCCCATGGGCGCCGGCGATGACGATCTGCATGATGAGCTCCCGGATGGTATCCGGCGACAAGCGCGAATGGCGATCCGGATGCAAATGCTACACTAACCCGCATCCTGCCGGGTGCATCCACAGCCCGTACAGAGAACCGAATCCCGCCCGTGTCCAGCCGGCCGACCGGTCGACAACGCGGCGATCGATTTCGAGCACGGACACGCCCCGATGAAACGGATCGAACCCCGGGAATTCCTGCACCACCTGTTCGAGCGTGCACTCGATGCGGCACAGCCCGGCCGCTACCTTGACGAACACCTGCCCCCTCCACCGCGCGGGCGCACGGTCGTCGTCGGGGCGGGCAAGGCCACCGCGGACATGGCCGCGGCACTGGAAGCGATACGCGAAGGCAATGTCGCGGGGGCGATTGCCGTCCCCGAGGGGACGGTCTGCGACTGCCGCGTCATCGAGTGCATCGAGTCCAGTCATCCGGTACCGGATGCGCGCAGCGTGGCTGCTGCCGGGCGCATGCGCGAACTCGTCGATGGCCTGGGCGCGGACGATCAGGTGATCGCGCTGATCTCGGGGGGCGGATCGGCGTTGTTGTGCGACCCCGTTGAAGGACTCTCGCTCGAGGACAAGCGCAGCCTCACCGATGCGTTGCTGAAAAGCGGCGCGACCATCCGCGAGATCAACTGCGTGCGCCAGGCGGTCTCGCGCATCAAGGGCGGCCGGCTCGCCATGCTGGCCGCACCGGCAGCGGTGCATACGCTGCTCGTCTCCGATGTCCCGGGGGACGACCCGGCAACAATCGCCTCGGGGCCGACCGTGGCCTCGCCCTTCCGCCCGGGCGATGCGGCGGCAGTGCTGGAGCGGCACGGCATCCCGGTACCCGATGCCCTGCAGCGCGCCGAGCGGGAGAATCCCCTCCCGTCCGCGGACGAACTCGGCGATCGCTGCCGCCACGCCATCATCTGCTCGCCCGTCCTCAGCCTCGAGGCGGCGGCCGCGGCAGCGCGGGAACAGGGCATTACGCCGTTGATCCTCGGTGACGGGCTGGAGGGAGAATCCGAGGACATGGGCATCCTGCACGCCGGCATCGCGCAGAGCGTGATCCGCTGGGGCCATCCCCTGTCCGCGCCGGCGGTAATCCTGAGCGGCGGCGAGTCCAGTGTCACGATCGACGGACCGGCCGGCCGCGGCGGCCGCAACAGCGAGTTCAGCCTGTCACTCGCCGTCGCGCTCGCCGGCGATCCGCGGATTCACGCCATCGCCTGCGATACCGACGGCATCGATGGCAGCGAGCGCAACGCGGGCGCCGTCGTCGATCCGGCCACGCTCGAGCGCGCCCGCGCCGCCGGCCTGGAACCCCTCGATCATCTCGCCCGGCATGACGCCTTCAGCCTGTTCGAGGCCATTGGCGATCTCGTGATCACCGGACCGACCGGTACCAACGTCAACGACTTCCGCGCCGTATTGATCATGTAGGCCGGATTGCAACCGGATGCGGTGATCCCGGAGCCGGATGCCGCCGTGCGGTCGGCCGGCACAGCCAGAGCCATCCGGCGTCCGGTCCGAGCGACACTGCGGGATCGATTCGTTCACCCGCCGGAAAGCTCCCTTCGGTCGCGTTCCGGCCTACGTCGTGATC
>CAYZHJ010000085.1:0-12211 GCA_964478305.1 uncultured Ectothiorhodospiraceae bacterium
GTTGTGCCGAAGCTCGCGGTTCCCGGTGTTGTGCTGGCACGGACGTTTCGTGGCTCCGGATGGAATGCATTCGGGCATTTCCGGCCGAGTCCGGCAGCGGGGCGAGGGGTTCGCCATCCCGGCGACGGCTCTTCCGTATTGAAATTGGTCGAATCGATTCAGACAATTGGACGGAGCGCATGATTCGAGCCGGGGCTCGGGTTCGGCTACGATCCGAAACCATCAGGGGAAGAGAAACCGGTCATCAATCGAATCCGGAGAGACTCAATGGCCAAGCCGATTCTCAATGTCGAAGATGTCGAATTGCAACCTCGTCCTGCTGCAATTGCGCCGTCCGGCCCGGCCGTCGAGCGGTTCGATGCAAGAATGGGATTCATCGGTTCCGCGATCGGCGCACGGAAGCTCGGGTACAACGTGACGGCGGTGCCTCCCGGCAAGCGCGCATTTCCCTTCCATAATCATCATGTCAACGAGGAAATGTTCTTCGTCCTCGAGGGGAACGGTGAGGTCCGCATTGGTGAAGCGACTTATCCCATCAGATCGGGCGATGTAATAGCATGCCCTGCCGGTGGGCGGGATACTGCGCACCAGATCGTCAATACAGGCGATTCCGAGTTGAAATACCTGGCGGTAAGCACCCGGTTATCCCCGGAAATCGCGGAGTACCCCGATTCGGACAAGTTCGGGATACTGGCCGAGTATTCACCGGGGCCGGATGGCGAGCCACGGGGGTTCCGGTTCATGGGCCGGGAAAGCCAGAGCATCGATTACTGGGAAGGGGAATGATGCATCTCCGATGCAGGAAGCGATGCGGCGGGCAGTGCAGCGTGGACATGCTCGTTCCCCTTTCGGAGTGCCGGCTGCGCGGGTTGCCTTGCGGACGTTGACGAATCTGGCTGGAGAGTTCGATGTCGGAGATACCCTGGCTGCTGTTTGTTGCAACTTCACTGGCGTTGATAGTGACGCCGGGGCAGGACCTGGTTCTGGTTATGTCGAGGTCCATCACCCGGGGCTCGAAGGCGGGCGTGGTCACGGCGGCAGGTGTGAGCGTCGGGCTGACGGGGCATGCCATCCTCGCGGCGCTGGGGCTCGGAGCCGTGCTGAGGGCATCGGAGACCCTGTTCCTGGTGTTCAAGATGATCGGTGTGCTGTATCTGGTCTACCTCGGGATGAGGTTGATGAGACAGCGGACACCCGGCCTTGCGGAACCGGGGGCGGCGCATGGATCGCACGGAAGACTTTTCTGTGAAGGTGCGATCAGCAATCTCTCGAATCCGAAGGTGGCGCTGTTCTATCTGGCCTTTCTGCCTCAGTTCGTGACTCCAGACGTCGGTGATCCCGCCGTTGCGTTGATCGTTCTGGGTCTGGTATTCGCCGCACTTACCTTTCTGGTCAAGGGTATCGTCGGATACTTCGGAGGCATGCTGTCGGCACGCTTGCGTTCGAGGCCGTCGATCATTCATTGGCTGTATCGCGCAAGCGGAGCGATACTGATTGGCCTTGGGATTCGTCTGGCGTTCGAGCGCCAGCCCTGAACGGAGGAAGCGCCCGAACCGGATCCGTGAGGCAACGAGGGCTCGATGCATTATCGATGCCGCTGATACGGCAATGGCCTTCTGCGCGAGGAGACCGGGTTTCGGCAATGTGCAGCCCGTCCGGGCATCATCGAGTGCAAGGACGGGCGGTGGACCGTGATCGAGGATCCTTCGGGAAACGCGATCGAATCGTTCGAGGCATGCAGGCCGGGCGACATCGCGAGGCGGAAATCATGCGGCAATGCATTGCACACACCCTGTCAGGGAACAGCTGAGCCGGGGAAGGGAGCTCATGAAATCGCGCGATCAAGTCAGGGATGCGCTGGTGATTCTCGTTGCCGGGATGGTCGGGGGAGTGTGCACGGGTCTGGGGATCGGGATTCTTGTACGCGATCCCTTGATGGGCATCGCTATCGGAATCTCGCTCGGAGCCGGTAGCGGAGGCGTGTTGGCGTCAGTGATTCACGACAGTGAACGATGAATTCATGTCCGGCAATATCCAGCGGCAGCGGCAGTCGGGACGAGTTCCCGGTCCGTCCCGATGAGGCGGCCCCCTGGACCGAACCAGCGGCTCCGATGACCTGCATGAGGGCATGGGGACGGTGATGCATTATGGTGTGCGTGGAGAGGGCTGATAAAGGGGACCTGGAACGGTTTGCCGCCATGGAACGGGAACCGGGCATACGGGAGTTTATCGTTCCGCATGAGCCGGAAGACCATTCCAGACTGCTCTCCACGCCCGGGGTCGTGTATCTACGGATCCTGTCCGATCGGGCTCTCGTCGGTTACTTCATCCTGGTGCTCGAGCCGGATGGCGAAAGCGTCGAGTTTCGAAGGATTGTCGTGGCCTCCCGGGATCGGGGAATCGGACAGGCGGCGATTGCCGAAATGGAAGACTACTGCCGCACTTGTCTGAACAGGACCCGGATCTGGCTGGATGTCTTCGAGCACAATGCAAGAGGCCGCCACGTTTACGAGAAGCTCGGATACGAGCTCTTCGACAGGAGTACGCTCGATGGACGGCCCCTGCTGTTGTATCGGAAACCACTGCAAGGTGGAGAGGTGGCATGAATGCGGACGAACTGAGCACGGTCCAGGCACCGCTGAAGGCCCGATACAGGGAACATCCCGAGGAGGCCCTGATCACCCTGAGAGCCGAAGGTGGCCTCGGCGAGGGGATTGCCTGCAGGGTCGATACCGGCCGTGCGCTGGTCGAGGCCGGGCTTCATCCCGCCACGGGCGGTGACGGCTCGCAGGCCTGCTCGGGCGACATGCTGCTCGAGGCACTGGCGGCCTGCGCCGGCGTGACACTGCGCGCGGTGGCCACGGCCTTCGGCGTGGAGATTCGTGACGGCACGGTCGTCGCCGAAGGCGATCTCGATTTCCGCGGTACACTGGGTGTCGTGAAGGATTGCCCGGTCGGGTTCAGCGAGATCCGGCTGGAATTCACGATCGGCTCGGACGCGGATCGGGAAACCCTGGACAAGGTCATTGCGGTAACCGAGCGCTATTGCGTGGTCCTGCAGACTCTCCGGACGGCGCCGCCTGTCCGGGTATCGATCAAGGACCCGGACTGACCATCGGGTACGCCCCGTTACCGATCGCGAGAAACGAATGTCATTGATCGACAGCCTGCTGTTCCTGCCGGTACTGCTGGCCGCACTGGGGTGCGGCCTGGTGGCCGGTATCTTTCTTGCTTTCTCGAACTTCGTGATGCAGGCGCTCGGCCGGATCGAACCGGAATCCGGCATGACCGCGATGCAATCCATCAATGTCACCGTGCTCAATCGCGGGTTCCTGGGCCTGTTCCTGGGTACCGCGGCGGTCTGTCTGCTGCTCGCGGCCGCCGGCTTGTGGCACTGGCCGGAACCGGGTTCCGCGCTGCTGCTGATCGGGAGTCTCGCCTACCTGCTCGGTACCTTCCTGGTCACGATGGTGTTCAACGTGCCGCGCAACGAGGCGCTCGCCCGTCTCGATGGTTCCGGTCCGGAATCGACCGCCTTCTGGTTCGACTATGTCGCTGTCTGGACCCGGTGGAATCACGTACGCACGATTGCGGCCCTGGCGGCGTCCATTGCCTTCGTGCTCGCACTCACCCGGCTTCCGGCCGGCCTGTCGTGACGGGTGGCTCGCGGAAGCGATCGAGGAGATGGTGTGGCGCGGCTGTCGAAGCGGCGCCGCGCTGGAATCCCCGGCGAACTTCTGCAATCGTCTCCGGTTGATCCGCCGGACACCGCTCCGGCTTCGAGGGGAGACTGCCGATGAAGAGGATCCTGGTTCTTGCCGTTTCACATGTACTTGCCGCCGGAGCGGGATTCGCCGGGGGCATCTATGTCCTGCCGATCCTGACCGCGCCGCCGGCACCCACGGTGCAGGAAGTGGAACGGCAACGCGACGAAGCCGTGTACACGGGGGAGTTCCGGCGTGACCTGGCGGGAAGCGATTCGCTCCACTGGGGCGAGGGTACTGTCTCGATCGGCCCGCAGAGCATCGCGCTCATGGGAAGGCTCGCGCCGGGTCCCGACTACAAGCTGTATCTTTCCCCCGAGTTCGTCGAGACCGAGGCCGAATTCGAGCGTCTGCGCGACCGCATGGTCCGGGTCGGCGACGTGGACACCTTCGAGAATTTCCTCGTGCCGCTGCCCGACAAGGTGGATTCGGCGGACTACAATACCGTGATCGTGTGGTGCGAGGCGTTCTCGCAGTTCATTACCGCCGCGAGCTACCGATAGGCCGCGCATCCGGTAACCGGGAGCAGCAATTCGACATCGACAGAGCCACCATTTTTCGGAACAGGTCCGTGAGTTCACGGAACACGAATGCTCTGCCAGGAACGCTCCGGGCCGACATTGAACGAGTTTCAAGTGAAATGCAGGATTGGCGGGAACAATGACCAGGCGCGACTGGATACTCGATGAATTGACGAGTGCCGGGCGGGAGAACCTCGATGCCGAACATGCATCACGGTACGACTCCAAGGAGAATGCCGGCGCCAGGGAAGAACTTTCCCTCCTGAAGGAGCTCGGCCTTGATGGGCGATCGCGGGTCGTCGATATCGGGGCGGGAACGGGACAGTTCACGCTCGCCGTGGCACCGGAATGCGAGCGGGTGGTCGCTGTCGATGTTTCACCGGTGATGCTGGCTGTCCTGCGGGAGAAGGTAGCGGCATCGGGCTTGTCGAATGTCGATATTGTCCAGTCCGGCTTCCTGACCTACGAGCACCAGGGGCGGCCGGCTGACTGCGTGTATTCCCGCTATGCACTGCATCACATCCCCGATTTCTGGAAGGCGCTGGCACTTCACCGATTGCGCAATATCATCCGGTCGGGAGGTATCCTGCGATTGTGGGATATCGTCTACAGTTTCGAACCTTCCGAAGCGGAACGTCGACTCGATGACTGGTGTGCGACGATCGGCCTCGATGTGGAGGATGGCTGGACTCGTGCCGATATCGAGGAGCATGTCCGGAATGAGCACTCGACTTTCACCTGGCTTCTCGAGTCCATGCTCGAACGCAATGGGTTTCGGGTCGAGGATGCCGTGTACTCGCCGGATGGCATTTTTGCCAGGTATGTTGCGCGTGCGGTCTGAAAGAGACCGAATCTGCCGAGCGGAATAGCGCCGACAAAGGGGGAGATACGGATATTCCCGTGGGAGAAGCTGGCGGCAATGAGCGATCCTTTCGGACATGGATTCTGTCTGCTCCAGTTCCTGGGCAGGGGTTACGATCATGCAGGACCAGGAAACGAGTAGCCGCTACCGGCCCGGCATGCATGCGGAAGAACCGGCTGGACTCGCTGCAGTCCTCGTCGAATATGGAGAATGGAAATGAAATACGTCGCACTCGTGTATTACGACGAAGGGATCATGAAGGACATGACCCAGGAGGAATGGGACGCATTGAACCGGGAATGCATGGCCTGTGTCGAGAGCCTGGACGCGGATGGTCATTACATTGGAGGCGAACCGCTGCATCCGGTGGAGACAGCGGCGACCGTCCGGGTCCGGAATGACAAGGTCGCCGCCGTCGACGGCCCGTTCGCGGAAACCCGGGAACAGCTGGCGGGATTCTACCTGCTGGAGGCGCGCGATCGCGACGAGGCAATCCGGCTTGCGGGCAGGATCCCGCCCGCGCGCTACGGCAGCATCGAGGTCCGGCCGGTCCGGGAGTTGCTGCCGGAAGGAAATGCGGCTGGTGGTAACTGACCGGTTTCCCGATCTTCCCGGGTCAGTGTCCGGCTGCCCCCTTTCTTTACGCGATGGGAAAACGAATCATGGAAACCGAGGTATATACGGGATCGTGCCTGTGTGAGGCGGTGACTTTCCGGTTCAATGGTCCGCCTTCCGAAGTGCTGCATTGCCATTGCCGCATGTGCCGGAAGATGCACGGGGCGGCGTATGCCACATTCGCGCGAGTGGCGCATGACGACTTCCGATTCATCGCCGGCAAGGAACATGTTGTCACGTATCGTTCCTCGGAACAGGCATGCCGGACCTTCTGCGAAGTCTGCGGTTCGTCGCTTCAGTTCATCCGGGACAACGGCAACACTTTCGGCCTGGCCGTGAGCGCGATCGACACGCCGATCGAGCCGCAGCCGGTTCGCGAGTTTCACGCGGAATCGAAGATCGACTGGTTGCTGCTCGAGCAATCCCGGCCGGAGGCGACTGATCGGTGAAGCGTCGGCCATGTCCGGATCGGGTGACGGACCATCGCGGGTTTTCGACGAATTCGATTCGAGAGCGAGGAGGAAGTCGTGTCATCGGGTGTGATCAATCTGGCTGAAAAGTTCACGCGTTTCTCCGAGTACTGGTCGCCGCGCGTCGTTGCCGAAATGAACGACTACCAGTTCAAGCTGGCGAAATTCAGTGGCGAGTTCGTATGGCATGACCACAAGGACACGGACGAGGTGTTCCTGGTGATCAAGGGGTCGATGGGTATCGACTTCCGTGATGGCCGGGTGCATCTCTCGGAGGGCGAGTTGTACGTGGTGCCGAAGGGAGTCGAGCACAGGCCGTTCGCCGAGGGAGAATGTCACGTGCTGCTGATCGAGCCCCGCGGCGTGGTGAATACCGGGGATTCGGGGGGCGAGTTGACGGCAGAGAATGATGTCTGGGTGTAGGTGGTGTCGACTCCGGCTGCTCCGGGCTCCCGGCCTGTAGTGCCGGCATTGCCCGGCGCAGGAGATCGCACCGCGCTCTCGTGCGACCCGCCCGCCCCGGCAATCCCGACTGCGAGCCGGGGGAACCGGCCTGTCGATTTCGCGTCCGTCCGGACGACTATCCCGTGAAGACGTTGCCGGTACGGAGGCCGCGATGCCCGTCCGGCTGATGGCTGGAGCCGGATCGGAGGGTGTCATGAAGTATCTCTGCCTGATTTATGTCGACGAGAGCACGCTCGAAGAACTGCCGTCCGCCACGGTGGATGCGGTGGAACGGGAATGCGTGGATCACGCCGCGGAGCTGGAAAGGAGCGGGCAGCTCGTCGCCTCCGAGCGGCTCGAGTCGGTGCAGACGGCCACCACGATCCGGCCCCGCAACGGCAATGTCTCGGTGCTCGATGGCCCGTTCGCCGAGACGAAGGAGCAGCTTGCCGGCTTCTATCTGATCGAGGCGCGTGACCTGAACGAGGCCATCCGCATTGCGTCGCGCATTCCGCCCGGCCGCCTGGGCTGCATCGAGGTACGGCCGATCGTGAGCGGGCAGAAGGCGTGATTCCGTAGCCACGGGATTCGAACAGGAGCATTGCCATGCGATTCATGATCATTGTGAAGGGTGACGAGCGGGTCGAGGGTGGCGAAATGCCCGACCCGGAGGCGGTCGCCGAGATGGCGGATTTCCACGAAAGGCTGCAGGAGGCCGGCGTGCTGGTCGACGCTTCCGGACTGCAGCCCAGCTCGAAGGGCTTCCGGGTGCGGTATGCCGGCGACAAGCGCAGCGTGGTCGACGGGCCGTTTTCGGAGACGAAGGAATTGGTTGCCGGCTATACCATCATTCGCGTCGATTCGCGCGAGGAGGCTGTCGAGTGGGCGTTGCAGTTCCCCAATCCGCGCGGTCCGGGCGAGGATTGCGAGGTCGAGGTACGGCAGATGTTCGAACTGGAGGATTTCGAGCCGAGCGAGGCCATCGAGCGGTTCCGGGAGATGGGGGTCGGTGGGGAATAGGTCGGCATTGACTGGAACCGCGAATGGACGCGAATGAATGCGAATATTGGCGTGTCGGTTCCCGGTGCTCGCCGGAGCTGCGCTGCGAGTCCGCTGCCGGCGGACAGCATGGGTTGCATGGAACCACGAATGGACACGAATCAACACGAATGTGAAACAACATGCATCATGCGGTTGCCGGAGCTCCGCTGACACTCACTCGATCATTCAGTCCCGGGATGACCGCAGACCTGCCAGCGAAGCTCCATAAGCGGCTCCGCCGATAACACTATTCGTGTCCATTCGTGGTTCATTCCAGCCGATCGGCGACGCGGAGATGTCAGCGTAGCTCTGACATGGCCGAATAACCCGACGCGCCAATATTCGCGTCCATTCGCGGTTCCAAAGACGATGAACACTTCGATGAACCTGCGCAACGCCACACCGGCCGATCTGGAGCTGCTGCGGCACTGGGATGCACAGCCGCACGTGATCGCGGCGAAGGGCGAGGAAGACTGGCAGTGGGAGGAAGAACTCGGGCGCTCGCCCGACTGGCGCGAGATGCTGATCGCGGAAGTGGACGGGCACCCGATCGGCTTCATCCAGATCATCGATCCGGCGCGAGAGGACAGCCATTACTGGGGCGAGGTGCCGGCGGGGCTGCGCGCGATCGATCTGTGGATCGGCGAGGCGGACGATCTCGGCCGTGGATACGGCACGACCCTGATGCGGCTGGCGCTCGAGCGCTGTTTCGCCGATCCGGCGGTGACGGCGGTGCTGGTCGATCCGTTGACGGACAATGTCCGTTCCCGGCGCTTTTACGAACGGCTGGGGTTCAGGTTCATGGAGCGGCGCCGGTTCGGCGGGGACGACTGCTGCGTGTATCGACTGGAGCGGTGCAACTGGCTCGGAGAGGCAGGGCCGCTGCGGTAGGCGCAGGCTTCCATCGACGGGCACGATCCGGCGACAATGAAGGTGCCGCCGCATGGTGGAGCCCGTTGTGCCCCGCCGGGGCGCACAGTCCATGGAACCGACCTCCGTGAGCGAACTGCTGCTGGCCCACGAGCCCTTCGTCCGGCTCGGGTTCTTCTTCGCGATCCTGGTGGCGATGGCCATCTGGGAACTGGCCGCGCCACGTCGTCGGCGCGAGATTCCCCGGCTCGTGCGCTGGACCAACAACCTGGGCGTGGTGGCCGTGGACACGGTCCTGGTGCGGCTGACCTTCCCGCTGGTGGCCGTCGGGCTGGCGCTGCTGGCCGGGGAGCGCGGCTGGGGGCTGTTCAATGTCGTCGATGTGCCCGGCTGGCTGGCGATCGTGGTGTCGGTCATCGCGCTCGATTTCGCCATCTATCTGCAGCATGTGCTGTTCCATGCCGTGCCCGCGCTGTGGCGCCTGCACCGCATGCATCACGCCGATCTCGAGTTCGACGTCACGACCGGGTTGCGCTTTCATCCGGTCGAGATCCTGCTGTCGATGGGCATCAAGCTGGGTGTGGTCGCCGCGCTCGGGCCGCCGGCCGTGGCGGTGCTGATCTTCGAGGTGCTGCTGAACGCGACCTCGATGTTCAATCACGCCAACATCCGGATTCCCGGGCCGATCGATCGGGTGCTGCGCTGGTTCGTCGTGACGCCGGACATGCATCGCGTGCACCACTCGATCCATCCGAACGAGACCAACAGCAACTTCGGCTTCAACCTGCCGTGGTGGGACCGGCTGCTCGGGACCTACCGGCCGCAGCCGCGCGAGGGCCATACACGCATGACCATCGGCATCGAGCAGTTCCGCACGGTGCGCGACCTGTGGCTCGACCGCATGCTGATCCAGCCGTTCCGCGGCCCGGCGAGCGGCTATCCGATCAACCGGCGGCGGGAGCGCAAGCACAAGCACGGCTGACCGGCAGCGGTCGTCGTCCGGACAGGGAGTGCGTGTCATCGAGTGGATGCAGACCAGCCTAACCGCGGGCAGCATGCTGGGCCTGTTCGGGGCCATGATCATCCTGGCGCTCATGCCGAGTGTCAGCGTGCTGGCCGTGACGACTCGGGCGGCGGCCTCCGGTTTCGGGCACGGCGCCGGCACGGCCCTGGGGGTCGTCGCCGGTGACCTCGTCTTCATCGCCGTGGCGATCCTGGGGCTGTCGTTGCTGGTCGAGGCCCTGGGCGAGCTGTTCGTGCTGGTCAAGTACCTCGGCGGCGCCTGGCTGATCTGGCTCGGCATCGATCTGTGGCGGTCGCGCGAGCGGGAATCGGAAGCGGGAAGGCAGGTTGATTATTCGTGGTTGTCCAGTTTCATGACCGGGCTGCTGATCACGCTGGCCGACCAGAAGGCGATCCTGTTCTATCTCGGCTTCTTTCCCGCCTTCATCGACCTGCAGCGTATCTCTCCGCTCGATGCGGGCATCGTCATCGCGCTCATGATCATGGCCGTGGGCGGGCCGAAGCTGGGCTATGCCTGGGTGGCGGCACGCGGTACCGGATCGCTGGTCACGGGCCGCATGGGGCATTGGATCCGGCGGATCGCCGCCGGGGTGTTGCTCGGGGTGGGCGTGTTCCTGATCGTCGGTGCGTGAATCGTGCTCGCCAGTCGTTCAGGATGATGGCAACCGCGAACGAGAACGAAACCGCAGGCAGGATTGCGACCGGCTGCGACGTCGCCGTTGCCGGATGCCGACTGGCGTTCGGTCGGCGATGGCCGGGGCCATCCGGCGTCTCGTGCCGCGGTCGATGCCGCCGGAAAGCTCGCTTCGCTCGCGTTCCGGCCTACTTGCTCATTCGTGCTTCCTTCAGCACGCAGGTTGGGCCTCCTCCATCGGCCCAGCCTACCGAAGCAACCGCTCCAGCAGCAGCTCGCTGGCCGCGGCCATGTAGTTGAGGTCCTCGATCGAGATGCGTTCGTCGATCTGGTGGATGGTGGCGTTGAGGGGGCCGAGCTCGATGACCTGGGCGCCGGTGGGGGCGATGAAGCGGGCGTCGGAGGTGCCGCCGGTGGTGGCGAGCTCGGGGCGGTGGCCGACCACGGATTCGACCGCGGCGGACAGCGCCTCGGTCAGCGTGCCCGGCTCGGTGAGAAACGGTTCGCCGCCGTGGCGCCACTGGATATCGTATTCGAGGCCGTGGCGGTCGAGGATCTCGACGACGCGATGGCCCAGTCCTTCCGCGGTTGATTCGGTCGAATAGCGGAAGTTGAACATCATGTCGGCGTGACCGGGGATGACGTTGTCGGCGCCGGTGCCGGCGTGGATGTTGGAGATCTGGAAGCTGGTCGGCGGGAAGTGCGGGTTGCCTTCGTCCCAGCGGGTCGAAACCAGCTCGGCCAGCGCCGGCGCCAGTTCGTGCACCGGGTTGCGGCCGCGATCGGGATAGGCGACGTGGCCCTGAAGGCCGTGCACCGTGAGGTAGCCGGTCAGCGAGCCGCGGCGGCCGATCTTCATGGTGTCGCCGAATCGTTCCACCGAGGAAGGTTCGCCCACCAGGCAGTAGTCGAGGGTCTCGCCGCGCGCGGTCAGTGTCTCGATCACGCGCTTCGTGCCGTCCACCGCCGGGCCCTCCTCGTCGCTGGTGATCAGCAGCGCCACCGAGCCGGCGTGGTCCGGGTGCGCGCGCACGAAGCGCTCGGCGGCGACCGTCATGGCGGCGACGCTGCCCTTCATGTCGGCCGCGCCGCGGCCGCGGACCATGCCGTCGCGCACGACGCCGGCGAACGGGGGATCCGACCAGCGGTCCTCGGGACCGGGCGGGACCACGTCGGTGTGGCCGGCGAACACCACCAGCGGCGGGTCCCCGCCGTGGCGGGCCCAGAGGTTGTCGACCCCGCCGAAGCGCAGGTGCTCGATGCGGAAGCCGAGCGGTTCCAGCCGCGCGGCGATCAGGTCCTGGCAGCCGCCGTCGTCGGGCGTGACGGACCGGTGCCGGATCAGTTCGGATGCGAGCTCGACGACGGCGTCGTCGCTGCCGGATTCGACTGCGCTGCTCATTCGCTCCCCTGTGAGTCGATATGGTGCTCGATGGCCTGCTCGAGCGTGGCAATGCCCTCGGCCGTCAGCGGGCGGTTGTACGGATCGGTGACGAAGAAGACGTCGTCGATGCGCTCGCCGACCGTGGCCACCCGGGCATTGTGTACCCGGACGCCGGCGTCGAGGAATGCGCGCGCGATGCGCGACAACAGGCCGGGCCGGTCGCCGGCGGTGATCTCGACTGCGGTGACGTCCTGTTCCTCGTTGTACTCGCTCTCGATCCGCAGCGGAACCTCGAAGTGTCGCAGGCGCCGCGAGGCACGCCGCCCGGACGCGCCCGGCAGGCGTTCCGGCGTCGCCAGCGCCGTTTCCAGCCCCCGGCGGATGTCCTCGATGCGGAAGTCGTCGGCGATCGGCTCGCCGTTGGCTTCCAGTACCAGGTAAGTGTCCATGGTACGCCCGGTACGGGAGGTCAGGATGCGTGCGTCCACCACCGACAGCCGCATGCGGTCGAGCACGGCGGTCACCAGCGCGAAGCGGTAGCGATGGTCCGGCCGCGAGACGAACAGCTCGGTGGAGCCGCGCT
>CAYZHJ010000086.1:0-12102 GCA_964478305.1 uncultured Ectothiorhodospiraceae bacterium
GTGTCAGCGCAGCTCCGACATGCTGTCATCGGCGATGTTTGCATTCGCGTTCATTCGCGGTTCTTCATCAACTCCACGAACCCCCGCGGGCCGCCGGCATCTGCGGGAAGTCTTCTGCCCGGCCCGTGCGGAACGGGGCGCGATTATAACGGTTGTGGGAGCCGCCGGGTCAGTGGCCGTCGAAATGCAGCTCCCGCGCCATGACCACGGCGTCCTCGCGGCCGAAGGGGGCGGGATAGTAGTCGGGGCGGCGGCCGACCTCGTGGAAGCCGGCCTGCTCGTAGAGCGCGATGGCGCCGGGATTCGACGGCCGCACTTCCAGGAAGGCAGTGCGGGCACCGCTCTGCACGGCGATCTCGAGCAACTCGTCGAGCATGTACGCGGCGACGCCGCGGCGCCGGTACGACGGCTCCACGCACAGGTTGAGGATATGGGCCTCGCCGGCGCGCGACAGCATGATGCCGTGCCCCAGGATCACGCCGTCGGCCTCGGCCACCAGGCAGCAATAGCCCACCTGCATGCAGTCGTCGAAAATGCGCCGCGACCAGGGATAGCCGTAGGATGCGCGTTCCACGGCGACGACCCCGACCAGGTCGTCTTCCCGCATCGGCCGGATGACCGGCCGTGGCTGGATGACGGCAACCATCTAGCTCCCCTGCCGCAGCGCGTCGCGCACCCGCTTTAGATCCGCCCAGGCCTTGCGTTTCTCGCCGGGACTGCGCAGAAGGTAGGCCGGATGATAGCTCACGAGCAAGGGCGTGTTCCGCGGTCCGAAGCGATGCCAGCGTCCGCGCAGGCGGCCGATGGTCTCGCCGGTCTCCAGCAGTTGCTGGGCGGCGACGCGGCCGACGGCCAGGATCGCCCTCGGCTCGATCAGCTCGATCTGGCGCCGCAGGAACGGGCTGCAGGCCTGTACCTCGTCGGGTTTCGGATCGCGGTTCTTCGGCGGCCGGCACTTGAGCACGTTGGTGATGTAGACCGTCTGCCGGTCCAGATCGATCGCGGCCAGCATCCGGTCGAGGAGTTGCCCGGCACGGCCGACGAAGGGCTCGCCGCGGCGGTCCTCCTCCTGCCCCGGGGCCTCGCCGATCACCAGCAGGTCCGCGCCCGGGTTGCCGACGCCCGGCACCGCCTGCGTGCGACTCTCGCACAGGCCGCAGGCAGTACAGGCCCGGATCGCGTCCTCCAGCACGGGCAGGTCCATGTCCGCGATGGCCGTGACGGCATCGCCCGTGTCCGGCGCGGAGACACCGGCTTCCGCCTCCGCGGCTGCGGCGGCGGCCTCCGTGGCAGCAGCTCCACGCTGCTGCCACAGCGGAATCCCCATGGCCTCGAGATAGGCCCGCCGGCGCGCCTCCGGCAGCGGCCGCAGCCTGCTGTGATCGCTCCTGCTCACACGTCCGCCGCGGCGATCTGCGGATGCTCGCGGAACTCGTCCCGGTTCAGCTTGTTGAGCGCGTTGACGTAGGACTTCGCCGAGGCGATGACGATGTCGGTGTCGGCGGCCTGTCCGTTGACCACGCGACCGTCCTGCATCAGGCGCACGGTCACCTCGCCCTGGGCATCGGTGCCGCCGGTAATGCTGTTGACCGAGTACAGCCGCAGCTCGGCGCCGCTGCCGACGATCGATTCGATCGCCTTGAAGGCGGCATCGACCGGGCCGTCGCCCTGCGCCCGTGCAGTCTTCTCCTCGCCGCCGACCGCCAGCACCACCTCGGCTTCCGGCACCACGTCGGACTCGCAGCACACGCGCAGATGCCGGAGCTGGAAGTGCTCGTTGACCTCGTCGGCGTTGGCCTCGGTCACCAGCGCCTGCAGGTCCTCGTCGAAGATCTCGTGCTTCTTGTCGGCCAGGTCCTTGAAGCGGGCAAACACGTCGTCCAGCTCGGCCGCGGTCTCGAAGGTGATGCCCAGCTCCTCCAGCTTGGTGCGGAAGGCGTTGCGGCCCGAGTGCTTGCCCAGCACCATGCGGTTGTTGCTCCAGCCGACGTCCTGGGCACGCATGATCTCGTAGGTCTCGCGCGCCTTCAGCACGCCGTCCTGGTGGATGCCGGACTCGTGCGCGAAGGCATTGGCACCGACGATGGCCTTGTTCGGCTGCACGTGGAAGCCGGTGATGTTCGCCACCAGCCGCGAGGTCGGCAGGATCTCGGTGGTCTCGATGTCGGTATCGCAGGGAAACACGTCGCGCCGCGTGCGCACGGCCATGACGATCTCCTCCAGCGAGGCATTGCCGGCGCGCTCGCCCAGGCCGTTGATGGTGCACTCGACCTGGCGCGCCCCGTTCAGCACCCCGGCCAGCGAGTTGGCGACGGCCATCCCCAGGTCGTCGTGACAGTGCACCGACCAGACCGCCTTGTCCGAGTTCGGCACTCGCTCGCGCAGATTGCGGATCAGCGCCCCGTACTGCTCGGGCACGTTGTAGCCGACCGTGTCGGGGATGTTGATCGTGCGTGCGCCCGCGTCGATTGCGGCCTCGATGATCCGGCACAGGAAATCCGCCTCGGAACGGCCGGCATCCTCGCAGGAGAACTCGACATCGTCGGTCCACTTGCGCGCCCGCTCGACCGAGGCGACGGCGGCCTCGACCACCTGGTCGGGCGTCATCTTGAGCTTGGCTTCCATGTGGATCGGCGAGGTGCCGATGAAGGTGTGAACGCGGCTCTTCGGGGCATCCTTCACCGCCTCGCCGGCGCGGTCGATGTCGCTCTCCTTCGCCCGGGCGAGACCGGCCACGGTGCTGTATTGCACCGTTCTGGCAACCGCCTGCACCGCCTCGAAATCACCCTTGCTCGCTGCCGGAAAACCGGCCTCGATGATGTCGACCTTCATCCGGTCCAGCGCCTTGGCGATGCGGATCTTCTCTTCCTTCGTCATCGACGCGCCGGGACTCTGCTCGCCGTCGCGCAGCGTCGTGTCGAATACATGCAGTTTCTCGTGGCTCATGACGGGCTCCGTCTCTGCCTCCGCCGTCCCGGGAGACCGGGCCGATCGGGATATTCTTCAGCACATTGCCCCTTCCGGGAAGGGACCCTGTTCGAAATCACGGATTGGGTGCGTTTGGCCTCGCCAGGTCATCGTCTCCTGCCCTAGGGCAGGAGGAGCAGAAGCGCGAGAAGAAGCAGGAGGGAGCCGGACAGCAGGGCATGCACACGCCGATCGGCGCCGCGGGTGGCGGCGATCGCAACGGGCTGCTGCTGGTGTGCGCGAGGCTTCATGAAGCCGTCCGTTCAATGCAGTGACTGCGACTATAACGCGCACGGCGGCCGCTGCCAAGACACCGTGCCGGCGGCCTGCGCCCGGCGGCCGCCTGGCGGGCCGGTGTTCGCGAAGCGAATGACGGCCTGTCCGCACTCAGGTACGAGGGGAAGTGACACCAGGGAAAGCTTGCAGCTGGGCGCTGGGCGCTTGCGGCTGTTTCAGATCCCGCAGACGATGCCGTTCTTCTCGAAATAGCGCTGATGGTATTCCTCGGCCCGGTAGAAGGTGCCCGCGGGTTCGATCTCGGTGGCGATCCGCCCCTTGTGGCGGCCGGACCATTCCTGCTCGTTTCTCGAGCGCTCGGCCGCCTCGCGCTGGAATTCGTCGAGGCAGAAGATCGCGGAACGGTACTGCGTCCCGATGTCGGGTCCCTGGCGGTTCACCTGGGTCGGGTCGTGACAGTCCCAGAACACCTGCAGCAGCTGCTCGTAGCTCACCCGCTGCGGGTCGAACGCGACCCGGACCGCCTCGGCGTGGCCGGTACCGCCGTTGCACACCTGCTTGTAGGTCGGATTCTCGACATGCCCGCCGATGTAGCCGGATTCGACCTCCTGCACGCCCTCGATCTGCCGGAAGGCGTGCTCGACATGCCAGAAACAACCGGCGGCAAAGATTGCGGTGGCCATGGGGCCTCCCTCGAAGCTGACGGGCGATTGCCGTCAGGGGCATTTTACTACAGAGATGGCAGATGGCAGCGCGTAGGTTGGGCCTCCTTCGTCGGCCCAACCTACGAACTTTTCAATCCGAACCAGCGGCCAGCCACGCATCGAACCGCTCGTTGAGCCGCCCGCGGGTCCGCGCGTACCAGTCGGCATCCTTGCGGATGGCGGTCTCGAGATGGGCCGGCGTGGTCGGCATGTGCGGCCACATGTCGACGCCGATCTCGGCGTGCTCGCCCACCTGCCTCGCGGCCGACAGGCGCGCGGGACCGTAGGCGATGTACGAGGCCTGGCGGGCGAGACTCGCGGTACGGGTGGCAAAGCGGATGAAACGCCAGGCGGCGTCCACCCGCGGACTGTCGCGCAGCACACTCCAGGCCTCCAGCTCGTAGACCTGGCCGTCCCAGATGATCTCGATCGGCTCTCCGCGTATCACGCCGGCCTCGAAGAAACGGCCGTTGTAGCCGGAAGCCATGGCAACCTCGCCGTCCACCAGAAGCCGTACCGCTTCCGCCGGATCGCGCCACCAGACGATCCGGTCGCGAATGGCATCGAGGCGCTCGAACGCGAGCTCGAGCCCGCGCTCCGTGCTCAACAGGTTGTAGAGGTCGTCGACCGGCACCCCGTAGGACAGCAACGCCCACTCGAGAATCGCGTCCGGGCGTTGCTGCAGGGCGCGCTTGCCGGGATACAGGTCCGGCCGGAACAGGTGTCCGATCCGGTACGGCCGCGCGCCGGGGAAGGCACGCTTGTCGTAGGCCACCACTGTCGAGAACACGATGTGCGCCATGCCGCAGGGCGTGAAGCTGTCCTCCAGGAAGTCCTGTTCCGGCGGTGTGCCGTCGGGCGCCGGCTCGAGCAGATCGGCCGGCATCGGTTCCAGAAGTCCCTGACTGCAGGCGCGGCGGTGATCCGCCATGGTCATGTCGACCACGTCCCAGCCATTCGTCTCGTCCGGCGCATTCTCGATCAGGGACTGCACGCCGCCGGTGTAGGCGGCCGTTTCGATCCGGATGCCGGTGTCGGCGGTGAACGGCTCGAAATAGGCCTTGCGCTGGCTCTCTTCGTAGGCACCACCCCAGGTAGCGACGGTGAGGGTCTCGGACTCCGCGGCCGCGGCCGCGCAGTACAAGAGCACGACAACGATCTTCCGGCCGGGCTTCACGCCGGTCACGATGCATGCTCCTCGCGCCGGATGCCGTGCAGGGTCTCGCGATAGGCACGCACCAGCACGGACTGGTCTACCACCCCCACCAGGCGCTCGCTGCCGGTCGCGAGCACCGGCAGCATCTCGCCGATGTTACGCTCGGCATGCTCCAGTGCCCGCCGGATCGAGGCGTCCTCGTGCAGGGCTGCCTCGTCCCGCACTGCCAGCGGATCGACCGGCTCGGCCTCGCGCTCATCGAGTTCGACCAGCAGATGGCCGAGCGTGATGGTGCCGAGGTAGATACCGCCGGCATCGACGAGCTGCGCCTCGCCCGCACCGGCTTCAATCAGGCGGTCGCACAGCGTCCTGCGCTGTTCGCCCGGGTGTGCGGCGACATACTGGTCCGAAATGTACGGACCAACCGGCGTACGGTCGAGAACGAGCTGATCGCGTCCGAGCGACAGATCCACCCCGCGATTCTGCAGGACCTTGTCGAACATGCTGCGGCCATACAGGCGATAGGAAACCAGATTGGCGAACACCACGCTCACCATCACCGCAGTCGTCAGGCCGTAGTTCCGGGTCAGCTCGAACACGATCAGGATGGTACTGATCGGTGCACCAATCACGGGACTGGTGACGGCCGCCATGCCGCAGATGGCATAGACACTGAGCGAATCGGCCGACCCGGGGACGATCGGCAGGAGCAGCAATCCGGCAAGGGCACCGAACAGGGCGCCGATCAACAAAGAGGGGCTGAACACGCCGCCGACGAAACCGAATCCGAGACACAGGGCGGTAGCGGCGATCTTGGCGACCAGCAGCAGTGCCAGCTCGTCCGCGCCGAAGGCGCCCGGAATGATCGAGAAGCGCAGCACCTCCCTGCCCATGCCGAGAATGTCCGGCAGCCACAGGGCCATCACGCCCAGTACCGCACCGGCCATGGCCGGCCGCAGCACGGCCGGCACGGGCGTGCGGGCAGCCAGCTTCTGGGTCCCGAGGATCGCGCGCATGTAGACGATGGCTACAAAGGCACCCCCGATTCCAATCAGGATGAACGACAGGTATTCCCAGGGACCGACCCGCGCGATCTCCTCCACGCGGAACAGGGGTTCCCGTTCCAGCACGACGCTGGCGACCACGTATCCCATCGTGGCGGCGACGGTGATCGGTGCGAACGCGCGCAGTGAATAGTGGCGCAGGATCACCTCGTGGGCGAACAGGATGCCGGCAATGGGCGCGTTGAAGGCGGTCGCGATCGCCGCGGCCACGCCGCAGCCGACACCGATGCTGGACAGGGTTCCGCGGGCGGCACGGGAGAAACGGCCGAAGGCGGAGCCGAGGGTCGCCCCCAGATGCACCAGCGGCCCGTACTGGCCCACCGAGGCGCCGCTGCCGAGCGAGAGCAGCGCCGCGGCCGCGCTGGCCAGCCCGCCCTTCAGGGGCACGTGACCGTGGCCGCGTTGCGCGGCCTCGATCACGTCGGGCGGTCCCTGCGGCTGCCGGTCCGGCATCAGATACCGCGTCAGCAGACCGACCAGCAGACCGCCGATGGCCGGGACCGCGATCGTGGCCGTCGTCAGCCACGGCCAGTTACCGTCCATCATGCGGCTGCGGGGAGAAATCCAGAAACGGTCGTTGAGCCAGACAATGGCGGAAACGAAGGCGTCCGCCGCGAATGCCGCGACCGTGCCCACGCCCAGCCCGAGTGCGATGACGGCGAGCGCTCCCTGTACCACCGACCAGAGGCGGCTCGCCAGGGGGAGCGTGCTGCCGGCGGGAACGCTCACCGCGACGTCAGCGATGGCTGCGGTCGGAATCGGGGTGGTTTCATCGCGACTCCCTCGCTCATGCAAATGCTCATTCTGCCACGAGCGGCGCTCGCCGTAGAGTCGCCTCCCGTCAGCCGCTGCGCACGCAGTTGCGGCCGGCGTCCTTGGCGGCGTAGAGCAGATCGTCGACACGGCCAATGAGCGATTCGACCGTGTCCCCGGCCCGGACCGCCGTGACGCCGATGCTCACCGTCAGCCGTTCGTCGTCCTCGAGATCGGGCGGTTTCATGCGTTCGACCCTCGAGCGGATGCGTTCCGCCGCCGTCACCCCGTCGTCCGGGTTCGTTTCGCGCAGGAGTATGGCGAATTCCTCTCCTCCCAGACGACCCAGCGTGTCGGGAGTGCGCAGTATCCGCCCGACCTCGCGGGCGAAGTCGGCCAGCACCCGGTCGCCGATCGGATGCCCGTGACGGTCGTTGATCTGCTTGAAGTCATCCAGGTCGAGACTCAGCAGGCAGGCCCGACGATCGTGACGCGACAACAGCGCGATCTCCTCCTCCAGCAATTGCAGGAACCTGCGGCGGCTGGAGACCCCCGTCAGTGCGTCCGTATCGGCGATCCGGCGCAGGCTCTGCTCCATTTCCTTGCGCTCGGTAATGTCGCTGAAGGCAACGAAAATGCATTCCTCGCCGTCGTACTGCAGCCGGGTTGCACTCATGTCGACCCAGAATTCGTTGCCATCCAGCGAGCGCAGACGCGTCTCGAATCGATTGACCGTACCGCTTGTCTCGATCAGTGCGAGCAGGCGCCTGCGCTCGGACTGCTGCGCGTAGAAGTCGGGAGCGTGGTATTTCACCGCGATCCGCGGATCAATGCCGAACTTCTGCGCCGCGATCGGATTGATGAATCGAAGGAGCCCGTCACTCAGGCGCGTGATGACGACCGGGAACGGGGCTGCATTCACCAGCAGCCGATGTCGTTCCTCGCTCGCTCGCAGTTCCTGTTCGGCCTGTTCGCGCACGGCCATCTCGCGGCGCAACGAGCGATTGAGACGATGAAAGTGCCAGGACACCATCAGGATCAGCATCATCGCGAGCAGGGTGCCGGCCGCGATCAGGAGCACTCCGGTTCGATCCTCCCGGCCGGGACTCCAGAGGAACTTCTCGTGGTCGAAGCCGTCACGCATCAATCCCAGCGAGCGGTACACCTCGGCGATGTAGCGCCAGCGGCCGGGGTTCATGTAACCGAGTTCGACGATGTCGGCGGCGATCAGCCGTCTGCTGCGTTCGGCCTCGAACAACAGGTGTTCGCGGCTGTGACGCCGGCTGTATTCCGACAGGATCAGATCGACGATCTCTTCGGGGTTGTCGAGGGCATGATTCCAGCCCCGCAGCGTCGCATCGACGAAGGCGCGCACCCGCTGCGGATGCTGCTCGATCTCGTCTTCGGTAGTGAACAGGGTGTCGCCGTAGAAATCGATGCCACCGGCACGGGGAGTGAACTCGAGGTAATCGACTCCGGCCTGTTCCAGCAGGAAGGGTTCGTCGGTGCTGTAGGCGCTCATCACGTCGATTCGCCCCTCGACGAGATCGTCCGGCGAGAACGAGTGCTCGATGAACTCGATACGTTCGGTGGGAACACGCTCGTCGCGCAGGTACGCCAGCAAGGATGCAGCCTGGTGCTCCATCATCACCTGCTTGCCCACCAGATCGTGCAACGTCTCGATACCGGCATCTCGGCGTGCCAGCAGCACCAGTGGCGAGTGCTGATAGATGGCGGCGAGCGCGACCACCTTCCGCCCGCGACTGCGCGCGATCACCAGATCGGCGGTACCGATCCCGTACTCGGCACGTCCGTCGAGCACGACCTTCACCGGATCCTCTCCAGGTTCCGGTACCCGCAGATCCACCTCGAGACCGGCCTCGCGGTAATAGCCCTGCTCGATGGCGGCATAGAATCCCGCGGACTGGAACTGGTGACGCCACTTGAGCTGGAGACGCACGGGTTCGAGCCCTTCCTCGCCGTCACTCTCGGCGACGACGGGAAACGCGGCCGTCGCCGCGAGAACGGCGGAGACCAGGCAGAGGATGGATGTGCGACCCGGCATTCGCCGAGCATGCCCGCCCGGCGGGGTCAAGGCAACGCGGGGATCCCGTCAGAACCGCTCCGCGGCCGCCTCCAGGGCGGCGAGGCGCTCACGCAGATCCTCGGGAGCGATTCTCTGGCTGGCCGGTATTCGCACGGACGGCCAGGCATCCATCAAGGCCTCGTAGCGCTCGATGAAGGATTCATGGACCTCGTCGTCGGCCTGTGCGAGCAGACCGGCGTTGCGTTCGAGCAGCAGGTTCCCGTAGCTGATGTAGCCGTAGGCGGCCTGATACGCCTCCGGCCGGACGAATTCCCCGCCATCGAGGGCGGCCTCGTAACTCCGTACGGCCTCGCGAGCCAGCGCCACCACGATTTCCACCTTGAAGACCGGATCCTCGCGCGTGGAGGGATCGACCCGGCTCAGCGCGTGCTGCATCGACATGCGGCTGGCCTCGTGCAGGTCCTGCACCTCGATCCAGGAATTGCTGCGGCCGGCCTCCGCCGCCAGTTGCTCGATGCGCCGGATCAGCAGATCGAGGTCGCGTGCCTCCAGCGCTTCACGCACCACGGGCAGATGCTGCTCCGCCAGCGCCACGAAATGCCTGCCGCCGTCGGCGCGGTCACCGATTCGATACAGTTCATAGCCTGCCTGGAGCCGGCCCAGCATCATGGCCAGTTCGGTGTAGTAGGCATCGGCCGTTTCCTTCGCCGCCTCGGCGGCCAGTGCGTTTTCCCCGTCCGCATCGGCGGAACTGCCGGCATCCTCCGCTTGCGGAGTCGCCGGCGACACGGCCAGCAGGAAAAGCAGCAGGGCGAATCCCGTCCGGGCCGCGGTGGATTTCGGCGACGATGAGCCAGCATGCATGAGGCGGATACTCCCGCTCGTTCAAAATGGGCATGATAACAGCGTGGATGCCGATTGCGGGCCGGGATCCGTGGAGCAAACGAGAACGGCCGGATGCGGGACCAGTCCCGATCCGGCCGACGGCACGGAATCGACTCGATTGCCGTCCCGGAACTACTCCGCCAGCTCCTGCAGGCGCTCGTTGAATTCCGGATCGCTGTTGGCCTTGCGTGCGATCTCGTTGAACTCCTCGACCGTCAGGTCCTCGTCCTGGACCGCCTTGACCATCTTCTCCTGGGCCTCGACCTGCAACTCGGCCACCTTCCGGTCGTCGGAGACTTCCTGCAGCCGGGACGAGTATTCGGCCTGGATCTCGCGCACTTCCGCGCGGGCCATCATGAAGGACTCGAGCTGACCCTCGCTGAACTCCCCATCGCCTTCCTGGGCCGGCACGGCGGGGGACAGCGCGAACAGCACCGCAGCAAGCAATCCGTACTTCAGACTGGAGATTCGCAGTGTCATTGAATCTTCTCCCGTTCAAACAATGGAAACAGCGTGTGCACCGGCATTCCCGGCGCTCACCTTCATCAACAGCCGGACTCCCCCGCGAGTTCCATCGATCATTTGATTGCGCTTCCAGCACCCCGGAAAGTGTTTTCGGATAACGATCTTCATTCAATAAAATCAATCAGTTGAAGAATCCGGCCCACTGGAGGAGGATGTACCGGACCGCCGGCCGGCGTGCAAGACATGGAACCGGAACCCGGTTTCGGTTGTTGTTGGTCCTGAACGAGGCCGGAATCGAATTCGGTGTGCGGAGGAGACGTCGCCGTTCGCATCAGCGCACAACAATTCAACGAGCTCCTGCTCGCGGAGCTGCCGCATCTGCGGCGGTACGCCGTCGCCCTCACCGGCACGGTCGACGCGGCCGATGATCTGGTGCAGGACACGATCGAGCGCGCCCTGCGCAAACGCCGCCTGTGGCGGCCGCAGGGACGCCTGCGCAGCTGGCTGATGCGAATGCTGTACCGGCTGTATCTCAACCGGCGCAAGCGCCGGACGCTGGAACGGGAACATGCCATGCAGTGGCACCGCCATCAGGCCGATCAGCCCCTGCGCGACAATGAAGCGGAACTGCGGCAGGAATGCCGCGAACTGGTCCGGGCACTCGAAACCCTGCCCGAGACACAGCGTGCCGCGATCCTGCTGGTCGCCCTGGAGGACGTCGATTACCAGGAAGCGGCCTGGATCCTGGGCATTCCCGTGGGCACGCTGCGCTCGCGCCTGTCGAGAGGCCGCGAGGCCCTGAGGGAGCAAACCGGCACGGATGCGGACACGCCCGTCCTGCGAACCGTGAAATGACCATGACAGACGAACCGAACAATCCGATCCGACCCGAGGATCTGATCGCGCATGCCGAGGGGCGTCTGCCCGCCGGTTCCGCGTTGCGGGCCCGGGTGGAAGAGCATCTGCATCACCATCCCGAGGATGCGGCACGCGTGGAAGCCTGGCGTCGCCAGGATGAGCTCCTGCGCGAAGCCTACGGCGACATCGCCCGGCAGCCGCTCCCGCCCCGTCTGCAGGAAAGGCTGCAGCAACCGGAACGATCGCATCCGCGATTCGCTCTCGCGGCCTCGCTCGTGATCGGCATTGCCGTCGGCTGGCTGGTGGCGCAGATCGAATACAGCCCGGAAGGCGGGGATACCGACGCCTCGCTGGCCGAGCAGACGGCGGAGAAACTGACCGGGGCGAACGAGCGCGTCGATACCGGCACGATCGCGGCGAGCAATGCCGGCGAGACATTGCTGCCCGAGGGCGCACCGGACCTGTCCTCCATCGGCCTGACAGCCACCGGCAACGTATCGCTGGAGGATCCCTCGGCCGGCCTGCGGCGCTACGAGTATCGCGATGCCAACGGCCGGACCCTGCAACTGCTGGTCACGCGCGACTCGAGGATCGACCCGGCCAGCGTGTACACGCTGCGGAACGGGGACTTCACCCTCGCCTACTGGCACCAGGGCGACAGCACCTACCTCCTGAGCGGTGCGATCGAGCCCGAACGGCTGCAGGCCCTGGCCCACGAGACCATGGCCACCCTGGAGCCGCAAGCGGCTGACAAGGGCGGAGCATCCGGCTCCGGCGTGGTGGCCGGCAACCGGAACGATTCCGGCAATGGCGAAAATGCCGTCGTGGAGGATGCGGTGGAACCGGTGCCGGTGGTCGATCAGATGTAGTACGTAGGTTGGGCCGACGAAGGAGGCCCAACAAATCCGGTGTGTTAAAAGATGGGCCACCAGCGTCGGCCCCACCAACACCCAGTCCACGGACCCA
>CAYZHJ010000087.1:0-12061 GCA_964478305.1 uncultured Ectothiorhodospiraceae bacterium
ACTCGTCCGGGAACGGCAAGGCGGCGCCGGTGGCGGCGACATCCGCCAACCCCTCGGACTGCGGATCGATGGCGATATAGGAGCGGCAGCGCGCTTCCAGAAGACTCCGGTAGGGCTGGATTCGTCCGCCCACGTCCAGTATGTCGAGCGGTCCGGTCGGCAGTTCGGCCAGCCAGGACTCGAAGTGCCGGCGGCGCTGCTTCAGCAACAGATAGTCGGGATTGCCGACCCAGGGGTCGAGCCGTGTTCGGGACAGCGTTCGGGCGGCACGAAGGCTTTCCTCGTTCCGGCCCTCGACCTCGGCCTGTGACCGGTGGCAAGCGTACTCCGCCCCTTCGGCCACCGAGGTGCCGGACCCGGGCCGGCCGGCAGCGCCGTTCCGTGACTGGTCATCGGCAGGAGACAACGCCAGCCTCCATCCACCGGGGAGGATGCGCGTGATGCGTGTCCCGGGAATTCCCAAGTGTGTACGACACTTGAAGTCCCCGTCCCTGGTACCGAGGCGCCATCACACACGCATTACGCAACCTACCACGGCAGGCAACGAATGGCGAAGTATCATGACCTCTGCACACAGTGGAAGGATTCATCGTGGTTCACGAGGTCCGGGATCGCCAGCGCCAGACCAGCGTCCGCAGTATCTCCAGCGCCCTCGGTTCGGCGCCCTGCGGACGGCCCGCCGCCAGCCATAACAGCAGCACGCAGGCCGTGTAGAGCACCGCCCCGACTGCAACGACGAGCAAGGCGTCCACTGCCTGGGGAAGTGTCCCCGCCAGCAGCCAGGGTACGATCAGCAAATCGAGGATGCCGTACATCAGCGCGGCAGCCAGTACGGGCCGATATACCGCCGGCAAGTAATCCCGCACACGGGCCTCGATGAAATGCAGGGTGGTGAGTAGCTGAACCGGCAGCATCAGGGTGTTGACCACCAGACAGGCCAGCGCGGCCCCCCATGGCCCCGCATTCATGGCCCCGTAGATGACCGCCACGGCGAGCACCGCCACGCGCAGGCACAACAGGGCGGTCATGATGTAGGGCCGGCCGAGTGCGATGAACACCGCAAAGGAGTTGCTCATGAGAGCGGCCAGCGCGCCTGCCACGCCCAGCATCTGTACCAGCGGGACGGCATCCAGCCAGTTCTGTCCCAGCAGCAGTGGAATGAGTACCGGCGAGCCCGCTGCAATGCCGACCCCGGCCGGCACGGCTGCCAGCGCGATCATGCCGGCCACATCGATATAGCCGCGGCGCAGCTCTCCGCTGGCGCGGTCCATGCGGGAATACCCGGCGAATATGGCCCGATTGATGGGTGCTGCCAGCTCGGTGGTGGGCAGCATGGCGATCTCGTAGGACACGGAGAACAGGCCGACGCCCCGGGAACCGACGAGCCTGCCAAGCACGAGGTCCGGCCCCCGCCGGCCGATGAAGGCGAGGCCCTGGTTCATCACCATCCACTTGGAGAATCGGAAGATTTCGCGCCAGTGCTCGCGCGAAGGACGCGGCCGGTAGGGATGCAGGGCATAGCTCATGGCGCTGCGTCCCGCCTGGTTGACGAACGTCCCCGCGACGAGCGCCCAGTAGCTGCGTGTCACATACGCGATCACGACCGTCACCACGAACGCCACCACCTTCGGGATGGCGCGCATGAGGAATTCCTGCTGGAAGCGCATCTCTCGCTGGAACTGCACGATCCCCGTGTTGGTCAACCCGCCCGCGAACAGTGTGAGCGCGAATGCATAGATGATGGGTTGCAGCCTGGGGTCGCCGTAGAAATCGGCAATGGGCACGGCGAGGGCAGCCAGCATGATCCCCTGGACCGCGGCCATGAGAAGCTTCAGGCCGAAGGCACCGTCGAGGTAGCTGTCGTCGATCTCCGACCGCTGGATCAGCACGGCCTCGACGTTCATCTCGCCCAGCATCATGATCAGTCCCATGATCACGGTGGCCATCGCGACCAGCCCGAAATCCGCGGGTACAAGCAGGCGCGCGAGCACAACGGTGCTGAGGACGCCGACAATTCGCATGAAGAAGCGCAGCGACACCAGCCACGCTGCCCCCCGGGCCATGCCGCGCCGGATGCTCATGGCGTGACGGCACGATGACGGGCCGCGGCGCGGACGTTGACGACAGCGCTTGCCCGGTACGACACGATCAGACCAGGTGCTCGATCGGCGGAGGGTGACCGAGGAAGTGGTGTGGGCTGGCGCTGAAGCCGTAGGCGCCGGACTGCAGCACGGCGATCAGGTCGCCGGCCTCTGCCCTGCCGAGCTCGATCCGGTCGGCGAGCAGATCCAGGGGGGTGCACAGGGGGCCTACCACGCTCGCCAGCTCGCGCGGTTCTCCGTGCACCCGGCATGCCGCTACCACGGGATAGTTCTTGCGCAGGATCTGGCCGAAATTGCCCGATGCCGCCAGATGATGATGGAGGCCACCGTCGGTAATCAGGAACAGCTGCCCGCGCGATTGCTTTCGCTCCGTCACCCGGCAGACGTAGACGCCCGCTTCACCCACGAGATAGCGACCCAGCTCGAGCACGATCTCGGTGCTTTCGATGTGGGTTCGCCATTCGCGGATTCGCTTCGCCAGGTTGTCGCCGACCGGCTCCAGGTCGAGTGATTCGTCGCCGGGAAAATAGGGAATGCCGAAACCGCCGCCGATGTTGAGCATCTCGATCGGACCCGGGGCCTCTGCCGCCAGGCGCCGGGCCAGCTCGAACGTCGCGTCCTGGGTCTCGATCAGGCTCGCGACACGCAGATTCTGGGATCCGCTGAAGATGTGGAATCCGCGAAAGTGCAGGTCCAGTTCGCCGATTCGTCCCAGCACGGCCGGAACCTGCTCGGCGTCGATTCCGAACTGGCGCGGCCCGCCCCCCATCTTCATGCCCGAAGACTTGAGCTCATAGTCCGGATTGACCCGCACAGCCACCTCCGGGCGGATCCCGAGCTCCGCACCGGCCGCGGCCAGTCGTTCGATCTCCGCCGCGGATTCGGCGTTGACCGTGATCCCGGCGGCGATTGCCGCCCGCAGCTCCACGTCGCGCTTGCCGGGCCCGGCAAAGCTGATCGTTGCCGGCGCTGCGCCGGCGTCCAGGGCAACGCGGAGTTCCCCCAGCGAGGCGACGTCGAGACCATCGACCTGCATCGCCATGTGGGCTACGACCGCGGGCATCGGATTCGCCTTTACCGCGTAATGCAGGCTGACTTCTTCCGGCATGCACGCCCGCAGGTCGGCGACCCGGCGCTCCATTGCCCCGCGATCGTAGGCGTAGAACGGAGTATGGCCGATGCGCGCGGCAAGCGTGGACACCGGGACGCCGTTCACGACGAGCTCGTCGCCGACGATTGGGCAGTGCTCCATGGCGCAGTGAATGACCGGGCGAATCATGATGCGACATCCTCTCCCGACAACGCGTCGTGGAATTCGCGGGCCAGGGCTGCGCGATCGATCTTGCCGTTGGGATTGCGGGGCAGCTCGGCGCGCAGCTCGATCCGGTGCGGCACCATGAATGCGGGCAGCTCGCTGCGACAATGGGCCAGGAGGGCATCGTGCTCGATACCTGCATCGCCGTACTGGACCGCCAGCACGATTCCCTGCCCGAGTTCGGGATGTGGTACGCCGATGGCGGCGACCTGGTCCACGCCGTCGTACCGATACACGACTTCCTCGATTTCGGTCGGACTGATGCGGTAACCGGAGGACTTGATCATCTCGTCATTGCGGCCCACGAAATACAACCAGCCATGTTCGTCACGCCGAACCCTGTCCCCTGACCAGACCGCGATCTCGGCACGCGGCAGGCCGGCGGGCCGGCCTGGCGCGGGCCGGAATCGCTCCGCCGTGCGTTCGGGATCATTCCAGTACCCGAGCGCCACGAGCGGGCCCCGATGCACCAGTTCGCCGGTCTCGCCCGGGGCACACTCGCTCCCGTCCTCTCGCACGACCATTACCTCGGCGTTGGGAATGGCCTGACCCATGGAATGGGGCAGCGTGTCGACGTGCTCCGGTGGGAGGTAGGTGGAGCGAAACGCTTCGGTAAGTCCGTACATGAGATACAGCCGGGCCTCGGGCAGGGCCGCGCGAAGTGCCCGCGTGGTGGCCAACGGCATCGCGCCGCCCGAGTTGGTGAGGTAACGCAGCGTCGCACGTGCCGCTGCGGGCCACTCGAGACGCGCAAGCTGATTCCACAGCGGTGGCACGCCGGCGAGCCCCGTGACTCCGTGACGCACCACCGCGTTGACAATGTCGCGGGGCAATAGATAGTCGATCAGCGCGACCGAGGCGCCGGCATGAAAGGCGGTCGTGAGCTGGCTCAGCCCATAGTCGAAACTGAACGGCAAGGCCGCCAGCAGGCGGTCCTGGCTCACGTTACCGAGATAGGACGCAACGCTCTGCGCGCCGGAGAGCATGTTGCGATGGGACAGTACCACGCCCTTGGGACGCCCCGTGCTGCCCGATGTATAGAGAATCGATGCCATGTCGCTCTCGATGCGATCGAGCGCGGAGTGCGCGGAGTCTTGACCGATGAGCTGCGACCAGGGGGTTCGCTGCGTGATGCCGGTATCCGTCCCTGCCGGCGCATCGATGTCGACCACGTGCCGCAGGTCCGGGCACTGATCCAGTTCCCCGGACAGACCCGCCGCGCGGGCGGCAGACGTTACCAGCAGCCGCGCGTTGCAGTCACGCAGGATGTGCCCGACCTGGTGCGGCTTGAGTACGGGATTCACCGGCACGAACACACCACCGGCGAGGGAAGCGGCGAACAGTGCCACCACGCATTCGGGCACCTTGGGCAGGTACACGGCGACGCGGTCGTCTCGCTCGAGACCGAGCGCCCGCATTCCGGCCGCCGCCCGCTCGATGCGGTCCGCGAGATCGCCATAGGAAAGGCATTGCTCGCGATGGAGCAGAGCCGGGGCGTCGGCATTCGCCGCTGCTGCGGCCCGGATCAGGTCCGGGAGCACTACGTGCATGACATGATGCCTCGATCCCGGTGCACGGCGCGGCATCGTACTGGCCATACCGGAACGGGCGGCGGGGCGTACGCTGCCATGGCCGCGCTGCGGGACCAACGGCGTGCATTGCTCGCGATCATGAACTACTCCCAGTCCAGCAGTTGAGGGTGCGGAATGGGCACCAGGCATTGGCCGCCCCAGCCTCGAATGCGATCCAGGCCGGTCATGATTTCCTGCCGCAGGTTCCATGGAAGTATCAGCACGTAGTCCGGGCGCGCTTCGTCGATGACTTCCGGATCCAGGATGGGGATGCGCGTACCCGGCGTGTAGCGCCCCTGCTTGTGAGGGCTGCGGTCCACGGTGAAGTCCAGGAAGTCGGTCCGGATTCCGCAGTAATTGAGCAGGGTGTTGCCCTTGCCCGGCGCGCCGTAGCCGACGATGCGCCTGCCCTCGGTCTTCGCGTCGATGAGGAAGCGCAGCAACTCCCGCTTCACCGTGCGAACACGTTCACCGAAATCGGCATAGGTACGCAGGTCCTCGATGCCGAATTCCCGCTCTTCCCGCAAAAGGGCGGCAACCCGCTCATCTTCGATACGGCCATCATCCGCATGACAGGCATAGATGCGCAGGGAGCCCCCATGAGTAGGCAACTGCTCTACGTCGAACAGTCGCAGACCGTGGGCGGCGAAGATGCGGTGCACCACGGTGAAGGCCAGATAGGAGTAGTGTTCGTGGTAGATGGTGTCGAACTGGTTCTCGTCCATCAGCCGTACCAGATGGGGAAATTCCATGGTGATCACACCATCCGGAGCCAGCAGTTCGGCCATGCCGCCGACGAAGTCGTTGATGTCCGGGACATGCGCCAGGACGTTGTTGCCCAGCAGCAACCCGGGGCGACCGTGCTCGGCCGCAAAGGCGCGAGCGGTTTCGCGCCCGAAGAATGCCACTGTGGTCGGAATGCCCGCGGCCTCGGCGGTGGCGGCCACGTTTGCGGCCGGCTCGACACCCCGAACCGGTACGCCACGATCCCGGAAATGCTGGAGCAGGTAGCCGTCGTTACTGGCAATCTCCACCACGAAACTGTCCGCACCCAGACCGAAACGCTCGGACATGCTCAGCGTGTATTGACGTGCATGCTCCACCCAGCTGTCGGAGTAGGACGAAAAATAGGCGTAGTCGGAGAATATCGCCTGCGGTGCCACGTATTCCTCGAGCTGGACCAGATAGCAGCTTTCGCACACACGAACGTGCAGCGGGTAGAAGGTCTCGGCCTCGTTGAGTTGGTGAGGCTCGATATGAGTCTGGCACAGGGGCGAGAGCCCCAGGTCCACGAACGTGTGCCGCAGCGGCGAACCGCAGAACCGGCAGGGTGGGTCATGAGGCACAGCGGCCTGTTCCCCTATAGACATTGTAATGCTCCTTGCGCGCCGCGTTCGGCATCGATGAAATTGCGGGGCGTTTCCGCACTTCCGGGCAGGAAACTGAATCTCTCTCCGGCGAGGGTCCGGCTCGTGCATGGTAGGCACGGCGGGCGATGCTGTACAGCAAGTCGTGCTGGAATACGACAACGCCCCGTTGCCGCCAGGGGGAAAGCAGCAATTCCCTCCGATTCCCGTCACGAGGCAACCGTTGACGCTTGCCCGGATGCCGCGAATGGCGAATGATGGCCATCGCAACGCCACGGGCAAAAAGCAATACACATGCCATGTATCATCGCCGGGGGAAACGAATGACATCGCACCGCCCCCGCGGCGCAGTGTGTCGACCCATCGACATCGTGCTGGCCGCGCTCGCCTTCCTGCCGGCGGTTGCCGCGTTGGCGAGCGACCTGCCCGAGACGATAGACCGTGTCAGGCCGTCGATCGTCGTGGTGGGTACCCATGCCCCGCTGCGCCAGCCCGACGCCCATTTCATGGGCACCGGTTTCGTCGTCGGCGACGGCCGTCATGTCCTGACCAACGCGCATGTGCTGCCGGAAGACCTGGACTCGGAAACGAACGAGCGCCTCGTGGTCTTCACGGGCCGTGGCGAGCGCGTCAGGCCACGGCCCGCCGAGATCGTGGCCCGGGACCGCGAGCACGACCTGGCCCTGCTGCGGACGCCCGGCGAGCGGCTGCCGCCGATGACGCTCGACCGTTCCGACGATGTCCGCGCCGGCCAGCGCTTCGCCTTCACCGGCTTCCCCATCGGCATGGTGCTCGGCATGTATCCCGTGACCCACGAGGCGCTGGTCTCCTCAGTCACGCCGATCGCCATCCCGCAGGGCAATTCGCGCCAGCTCGACGCCGAGCTCATTCGACGCCTGTCCGATCCGTATGCGGTGTTCCAGCTCGATGCCACCGCCTACCCGGGCAACAGCGGCAGTCCGCTGTACCACCCGGATAGCGGCGAGGTGGTGGGCGTGGTGAACATGGTATTCGTCAAGCGCACCAAGGAGTCCGTGCTGCAGGACCCGAGCGGCATCGCCTATGCCATCCCGATCCGTTACGGGCGGAGGCTCCTGGAGCAGGTTCGGGAAGAGTGAACGCGGACGGAAATATCACTTGATAGCTCGCAGCAGGAGCACTACATTAGATGTGCAGGGGGGAGTCCAATGGCACGCGGATGTCGGGATTTTTTACGTAGTGCCGCGGTGAACGAGCGGGACAGCCGTGCGGCTGTCCGCCATCCGCTGCAAGTACCTGATTTCCCGGGCAAGCGTCTGCAGGGCATGACAATTGCATGCCTTGCGACGTGCATGCATGAGCGGTTCCGGGGAGGGCTGCAGGCATGGTCCGCTCTCGTCGCAACCACTCCCATCGCGATCACTCACTGGAGTTCGACCGCCCCATGAACAGGACGTCACAGGACCACGCGGACCACGCACCGGAGGCCGCTGCGCGGCCTGGACCGGCCTCGCGCCGCCGCCGCCGCATGCTGACGGGCGGCGCATCCGCGGCCGTGCTGGTAACGCTGGCCGGTCGGCCCGCCTGGGGCAGTTCCTGCACGCCGTCCGCGCTCGCCTCCGCCAACGCCTCCGGTCGGCATGACTACAGCACTTGCGCCGGCAAATCGGCGGGCTACTGGAAGGATGTCTATCGCTGGCCCGCCTCGGTGAATCCGAAGGACCGCTTCCATCTCTTCTTCGGCGGCAACCGCTTCGGCGACCTGACCCTGGGGGAGGTCATCAACCTCACGGGCGGCCCCTCCAGCGGTTACGCCAATTTCCACGAGATCGGCCTGCACACGGTCGGCGCGTTCGTCAACGCACATGCGTTCCCGCTCGGCAGCCTGCAGGGTGACTTCGGCTATACGCCGCAGCAGATCATCGATATCTACAACTTCTACAGCGCGGCCGAGGCCGCGGCCTTCTTCGAGCAGATCAACAACCAGTTCGATTTCTAGTCCCGGTCGTTCGTTCGCGGGCAAGCCCGCTCCAGTAGCCTTCATTTACCCCCGTGGGTTGCGGCCGCCGTTATAGCTGGCTTGCCCACGAGTCGGCCCATCAGAACCGTTCACCTCCATCGACCCTCCGGCTTTGCGGTATCCTCGGCACCCACGAGCGGCGCCGGTAACAGTCGGTGCGGCCACAATCCCGCCAGGAGCATTCCGACGTGTCACGGTACATCCACCGGCTGCGGGCCGACGAGTTCGAGTGGCGCTGCTGGGACGGCGAGGCGTTGATCTATGACGATCGCAGCGGCGACACCCATCGCCTGGCGCGGCCGTCCGGCCTCCTGCTCGAGCGCCTCGCCCGGACACCGGAGGGATTGCCTCGCGAGGCGCTGGCGCGGGACGTGGCAGGGCAATCGGCGGGCGACGAGACGAGCGACCCCGGCGACGAGGCCTTCGTCCATGCCCTGGAGGTGCTTGTCGAGCTGGGCATCGTCGATCAAGAGGCCTTCCTTGAGGATCGGTGAGCTCGATCTCGCCGAGCTGAAGGCGCGGCTGACCGGACCGGGCCTGCGTTTCGCGACCGGTCCGTTCGTGTTCAGTGTCCGCAGCCGGGTACCCCGGATCGCCCGTGGACTCGCGCAACTGTATGGCGATTTCCCGCTCGCCGATCCGGCGGGTTTCGCCGACTTCCACGTACGCGTGCAGCTTGCGCGGGGCGTGCGGCGATGGATCCGCCCCCAGGCGTTGTTCGACCTCGATGGCTACCGCCCATTCGCGCCGCTGCCCGGCAGCCAGGCATTCGCCCTGCTGGAATGGGGCATGAACTGGTGCATCTACACGCACGCACACGATTTCCTGGTGATCCACGGGGCCGCGATGGAACGAGGCGGCAGTGCGCTGCTGCTGCCGGCGCCGGCCGGTGCCGGCAAGAGCACCTTGTGCGCGGCCATGATGCAGCGTGGCTGGCGCCTGCTGTCTGACGAGCTGATCCTGTTCGACGCGGCGCAGGGCACCGTGCACGGCCTGGGCAGGCCGGTGAGCCTGAAGAACGTGTCCATCGACATCATGCGGGATTACGCGCCGGAGGCCTTCGTGACCGAGCCGATGCACGACACGGCCAAGGGCTCGGTGGCGCACATGAGGCCGGACCGCCACAGCGTGCAGGCGGTCGACAGGCCGGCCGCGCCCTGCCATGTCGTGTTCCCGCGTTTCCGTGCGGGCGCCAACACCCGTGTCGAGACGCTGTCGCGGGCGGACGTGTTCGTCGGCCTGGTGGAGAACGAGTTCAACTACAGCCTCCTTCGACGCGAGGGATTCCGGGCCATGGCGGCACTGGTCGATGCCGTGGACGGCCATCGGCTGGAGCACGGCGACCTCGATGCGGCCATCGGCGCGCTCGAGCGCATCTCGGACGGGGTATCGGGATGAGCCGTGACGCCGACCTGCTGGTCCGGGTACTGCTCGCTCCCGAGCAGGTCCTCCGCCTCGATGCATCCGGTTGGGACCTGCTGATCCGCCAGGCGCGCGCCGCCCAGCTGCTGGCCCGGATGGCTACAGCGATCGATGATGCCGGTCTGTGGTCCCGAATTCCGGCGGCACCCGCCCGTCACCTGCGCTCCGCGTTGAAGGCGCAGAGCCGCCAGCGGCAGGCCGTGCGCCTGGAGGTCGATTGCCTCCAGGAGGCCCTGTCCGGGGTCGGCATTCCGCTGGTGCTGCTCAAGGGAGCCGCCTACGAGATGGCGGAACTGCCTCCTGCCCGCAGCCGCCTGTACAACGACCTCGACGTTCTCGTCCCGCGCGAGCGCCGCCACGAGGCGGAGCTGGCCCTGCTGATGCACGGCTGGGCGACCGTGCCGCTGGACGCCTACGACGAGCGCTACTATCGCCGCTGGATGCACGAGCTGCCGCCGCTGCGCCACCGCGAGCGCCAGAGCGTGGTCGACATCCATCACAACCTGGTGCCGGACACCGCCCGCATCCATCCCGATCCGCAACGCCTGCTGGCCGCTACCGAGCCCTGCCCGGGTCGCGCGGACGTGCACGTGCTGGCGCCGGCCGACCTGATCCTGCACAGCGTCGTGCACCTGTTCAACGACGGCGAGTTCGACCACGGCCTGCGCGACCTGCTCGACATCGATGACCTTGCACGGCATTTCCTGCGCGCGGATGCCGACTGGCAGGCGCTCGTCGAGCGCGCACGCGAACTGGACCTCGGCCGGCCGCTGCATCACGCCCTGCGCTGCCTGCGCCGGACCCTGGACACGCCGGTGCCCGATCCGGCACTGATTGCGCTCGAGCGTGACGCCGGCCCCGCGCGGCTGCGTCGCTCGATGGATGCCCTGTTCGCGCGCGGATTGCGCCCGGATCACGCGAGTTGCAGCGACCGCGCGACCGCGCTCGCCCGCTGGCTGCTGTTCGTGCGCGGCCACTACCTGCGCATGCCGCTGCACCTGCTGCTGCCCCACCTGCTGCGCAAGGCCGTCGCCCGCGTCCGGCCACGAGAGCCCGCCTGAAATCGCGGCCCGGCGATGACCGGTTTCGGCCCGCGATTTGCATTCGTTTCAGAGTGCGACACCGAACGTCAGCGTCCGGTGTCGGGAGGGGAAAGAACGGCGGAGGTGCCCGTCAGTGCGACCCGGGGGGCCACTGGCGGGCGCCGACCCGCTGCGTCCGGATGCACCCGGCCACCGGCCGGCGTGTAAAATTCCTCGACAGACATCGTCCGTGTTCAGGACAATCACACCAGCTACTCGGCGCACGCAGCGCTCCGGCGGCTGTAAAAACAAACGACACCAGGGGCGTTGATCATGCATCACCACGGCGACAGCGCAACCGGAACACGCATTGGTTGCGCGCTGTCGCTACTCGCCCTGTTGGGCCTCGCCGGCTGCGGTGGCGGCGGCGGTGGCCGCGGAGGAGGCACTACCGACCCCTGCGCCGGTCTCGGCCCCGACGATGTCGAGCAGATCCAGTCGATCTCGCTCTCGCCGGCCACGCTCATCGTGGACCAGGGCGGCCGCGGCGAGCTGTCCGTGACTGCCCACCTCACCGATGACTGCTCGACCACCGGCCTCAGCGGCAGCAATGTCACGTGGAACGTCACCGACGGCAACGAGAACGCCGTTGCGTTCGACCCGAACGACAACGACAACAGCGCCGTTGTCACGGGCACGACCCTGCTCGACGACGTCACAGTCACCGCCGAATTCGGCGGTCAAACCGCCGAGGCCACGGTCCGCGTCGCCCTCCTGCGAATCGAGCCCGAGAACATCACCCTGCCGGCCGGTTTCGGCGAGTCGCTGACGGCGCGGCTGAAGTTCGCGGACGGGAGCGAGGAAGACGTCACCAATGCGGCCGAGTGGGAGAGCTCGAACGATGCAATCGCACTGGCCGACCAGGGGAGCCTCGATGCACCACCTGACGCGCCTGACGGTTCCGCGATCGTGCGCGCCCAGTACGAGGGAACCGATGCGTCCGTCACGGTGAACGTGGCGGGGCTCAATGCAATCGAGATTGATCAGTGCAATGGTTCGGACCCCTGTATCACGATCGGCATCGGTGAACCGCGAAGCTTGACCGTTACCGGCTCATTCGGTGGCGGCAGCGTGGAACGTGATGTCACGAACCTCATCGAGAGCTGGGATTCTGACCAGCCGGATTTCGCCAGTATCAGCGGTGATGGCGTCGTTACTGGTGAAGGGGCAGGGCAAACCACGATCACTGCCGAGCTGGGTGCG
>CAYZHJ010000088.1:0-11744 GCA_964478305.1 uncultured Ectothiorhodospiraceae bacterium
GTCTCGATCTCGTGCAGGATGCCGTCGACCGAGAGTTCGTAGCCGTAGAAGCGGTCAATCGCCTCGTCGATCTCGACCTCGCCGGCGAGCAGGGTGCGGATGTCGATCTGGCTGCCGATGTGCGCGCGCAGGCGATCGAGCGTGACCAGATTGAACGTGTCCGCCATGGCAATGGCGAGTTGCTGTTCCTCCGGGCGGTAGCGCAGCGGGACTATGCCGTAGCGGCGCGCGAGATCCTTCGGCACGATCTGCAGCGCCTCGCTGTCGGGAATGGCGTGCTTCAGATCGACGCTCTCCTGGCCCAGTGCCTCGCCGAGCTGGCGCCGCATCACCTCCTCGGTGACGAAACCGAGCCGGATCAGGATGCGCCCGATCGGCTCGCCCTCGTGCTTCTGCTCCGTGAGGGCGATGCGCAACTGGTCCGGGCTGATCACGCCGGCGTCGATCAGGCGTTCTCCCAGCAGCTTGCGGTTCTTGACTGCGGACAAGTCTCCCTCCCTCGCTCGGGCCATTCTCAACGACCCGTCATTGCAACTGTTCGAGCCGTCGACGCACGGCCGCGACCGAAAATCCCGCGCCGCCCTCGCCGTCGCTCGCGCTCAGGGCCTCGCGATAATAGGTGCGCGCGGCATCGCGCTGCCCCAGATGATCCAGTGCCACCGCCAGGTTGTAGGCATAGTCGGGATTGTCCGGCTCGGCCCGGTATGCCTTGAAGTAGGCGCTCTGCGCCTCGGACCAGCGCGACTCGCCGGCATAGACATTGCCCAGGGCAAACTGCAGCGAGGGCGAATCCGGGCGTTCGCGCAACAGGCCCTTGAGCTCGGTCTCGCTGCGGCGCGGTTGCCGCGCGCCTTCCAGCCCCGCCAGCGCCGCCCGTGTGTAATCGTCGCGCGGGTGGTCCTGCAGCACCTGGCGATAATAGGCCGCGGCACGCTCATCGTTGCCGCGCCGCTGGGCCACGCTGGCCGCGCCCAGCAGCGCGTCGCGATTGCCGGGCGCCAGCTCGAGCGCGCGCGCATAGGCGTGCGCCGCCGCATCGGTGTCGCCGGCCCGCAGGGCCGAGTAACCGGCCTGCAGCGTGCGCGTGAGCTCCGACGGTCCCGAAGAGGCCTGTACCAGCGGTTGCGCCCGGCGGGCGGTCTCTTCCGCCGTGCCGGACTCCGTGGCGGAGGCGGCGGCCTCGCCGGCATCGTCTCCCTCGCCCGGGCCGCTCGCCGGCTTCGCCGCCGCGGCCTCTCCACCGGACTCGCTGCTCCCGGGCGCTTCGTCCCCGGCGACCTCCCGTTCGGCTTGCGGTTGCCCGGCCTGTTCGTCGCCGGCGGCGGACGCCTCCCCGGACTCCGCTTCCACGGCGGCAGCGACCACGGCCTCGTCTCCCTCGGCGGGGGCATCGTCGTCATCCGTTCCGGCCGCCGCGACCGCTTCGGCGTCGACGCCGGTCTCGTCGCCGGAGGCCGCGGCATCCCCGTCATCGGCCATCGATCCCGTTCGCGCCTCGTCCGTCCCCCCGGCCGCCGCGATCGGCTCGTCGTCGACCAGTGGCTCCGAGGTCGGTTCCCAGGCGGCCAGGTCGCTCCGGCTGGCCCGCTGCGATTCCAGGTAATACCACCAGCCGCCGGCACCGATCACCGCCACTGCCGCCAGTGCGGCGACCACGCCCAGCATCGCCCGGGCGGCGGAGCGTCCGCGCCGGCCGCGCCCGTGACGGACCCCGGCCAGCGTGCCCGCGGCCGCCCGGCGCGCGGTTTCCGGGTGCATCGCCCGCTCCGGCTGCGGACGGTGATCGTCGCGGTGCGCGTCCGTGTCTTCCGGCTCGAGAGTGAGTTCCCCGGTTTCATCCGCGCCCTGTTCCGTCGGCGGCGCTGGCCGCTCCGGGGGTGCATCGGAACGTCGCGGCACGGTGTACTGATCCGCCGACGGCCCCTGCTTGGTGGCCGCGGCACGCCGCAGGGCATCGAGCAGCAGGCTCACGGCTGCTCCGCGCTCGGCGCCCGCGCTTCGCCGTCGTCCGACGACGGCAGGTACCGGCGATACTCGCGGAAATCGCCGTCGAGACTGGCCTTGTTGATCACGGTCGGACGCATGAAGATGATCAGTTCCGTCTTCTCCACCGAGTCGTCACGATAGGAGAACAGGCGACCGATCAGCGGCAGCCGCCCGAGTCCCGGTACCTCGCGCCGGGTCTGATCGAGCGAGTCCTGCATCAGGCCGCCGATCACCGCGACCTGGCCCGAGTGCACCCGCAACAGGGATTCCATCTCGCGCACCTGGATCTCGGGGACGGGATTCTCCACCCCCGCGGCGGCGAGATCGGGATTGGGATCGTTGACGAAATCGAGGATGCGCGAAACGGTCGGGCGCACGTTCAGCAGCACTTCCTCGTTGGCATCGATGTGCGGTGTCACCGTCATCACCAGGCCCACGGGTACGGTGTTGATCTCGGTCTCGAAGGTGCGGGTGACCGTGCCGGTTTCGGTGGTATCGGTCTCGACCTCGACGGTGAAATAGACCCGGTTGTCGACCACCTTCAGTACCGCGAGCTGATTGTTGAGCGCGATGATCTTCGGGCTCGACATGACCTGCACGTCGCCGAAGGTCTCCAGCGCGCGCAGCGTGGCGGTCAGGGTGCCGCCGCCGATGTCGTTGTCGACGATCTCGCCGACCACGTTGGGCGGATTCTGCAGGGCACTGCCGAGCAGGTTCGCCTCCAGCAGATCGAGCCCGCCGACCTCGTTCGACAGGAACGACCAGTCGACGCCGGCCTGATAGCGGTCGCTCAGCGTCACCTCGACCACGGTCGCCTCGATCAGCACCTGGCGGCGCACGCTGGCCATGATCCGGTCGAGGTAGCGCTGCACCTCGCGGTGCTGACGCTGGGTGGCGCGCACGGTGATGTAGCCCGCCTCGCGGTTGAGCATGATGTAGCGATCGCTGTCGGGCTGATCGCCGGCGGCCACCTCGACGTTGAGGATGCCGCCGAGATTGCTCCGCAGGCTCTCCCAGATCTGCTGGGTGCTGGTGTTGGTCACCGTCGTGCGGGAGTTGTTGCCGCCGGCGCCGCCGCCGCCCTGCTGGTCGCCGAACCCGGTCGCGGCGATCTGGGTCGAGGTGTCGACCGAGCTGCTGGATTCGCGATCGATGTTCACGTACGGAATCGGATAGCTCTCCAGGTACGGCTCGTCGGCCGCGATCTCGAGGTAGTCGTCCTCCAGGCGATAGCGGATCGCGGCCTGCAGCGAGATCCGCTCGAGCAGCCGGGACAGCGTCTCGTCGACCGCGTTGAGCGTCACCGTGCCGCCGATGTCGCCGATGATGTCGATGTCGAGGTCGGCATCGCGGGCCAGCGCGAACAGCAGTTCCCGTACGGGCACCTCGTTGACGACGACGGTGTAGCGTTCCGGCTCCTCCTCCGGACTCGGCGGAGGCGGCAGCGGTGCGCGGGTGACCGGCTCGGGTATCTCCGCGACCGCCTCTTCCCCGGAGGGCATCTCGTCGTCGCCCTGGATGTGCCCGTCGCCCGGATCGTAGGTTCGTTGTGCGCTGCACGCACTCAGCAGGAGGCATCCGGCCACAACGGACCAACGCCACCGGATCGCCCTGTTCGGCGCCATCATGGACTGTTTCCCCCGGATGCGGATTCCGCGGTCTCCGCACCCTCCGTCGATACGGCTCCGGGTTCCCCCGAACCCGGTTTCTCCAGCACTATCCATGCCACGGTACCACCGGCGAGCAGCAATACCAGCGCCAGTGACAATCCCAGCAGCATGCCCCGTGACGCGGGTCGTGCGCCCTCGCGCTCGCGCACGGCCCGTCGTGCGTGCCGGCGCGAGACCGAGTGGGTGCCTTCGGCATAGGCAGCCAGCAGGGTCTTGTCAGCCAGCACGTTCAGGCGTCGGATCAGGCCGTGCGCATGACGATTCAGCTCGCGCGCGACCGGCTTCGAGAACAGGTCCGGTCCGCGATAGCCCACGGCCCGCAGCCGGAAGTTGAGGTATTCGGACACGTCCTGGCCCAGCAGCGGCCGCAGATCGAAGCTGTGCGTGATGCGTTCGCGCAACTGGCGGATCTCGTTCGCGTCGAGCTTCTCGTCCAGTTCCGGCTGCCCGAACAGGATGATCTGCAGCAGCTTGGAATCGTCGGTCTCGAGATTGGACAGCAGCCGCAGGGTCTCCAGTGTCTCCAGCGGCATGTTCTGCGCTTCTTCGATGAACACCACCACCTGGCGTCCCTCGGCGTGCCGTCGCACCAGATCCTCGTGCAATCGATGCTGGATCGCCAGGCGCTCGCCGGATTCGTATTCCAGCCCCAGTTCGAAGGCGATCGCCGGCAGGACATCGTCCGGGCCGAGGCCGGGATTGACCATGTAGACGATGTCGACGTGAGCGGGCAGGCGGTTGGCGAGCATGCGCGAGAGCATGGTCTTGCCGCTGCCGACCTCGCCCACCACCTTGATGATGCCCTCGCCGCTCTCGACCGCCCAGACCAGTGCCTCGAGCACGGCCCCGCGCTCGCCGCCCGGATAGAACACCCGCGTGTCCGGGGTGATCCGGAACGGTGGCTGATCGAGGCCGAAGTGCTCGAGATACACGACTATTCTCCGCGCTCTCGCAGGCGTTCGATCTTGCTGTACAGCGTGGTCCGGTTGACATTGAGCATCTTGGCCGCCTTGCTCAGGTTGCCGTCGCTCAGATCCTGCGCGGCCTCGATGAAGGCCCATTCGACCTCCTCGAGATAGGCGTCCAGGTCGAAGTCGCCGGCGTCCAGCCGCGCGCGGATGGCGTCGGCCCCGGGCACGACGCTGTCGCTGCCGCCGGCAGGCGCGGAGAAGGCGGTCGGATCGAGCTCGGCATCGAGCTGCCGCGTGCCGATGGTCTGACCGGGATACTTCGTCCCCACCCGGATGACGATGTTGCGCAGCTCCCGCACGTTGCCCGGGAAGGGATATTCGAGCCAGCGCTGGCGGGCGTCGTCGTCCAGGCTGAACGGCGGCACCGTGCCGGCGTAGAAGGCCTGGAAGTACTCCAGCAACTGCAGGCGGTCGTCCCCGCGTTCGCGCAGCGGCGGGATCTGGATCGGCAGGATGGCGAGGCGGTAGTACAGGTCCTGGCGGAAATTGCCGTTGTCGACTTCCTGCAGCAGATGCTTGTTGGTCGCCGTGACCAGGCGTGCCCCGGCCGTGCGCGGCCGGGTCTCGCCGACGCGGTAGTACTCGCCGGACTCGATCACCCGCAGCAGTCGCGACTGCAGTGCCATCGGCATCTCGCCGATCTCGTCCAGGAACAGCGTGCCCTCGCCGGCCTCCTCGAAGAAGCCGGGGCGCGCCTGGGTCGCGCCGGTGAACGCGCCCTTGGCATGGCCGAACAGCTGCGCCTCCAGCAGCGTCTCGGTGAAGGCGGCGCAGTTGACGGCAATGAAGGGCTTGTCGGCCTTGTCACTGCGCTCGTGCAGCCGGCGCGCGATCAGCTCCTTGCCGGAACCCGACTCGCCCTCGATCAGCACCGGGAACGGCGCCACGGCGAACTGTTCGACCTGTTCCCGCAGCGCCTCCAGCGCGGGGCTCTCGCCCTGGAGCACCTGTTCCTGGGGCGGCGTCTCGCTGGCGTCCTCCGCCTCCAGCAGCATGAGCTGGTGGTTCAGCCGCGCCTTCAGCAGATCGGGCTCGCAGGGCTTGGCGATGAAATCGGCCACGCCCAGCGCGAACGCGTGCTGCAGGTTCTCCGGCGCGTCCTGTCCGGACAGCGCCAGCACGCGCATGCGCGTGTTGTATGCAAGCAGCTCGGGAATCAGGGCAAAGCCCTCGTCGGGCTTGTGCGGATAGGGCGGCAGGCCCAGGTCGACCAGCGCCAGCATGGGCGCGGGCGAGAGTTGCTGCAGGATCTCGTTGGCCTCGCGCCGGGTCTCTGCCAGATGCACGTCGAAATCGGGACGGAGCATGTAGGACAGGCTGTCGCGGATGAGCGGGTCATCGTCGACCAGCAACAGACCGGGGCGGGCCGCTTCTCGAGCGACTTCTTCGGACATTGGTCGTGCGCCCTGTGTCATTGAATCGGATCGTCCTTGACCGGGAATCCCGCGAAACAAAGCGCGCGAGAACAGCGTCGATTATTCGACGTTTTGCCGGCAAGAACAAGCCCCGGGGCGTCGAAAATCCGACGGCACCGGAGATGCGCGACGCCGGTTCTCGGGCAAGCCCGCTTCCGCCTTCCCTTCGTCCGCAGCCACGCCGGCAATTCTTTCCGGCTCTTCGCCATCGCGTGTGGGTGCTCACTCGCGCACTCGACCGTTGAGGAGCACCGGCAGATCGGGGAACACCGAAGACACCGAACGCACCGAATACACCGAGGAGAAGCTTGCAGCAGCGACGTCAGTTGCGAACGAACGGCGCACGGTCGGTGCGAACGCAGCTCGGAGGCCGGCCCGCCTCCATCCATCCCGATCCCGGCCCTTTCGGTGTCTTCGGTGCGTTCGGTGCCTCGGTGGTCATGGCTCATCAGCAGTCTCGCCATGCCCGACCCGCACAAGGTAGTGACGATCCTCCCTTCCCTTGCCGTTACTGCGTCCGGCGGAAGTGGATCCAGTTGGAATTGCCGGAGTGGATGCCGAAGGTGACACGCCCGACGGGCAGGTCGTCGTACGGACCGTCACCGCCGCCGTCCGCGTCGTCCCAGTCGTGGCGCAGCCAGGGCAGGCCGGCGTCCAGCGTCAGGGTGGTGTCCACCCAGCCGGTGTTGCCGTCGCCGGTCTCCGCGAACGTCAGCACCGCCTCGCCGCCGGCCAGGTTCACCGGATCCGGCGTGTTCGTGGTCAGGTCGGTGCTGCCGCCACCGACCGGGATCGGCTGCGTCCCGTCCACGGGCCCGCCCTGATCGTTGTCCAGCCGGACCCCGGTGGCCAGTGCCAGCGAGGTGCAACTGTCATCCGCATGCGGCTGCCAGGTGGAGCTGCTCCAGTACTCCGCGCGCACCGGCTGCCCGATGGGCGCCAGTTCCGAGCCGGCCGCACTCTCGACGACCAGCCGGCCGAAGCGGATCTCGTGGGCCGCGGCCGGCTCCACCGTCACGGGCAGGACGGCCGGATCCGCGGCCACCCCGTCGGTGTCCGCGACCGCGGTGACATCGAGATCGATGTCGGGCTCGAACGGATCGATGCGGGCGTTGTTGACCTTGTCGTAGGTGAATCGATCCGTGTCCGCGAAGGTGTGCGTGAGCGTGCCGTCGCCGTTGGCGACCAGCGAGCCCGTATCGATGTTGCCGGTAACGGCCACGGGACTGCCCTCGAGGCCGGTCTCGGTTCCGTCCGCTGCCGGCTCGGCGACGTCGATGCCGGCCGCCGCCAGCCTGGCGTAGGCGCCGCGGTAATTGGTCGTCGTCCCGCCGGAGCGGTTGCGCGCGGTGATGGTCAGTTGCGGCTCCATGGCGGAAACATAGCCGGCGGCCTGTCCCGTGTAGGTGTAGGTGGCGTTGCAGGCGGCGTCGAGGTCGCCGTCCGCGGCCACGGCGACGTCGAAATCCGCCGGAATGAAGCGGCCGACGGTGTCGGCCCGGCCGGTGGCGTCGCCGCCGCCGAGATAGTTGCCATCGGTAATGCCGGCATCGAGATGAACGTGCCCCACCTCGCTCCAGCTGACCCCGTGGGTCTCGCTGCCCGAACCGAAGCTGTCGAACAGGGCGCCCGTCAGTCCGCCGTCGCTGCCGCCGGCCGGCGCCGCCACCACCGGCGTGAGCGTGACCGTCTCGGGCGCGGCCTCGTTGCCGAAGTTGGGCGTGGTGGCATTGCCGGACAGGTCGGCCCCCGCATCCGGCTGGCCATCGTCGTCGCCGTCGTCGGCGGCCTGCCAGGCCACCGCGCGCACGGTCGTGTCGAAGTCGTCGCCGGCGACCGCCAGGATGGTGCCGCCGGCGCCGGTGGTGCCGTCATCGGCCGGCACCTCGACCTCGAAGCCGAACGGCCGCGTGACCCAGGGGTTGCTGGAACCGGTCACGTACTCGACCACCGGCGGTGTCCCGGTCCCGTTGTCGATCGGGTTGTGGCGCGCATGAAGCTGGATACGTCCGGCGTCGTCGTACTCGAGCACCAGCGGCGCCTCGGCGTTCGCTCCGAAACGCAGGGTCACCGGGGTATAGGCCGCCGTTCCGGTACCGCCGTCATCGTCGCTGGTCGCGACGGCCGTGGTATTGCCGTTGCTGGTGACCTCCAGCGCATTGCCCGCGCAGGTGCCGGGGTCGCTGCACTCGCCGCCGAGCTCGACCTCGACATCGTCACCGTCGTCGAAGTACGGCTCGCACACGCTCGGGTCATTGTCGGAGGCCCGGATCGCCTGCAGGGCCAGCGAGATCGCGCCCGGTGCCGTGTCGGTGGGCTTGCCGGCGATCTGCTCCGGGATCGTCACGGCATTGCCGCTGCCGTCGGTGATGCGGAAGCCGCTCAGCGAGACGACCAGGTCGGGATCCTCGCCGGCCCCCTCGTTGCCGCCATTGACGTCGAAGTTGACCGTCTCGGGGTCCGTGGCCTCGCTGACGGTGGTGTAATTGAACGCCAGCGTGACCGATACCTCGCCATTGCCCGGGAAGGTATAGGTCGCTGCCCCGTCCCCGGCGGCCGCGTCACTCAATGTGCCGCTGCCCGCGATCACGCGTGCCCAGGTACCTTCCCCGCCGCCCGTATCCTGATTGATGGCGGCCAGGCTGACGGTAACATTGCCCGGATCCCTCGGCTGATCTCCGGGATTGTGCCCGGTGATCGTGATTGCTTCCTCGCCGCAGGTGACGGCAGTGCCGTCGTGCGTGATGGCGAAATGATCGACGTCACCGCTTCCCATCGAGGTCAGACAGATGTTGTCGACATGCCAGTAGTCAAAATCCGAGCCACTGCCGCCGGCAAGATGAAACCGGATGCGGAAATTGGCATGAAATGCATCAGCGGGCAGACTGTACGTCGGCTCGAAGATCTCTCCGGCCGTTCCGCCACCGGGAAAGGTCGCCAGAGTCGCCCAGTTGTTCGCGCTCGTTCGATACTGGACCTCGAGATCCTCCCCGGCTTCGGGATTCTCGCTGAAACTGTCCGCGCCTCGACGGATCCACAGGCTCAGATCCGCGGAGGTGACCGAACTGAAGTCGATGTTGGGCGAGCGCACGAAGATTTCGCCATGCCGCAGGAACATCGAGTTGTTGCCGTCGCCTGCCGTCTGCGTTGACACACCTGCGCGCGAACCCGGTCCGCCCTGGCTCTGCCAGGGACCCAGATCTCCGTCCTCGAAACTGTCGGACAGATCGGCGCCGGCAGCGCAGAAAGCGCATGAATGCGTATCGTTCATGACCGACTGAACGTCGCTCTCGTCCAGGAGGTCATCGAAGACACGCACCTCGTCGAGATCGCCATCGAAATACTCGGGCGACCCACCCGTGTCCTCGATACGGCCGATGCTGGCGAACGCATTGCCGATGGTACCGCTGCCCGTGACGCCCGCGGTTTCCAGGGAGCCGTCAACGAATATCCGGGTGGCGCCACTGGATGCATCGCGTGTCAACGCGACATGATGCCAGTTGCCGTCGTTGATCGAACTGCTCGATTTCTGATCCGCGGCATAGTCGTTGCCCACCGAGATGCCGATCCGGCCGCCGGCGTCGATCCAGCCCCAGAAGATGTCGTCGGCGCCGCCCGCCTCCTCGATACCGGCAATGCCGGGCGCCTGCCAGGCAGTGTCATCGCCGCTCTGCGTGGTGCGGATCCAGAAGGTCAGGGTGGCCGTGCCGTTCAGCAGGGTCGACAGTCCCCCGACCTCGACGTAGTCGTCGCCACCGTCGAAGGTGCCGTACCCGCAGGTGCCCGGGTCCCCCGAAACGGCGGGGCTGGTATCGTCCGTCCGGGCACCGTTCCGCGCCGTCCCGTCGAAGCCGTTGCCCGAGGAATCGGTGACTTCGCCGCTGGTCCCGTTCCAGGCGGATTCGTCCATGCGCAGTTCGAGCAGCGCCGCCGGCACGGAAGATGCGACGACCTCGATGGTGACCGTGCTGTCGTCGAATGCCTGATAGACACCGAAGAAACAGGCAAAAAAGCCGTCGCAGTACTCGGACTGAAACGTCACATCGTAGCTGCTCCCCGGGGTGGCGGGGGCCGTGAATGTCCGGGAGGGGCTCCGGTCACACGGTGAATCGGCGAATGTCTGCTGGCCCGTATCCGGCACACCGATACCATCCGGATCGCTCCAGGTATCGCGCCAGTTGTCGCCCTCGGCCGGGCATGCGGTCGCATCGACAACCAGGTCGATCTGCTCGCCGGGCTCGACCTGGACGGTGCCGCCGACACCGTTCGCCTCGAGGGTGACGTCCGCCCGGACCGGTTGCGCGACCGACCACAGCAGCACGAACAGCAATGACGCCGTCAATGGTCGAAATCCGCATTGTCGTCCGGTCGATACCATGTTCACTGTCCGATGTAGATCACCGGGCTGTCATCCTCGCGGACGGCATCCCCCCTCGGAGTCCCGTCGTTGCCCGCCGTCGGTACCGCTGTCCGTTCCGTGGCGCGGCTCGTCCGCCTGCTCTTCGCGGGCAGTATCCACGGCAGCCGGCGGTTCCTCCGGCGCGGACTGCAACCCCCACCATGCCGCGCCGGCGCCGGCGGCAAGCCCCAGGCCGACGATGGCCCACCACCAGTGAGGCCCGCGCCGACGGCGAGCCCGTCGTGCCAGCAGCTCCCGCTCGATCCGTGCCAGCCGGCCGCGGTCCGGTCCCTCGATCCGCTCGAGCGCCGCGACGACGGCATCGCGTACCCGCTCCTCGTGGCGATCTTCACTCGTCATCCAGGCGCGCTCTCAGTCGATGCAGGATCCGGGCCGTTTCCCGCCGGATCGTGCCCTCCGGCCTCTCCAGTACCGACGCGACCTCGCGGTGCGTCAGTCCGACCCAGTAACGCAGCAGCAGCAGGTTCTGTTCGCGCTCGTCCAGATCCGCCATCAGCGCTCCGGCATCGATCTCCACTCCCGGGTCGGTCGGCGCGGCACTCAGGGTCTCCGGATCGACCGGTTCGCCCGGCTCGCGCACCTGCCGGCGGCGGTGCAGGTCGGTGGCACGGTTGAGGGCGATCCGGTAGAGCAGGGCGACCGGGGCCCGCGGATCGCGACAGACGCTGCCCAGCCAGCGCTCGAAGGCATCCGCCAGCACGTCGTAGGCCGTTTCCCGGTCGACTCCGCGCGCGACCAGGAAACGCCACAGCCGCACGGACTGGCCGCGATAGAAATCATCGAAGGCCGCCTCGTCGCCCTTGCGGCACCAGCGGCGAACCAGCGCGACCGGATCATTCATCGAACGATCAGAGATCCGTCACCTGCGCACGGACGACGCGCCGTACACGAGTGCCGGCGTCGCGGCTGCCGCGATGGGCCGTGACGGTCATGGTCACGACGTTGTAGCCGGCGCCCCCTTCCTGGACCGCGACGGCGCTGCACGCGAGCGTGGTCGTGAAGCCGTGCGTGGTCTGCGTACCGTTGCCGGAGCAGCCGCCACCGCCGACCGCGATGTCGATCTCCCTCTCCAGCCGGGCCCGCGCGGCGTAATAGGCGCGGGTGGCTTCCAGCGCCTGGGCCGAGGAGACCTGCTGCGTGGTCGATATCAGGGTAACGGTGATGCCGAGCGCCGCCAGCACCACGATCAGGAAGATCACCGTGAACAGGGCGACGCCGGTGTTGCGGGAGCGGTTCATGGCGCGTTCATCACGTGGACCTGGTGGAGCAGGCGGACGGTTTC
>CAYZHJ010000089.1:0-11701 GCA_964478305.1 uncultured Ectothiorhodospiraceae bacterium
AGACGCCGCCGAGCGGCGGCAGCATCATGCGCAGGGCCTGCGGCAGGATGACGTGTCGCATGGTCTGGTACCCGGTCATGCCGACCGACAGCGCGCCCTCGCGCTGCCCGCGCGGGATGGCCTCGATCGCCGCCCGCACGATCTCGGCGACGTAGGTGGAACTGTAGATCGTGAGCGCGACCACGGCCGCCTGGAAGGTACTGAACTCGAGCCAGGCAAGGCCCGTGTCCGGCAGCACGAAATAGACGATGTAGATCTGGCACAGGAACGGGGTTCCGCGCCACAGGTGAATGTAGCCACCGAGCAGCCACATGAGCGGGCGCGGCCCGACCGCGCGCCCGATGCCGACGATCGCCCCGACCAGGGTTCCGCTCACGATGCCCAGCAGCGTGATGCGGACGGTCATCCACAGGCCCGAGAGCAGGAACGGGAGATGTTGGTCGAGCAGTTCCATGACGCCGCCCTCCCCTCAACCCGTTCCGGCCAGGCGTCGCTGGACGTGGTTGGACATGACCATCATGACCATGTAGATCAGCAGGTAGCAGGCCGCCGCGGTCAGGAAGGCCTCGTTCGGCATGTAGCGATCGGTCATCAGCCGCAGTCCGGCGCTCATGAGCTCGAACACGGCGATCATCGACAGCAGCGAGCTGTCCTTGATCAGGATCGCGGTCTGGCCGATCACCGGCGGCACGACGTTGGCGAACGCCTGTGGCAACACCACGTGCCGCAGCGTCTGCCAGCGAGTCATGCCGACCGACATCGCGCCCTCGCGCTGGCCGCGGGGCACGGACTCGATGCCGGCGCGAATGATCTCGGCCATGTAGGCGGCCGTGTGGATGGTGAGCGCGAGCAGGCCGCCCTCGAGTTCGCTGAGACGCCGTCCCAGCAGCGGAATCGCCGGCAGGCTGTAATAGACGATGTAGATCTGGACCAGCAGCGGCGTGCCGCGCAACGCCTCGACGTAAACGGTGGCGGTATAGCGCACCAGCCGGCTCGCCGAGCGGCGCATCAGTGCCACGCCGGTTCCGAGGATCAGCGACGCCGCCAGGCAGACCGCGGAGATCCAGACCGTGCGCCACATCCCGAACCCGAAGGTGGACGCATAGTCCGCCACGACCCGGTAGTTGTAGACGTCGAGCAGCCACTCCATGCCGGTGTTCCCGGTCGGACACGGACGGGGCCCCGCCGGACGGGGCCCCGTCGTTCACCCCGCCGCGGGGACGGGTGCTACATGTGGTCCGCGCGCCAGTCGTCGCTCTCCCACCAGTAATCGGTCATTTCATCGAGCTGACCGCGCACCTTGAGGAGGGTGATGAAGTTGTCGAGGACCTGGAGCAGGTGGGTGTTCTCCGGGCGCACGGCAAAGGCGAGCGGGTCGCGGCGGAGCACGCCGTCCAGCTCGCGCAGGTTGTCGAATTCACGCAGGAAACCGCGCACGCTGCCGGCATTGTTGACGCCGGCATCGGCCCGCCCTGCCGAGGTCGCCTGCGCCACTGCCGGACCGCCGCCGGCGTACTCCTTGACCGTCGCCTTCGGCAGCTTGCTGCGCGCGATCTCGTAGTGCGTGCTGCCCTGCGTGGCCGCGATGGTCACGTCGTCCTGGTTCAGATCCTCCACCGACTGGAATGGCGCGTCCGTCGTGGTGAAGGCGACCACCTTCTCGTAGAACACGGGTTGCGTGAAGCTGATCTGCAGCGAACGCTTGACCGAGGGGGTCATGTCGGCAGCGATGACGTCCGCCTTGCCGGAGGTCAGCGCGGGAATCAGTCCCTTCCACTCGTAGTCCATGAGCTTGAGCTCGACGCCCATCGCATCGGCCAGGCGCCGCGAGATCTCGACGGCGAAGCCCGTGCGCTCGCCGTCCTTGTTGACGAAGCTCAGCGGCGGCCCCTGTGTCTGCACGGCGACCCGGAGCTCGCCGCGCTGGACGATGTCCTCCACCACGTCGGCCCGTGCCTGCGACGCCACGCCGGCGCTCAGCCCGAGCGCGAGGATACCGAACAGTACGGATTGTGCGATTGCGCGCATTTGCGGCCTCCCATGTACGTTTCAGCAGCCTTGTCAGCCTTGCTTCATGTTACGCCGAGCGCGGCACGCCATCCATCCTCGGACATCGTGCCGCGGCCCGGCAGGAAACCGGGGAGATTCTGAATGAATCAGGGGTTGCCTAGAGGATCTGTTCGAGGAAGCGCTTCGTCCGCTCCTGCCGCGGCGCCCTGAAGAAACCCTCGGGATCGCCCTCCTCGACGATCTCGCCCTCGTCCATGAACACCACCCGGTGGGCGGCCCGCTTGGCGAAACCGATCTCGTGGGTGACGACGACCATGGTCATGCCCTCCGCCGCGAGTTCCTCCATCAGCTTGAGCACGCCGCCGACCGTCTCGGGGTCGAGCGCCGAAGTCACCTCGTCGAACAGCATCACCTTCGGATTCATGGCGAGCGAGCGCGCGATCGCGATGCGCTGCTGCTGACCGCCCGAGAGCTGGTTCGGATAGCTCGCCGCCCAGTCCGCGAGGCCGACGCGCTCGAGCAGGGGCATCGCCCGCTCGTGTGCCGCCCGGCGATCGAGCCGGCGGACGACCTCGAGCGGCAGCGTGATGTTCTCGAGCGCGGTCTTGTGCTGGAACAGGTTGAAGTGCTGGAAGACCATGCCGACCTCCTCGCGCACCTTGTTGAGGTCGGTCCTGCGGTCGGTCACCTCGGTGCCGTCGATGACGATCCGGCCGGTATCGACGGTCTCGAGGCCGTTGAGGGTCCGCAGCAGCGTGCTCTTGCCCGAGCCACTGGGTCCGAGCAGGACCAGCACCTCGCCCAGCCGGACCCGGTTCGAGATCTCCCTGAGGGCGGGAATCCTCCGGCCGCCGCGTGTCTGGAAGGTCTTCGAGACGCCCTCGATCTCGACGATCACCCGCGCATCGGCGTCGGCCGGCCGGACCGCGGCAGCATCTCGACTCATGATCGGCTCCTCCCGCGTGCCCGGCCCGGTTCCATGCACGTGACGCTGCAAACGGCCGGCGCGCGTGAAAATGCAAGTATAGGCGAACCACGCCCGCCGTCGTAAACGATCCGCCGCCGAACCGGCCCCCGCCTTCACCGCGGCGGCCACCGTGGCAATGATCAGCCGACCACGGGAAGCGCGATACCGGCGGATATCAATGCAACCGCCCCCGCGCGGGCGATCTGCCTGCCCGCCGGCGCCACCTTTTCCAGCAGGACGAGAAACGCGATCGCCGCCACCCAGAGCAGGTTCATGACACCGACCACGAACAGCACCAGCATCAGGCTCCAGCAGCAGCCCGCACAGTAGGCGCCGTGCTCCACCCCCATGCGGAACGCGCCCGACCCGCCGTCACGCCATCTGCTCGCGAGGAAATCCATGGGCGAGCGGCAGTGCGCCAGGCAGGCCTTCTTGGCGGGCGTGAGCTGGTAGAGGCCCGCCGCGACCAGCACCACCGCACCCAGGGCCGGGCTGGCAGTGTTCATGGACGGTGACAACAGGGCGAGCCGCTCGAGTCCCCACTGCAGCGCGGTGGCGCCGGCGCTGTAGCCGGTCCAGACCGTGACGTACCCGAGCAGGAACGAACCCGTGGGCGCGATTCGGCCCACTCGGCGGCGACACACGCGTGCGTGCAGCAGCATCACCGGCGCGGCGCTGGGCAGCATCATGCCGACCATCATGATCGCCCACATCAGGAGCATCATGACGGCATACCCGGCGGTCCAGGGCCGCAGTTGCGCCACGGCGGCGGCCTCCATGCCCGCCACCATGTCCACCAGGTGTATCCACGCCAGCAACGTGATCGCCGTGAGCGCGGACAGGACCCACAGCCGATCCCGCTGCAGGGTGGCCTCGACGGCGGCGGCCCGGCCCACGGTTCAGGCCCCCGCGCGCGGATAGCACTGTTCCTCGATCACGCCGTGAGGACCATAGCCGGCGTAGGTGAGGAAGCCGTAGCACTTGCTGTGCTGCTGGCTGAGTTCGCCCTGGCTGGAAAAGTCGCTGCTGACGACCTCCGCCTCGCGGAACTCGAACCCCGTTGGCAGCCTGATCACCGCCGGGTGCTCCGCACCGGTGACCGGATTGCGAATCGGTTCCAGGGACATTTCCGCCACGCCCGGAACCGACATTCGACCCGTGCGCTTGTGGATGTCCCACTCGAACTGGATGGGAGCGAATATGGGCTCGTACTCGTGCTCGAGAGTCGAGCCGTAGATGTTGAACACTGTCGTCGGCTCCTGCTCCTCACCCGACATGATCTTCAGCAATGCATCCCGCTGTGCCTCGTTGGCGCTCTCGTCGATGATCGGCTGGTAGGAGCCGTTGCCTTCGTGTACCGCGCCCGGCCAGCGGAAGACACCGCCGAAGCGTACCCCGTCGAGCGGGACGTCACCGAAATGGCCGCTGACGATCTCGAATGCCTCGACGCCCTCGCAGGGCTTGCGCGTCGGCGGGGCGTTGAACTCGCAGGGGCAACCGTAATCACAGCTGCAACTGACCAGGCGCTTGACCGCGATCTGCCAATCCAGATACGACATGATGACCTCCAACACGAATGAATGATCCCGTGGCGGACAGCTCGAGGGACTTCCACGGGCCGCCGCCGTCTTCCGCTGTGTCGGAGGACATGCTATCGATGGGGCGTCAGGGTGTCGTGAACGCTGGCGTCAAGACAACGTCAAAATGCAACCGGAGCGCGAGCGGGACCCATGAGCACATCGAGACTGATACTGCTGGGAGGCTTCCGGTTGTACCGCGCCGACGGCTCGGCGGTTCCGCTGGCCGTCAGGAAGGGCCAGGCCCTGCTGTCGTATCTGGCGCTGCAGCCGGGCCGTCGCTGCTCGCGCGACCGGCTGGCAGCGTTGCTGTGGGAAGACAGCAGCACCCCCAATGCCCGCCAGAGTCTGCGGCAGGTACTGACCGACCTGCGCCGGTTGCTGCCTCGGGATGAGCCGATTCTCGACACCGAGGGCGAGGATGTCGGGGTGATCCCGGATGCGCTGGAGGTCGACGTGCACGAGTTCGAGCAGTTGCTCGACGAAGGGACGCCGGAGGCGCAGGCCCGGGCCGTGGAGTTGTACCAGGGCCGATTCCTCGAGGGCTTCGACCCGCGCGCATCGGCATTCGAAGACTGGCTGATGGCCGAGCGAAGCCGCCTGCACGAACTTGCCCTTGGCGCGCTTCAGCAACGGGTCGAGCACGAGCGCGCGAGTAACGCCACCGCGCGCGCCATCCGCAGCACCCTCCATCTGCTCTCGCTGGATCCGCTGCGCGAGTCGGCGCACCGCGCGTTGATGGAGCTGTACTGCCGGCAAGGACACTACGGTGCGGCCCTGAAACAGTACCGGGTCTGCCAGCGGACGCTGCGCCGCGAGCTGGACGTCGCGCCGGAGCAGGAAACGCAGCGGCTGTTCCGGCGGATCATGGAACAGCGTCAGAGTGCCGCCGACGAGCCCGCCGAACCGCCGCTGCAGTCTTCGCCTGCCGAGCCGCGCCCGGCGACCGTGCTGCTCGCGCGGGCCAGCGGCGCCGGCCATCGAGCCGCGTCGATGGATCACCATCCGGAACTGGAGGACTGCATCCGTTCCTGCGGCGGCCAGCCACTGCAGCAGAGGGACGACGAGGTACTGGCCGTGTTCGGTCTGCCGAAGGCACACAGCGACGATGCCCAGCGGGCCGTCCGCGCCGCCCTGGCGGTACGGGACATGCTGTCCGACACCCGCATCGGTGTCGCCAGTGGCCGGGTGGTCAGCGGCGACGACGAGCGGCCGGCGGTCACGGGAAAGGCCGTGGATCGGGCCCGGGAGTTGGCGAGCCGGGCAAACGCGGGCGAGATCCACCTGGGTGCGAGCCTGTACGCAAGCGTTAGCCGGGACGTGCATGCCGAACCCGTGACCGGCGACGAGAACACGGCCTGGCGGTTGCGCGGATTGGTGCACGACCGTCCGGCGGCGCGTCCCGGGTTCGTCGGCCGGACCACCGAGTTGCGCCAGTGCCTCGCCGCCATCGAGGCCTGCCGCGAGATCGGCCGCGGGCAATCACTGCTCGTGCGGGGCGAGGCGGGCATCGGCAAGAGCCGTCTTCTCGAGGAGTGCGCCGCCTTCGCCGAGCGACAGGGATATGCCTGTCACAAGGTCCTGGTGCTCGATTTCGGGAGCCGGTGGGACCCCGTCCACGCGCTCGTCTCCGGCCTGCTCCAGCTGACGCCCGATGCCGGCGAAGAGGACTTGCACACGGCCGCCAGACGGGCGGTATCCGAGGGCCGGATCGATCCGGAACGACGGGGAGAGCTGCACGATCTGCTGGGGCTGCCGCAACCACCGGAGTCCCGGGTCGTATTTGAAGCCATGGACGATGCCACCCGTCGCGAGCGACGCAAACAGGTCGTCGCCGATCTGATCAGGGCCGGAAGCCGAAACCGGCCCCTGCTGGTACTGGTGGAGGACATCCACTGGGCCGACCGGGAGACCCTGGATCACCTGGCCCGGGTCGCCGCGACCGTGGCCGATTGCCCCGCCCTGCTGCTGATGACGCACCGAATCGAGGGCGAACCGCTGGATCCCGCCTGGCGCGGCGCGATGCACGGTGCGCCACTGACCACGATCGATCTCGGGCCGCTGCGGGACGAAGAGATTCGGGCCCTGGCAGCGGACCTGGCCCCCGCCGACGACGAGTTCGTGCATCGTTGCAGCGAGCGCGCCGGCGGCAATCCCTGGTTCCTGGAACAACTGCTCCGCAGTGGCGTCGCCGACGATACCGTCATCCCGGATTCGGTACGCAGCCTGGTTTGGGCGCGCCTTGATGGACTGGACGCCAGGGACAAGCGTGCCGCGCAGGCCGCCGCCGTCCTGGGCCAGCGCTTCCCTGCCGCTGCACTGCACCATGTCCTGGATGACCACGACTACGAGGCCGGGACCCTGCTTGCCCAGCATCTGCTGCAGGCCGAAGGCGACGACTACCGATTCAGCCATGATCTGATTCGGGAAGGCATCCACGAGTCCCTGACCACCCCGCAGCAGCGCAGCCTTCATGCCCGGGCTGCCGGCTGGTTCCGCGAACGGGACCCGATTCTCCTCGCGCAGCATCTGGATCGCGCCGGATCGCCGGAAGCTGTCTCCGCCTACCGGGATGCCGCCATGGCCCAGATCCGGGACTACCGCTACGAACAGGCGCGTAACCTGCTGACCCGTGGCCTGGAGCTGGCGCGGGAGCCGGCGGAACGCCACGCGCTGCTTCGACCCCGGGCCGAGCTGCTGCACGAACTCGGCGACATCGACGCGGCCATCGATGCCTATCAGGAGGCGGCGGAACTGGCCGCCAATGACGAGCACCGCTGCGAAGCCCTGCTGGGCGTGGCGGCGGGCCACGGCGTGCGCGATCGCCATGATGATGCGCTGGCCGTGCTGCGGAAGGCCGAGTCGCTCGCCGGCCAGCGCCCGCGCCTGCTCGCCCGGCTGCACACGTTGCAGGGCAACCTATTCTTCCCGCTGGGGCGCATGGCCGACTGCCTCAAGGCCCATCAGCGGGCGCGCAAGCACGCCCGCGAGGCCGGCTCGGCCGAGCTGGAGGCGCGCGCTCTCAGCGGACTGGGCGACGCCGCCTACCTGCGCGGGCGCATGATCACCGCGCGCGGTCATTTCGACCGCTGCGTCGAGCTCGCCCGAGCCAACGGCCTCGCGCGGATCGAGGCGTCCAACCTGTGCATGCGGGGCATCACCTGTTTCTATTCGAACGAGCTGGAAGCAGCACGGCGCGATACCGGCGACGCCATCGAGCTGGCGGCCCGAATCGCACACGCCCGTGCCGACACGGTTGCCCGCACCTCCCTGATCACGGTGCTGTGTTACCAGGCCGACTGGATGCCGGCTCGGCAGGTAGCCGAGCAGGGCCTGGAACTCGCCCGACGCCTGGGTGCACCTCGTTTCGAGGCCGAAATCCTCATGCATCTCGGACTGATCGGGCTCGGGCGCGGGGACAGGGTGACTGCCGAACGAACTCTCGACGATGCCTACGCCCTCGGCCGTCACACCAGCCTCGCGTATGTCGGTCCCTGGATTCTTGCAGCGCTGGCTGCAACAACCACTGATGCCGCGAAGCGCCGGCAGGCGTTGGCAGAGGGCGAATCACTGCTGGCCGAGAGCAGCGTCAGCCACAATCACCTGCACTTCCGTCAACTGGCGATCGAGGTGGCGCTCGAGGACGGTGACAGGTCGGAAGCACTGCGTCACTGTACGGCGCTCGCGGATTACACGCGTTCGGAGCCGTTGCCCTGGAGCGAGTTCTTCATCGCCCGCGGCCGTGCCCTGGCCGCGTGGACCACCGGGCAGCGTGGCGATGACGAGCGCCTGACGCTGCAACGTCTCCGCGAGGAGGCGGAAGCCGTCGGCCTGTATGCCGCATTGCCGCCGCTCAAGGCGGCACTGGCAGAAGCCTGAGTCACGGCAGCCTCGGGGCAAGGCGGGAACTCGGGACCGTCAGCGCTCCACGGCCATCCAGACAGGCATGCGCCGACGGCCCCAGGCGACCTCGGGACGGTCGGCGAAGACGCCGTTGCAGGACGCCCCGCACTTCAGGCAATGCCCGCTGTCGTCCATGTTCCATTCCGACAACTCGTACCAGTCGCGGCCGATGAGGCGCTCGCCGCATTCATGGCAGTAGGTGCTCTGGCCGGCCTTGTCGAAGGTGTTGCCGGTGTAGGCGTAGCGCAGGCCGGCTTCGAGCGCGATCCGGCGTGCCCGCGACAGGGTCCCGGGCGGCGTGTGGGGGTAGTCCATCATCTTGAAATCGGGATGGAACGCGGTGAAGTGCACCGGCACGTCGACGCCGAGGTTGTCGCGGATCCAGTCGACCTCCTCGGTGATCTCGGCGTCGCCGTCGTTCTCGCCCGGGATCAGCAGTGTGGTGATCTCGAACCAGACGTCGGTCTCGTGCTTCAGGTACTTCAGCGTGTCGAGCACCGGTGCCAGCGAGGAGCCGGTCAGCTTCCTGTAGAAGCGCTCGGTAAAGGCCTTGAGATCGATGTTGGCGGCGTCCATGCGGGCGTAGAACTCCCGTCGCGGCTCGGGACAGACATAGCCCGCCGTCACCGCCACCGCGTTGATGCCGCACTCGTGGCAGGCGTCGGCGATGTCGATGGCGTACTCGTGGAAGATGACCGGGTCGTTGTAGGTGAACGCCACGCTGTGCGCGCCCAGGCGCTCGGCGGCGGCCGCGATCTGCCCGGGCGAGGCGCTGTCGGCCAGCGTGTCCATCTCGCGCGACTTGCTCATGTCCCAGTTCTGGCAGAACTTGCAGGCGAGGTTGCAGCCGGCCGTGCCGAACGACAGCACCGAGGTGCCCGGCAGGAAATGGTTGAGCGGCTTCTTCTCGATCGGGTCGATGCAGAAGCCGGACGAGCGACCCCAGGTGGTGAGCACAACCTGGTCGTCCTGGCGGCCGCGCACGAAGCACAGCCCGCGCTGGCCCTCCTTGAGCCGGCAGAAGCGCGGGCACATGTCGCACTGGATGCGGCCGTCGTCGAGGACGTGCCAGTATTGCGTGGGGACGCCTTCGAGGCGTTCGCGGGTCACGGCTGCCCCCGGCCCGTTCGCGGGTCCGGTCATTGCTGCTGCCTTTCATGGTGGCCGCATCGCCGCGGATTTCAAGGGGTGGCTTGAAATGCGCGCGCCCACGGCCAGATTCACCAACACGGCAGCGGGAGACGACGGTGGAATTCGGGACGCAGGTGCGACAACCGGCCGTGGCCGGGCAGTTCTACCCGGCCGATGCCGGGGAATTGCGGGGGCAGGTGGACGAACTGCTCGGACAGGCCGACGAACCGGCAGGCGAGGTCCCGAAGGCGGTGATCGCGCCCCATGCGGGCTTCATGTTCTCCGGCGCGGTGGCGGCGACGGCCTACGCCCGGCTGGGGCCGGCGCGCGGGCGCATTCGGCGCGTGGTCGTGCTGGGGCCGTCGCATTTCGTGCCCGTGCGCGGGCTGGCGGCGAGCAGCGCCGCGCGCCTTGCGACGCCGCTGGGCGAGATGGCGGTGGACGCCGAGGGACTCGATACGGCGCTGGCACAGCCGGGGGTCTCGGTCTTCGACCGCGCCCATGCGCGCGAGCACAGCATCGAGACCCAGTTGCCGTTCATCCAGCGTGTCCTGGGCGACGTGGAAGTGGTCCCCCTGGTGGTCGGCGATGCCACGCCCGAGGAGGTCGGGCAGGTGCTGGAAGCGCTGTGGGGCGGCGAGGAGACGGCGATCGCGATCAGCTCGGACCTGTCGCATTTCCACGAGGACGCGATCGCGCGCGACCTCGATGCCACCACCGCGCGCACGATCGTGACGCTGCGGGCCGAGGAGCTGGGCCCCAACAATGCCTGCGGCTACCTGCCGATCGGCGGTCTGCTGTGGAACGCCGCCCGGCGCGAGGCGCGCGTGCGGACGCTGCAACTGGCCAATTCCGCCGACGCGGGCGGACCGCACGACAGCGTGGTCGGTTACGGCGCCTTTGCGCTGCATGAACCGGGGGCGACCTGAGCGAGGCGCGACCGACCGACCCGGTCCCTGCCCGTTGATGAAACCCCGTGCCGGGTTCATTCGCGGCCAGGTCCGCTCCAACAAGCTCCCCGAGCGCCCTGCCTTGTTGGAGCGAGCTTGCTCGCGAATCGGCGGTCGATCAGTCGTACGCGGCGGCCGGTTCGCTGACGCGGTCGGGGCGGGTGTGGTCGCGGAGCCAGGCGGCGAGCTCGTCCTCGTCGATCTCGCCGGCGGCGAGGCCGAGGAAGAGCGGATACAGATCCGCATCCTCGGCCAGCAGCACGTAGCCGTTCAGCTCCAGGAAAAGCTCGCAGGCAACCGCCGCCGTCCGCTTGTTGCCGTCGAGGAACGGATGATTGCGGCTGATGCCACCGGCATGGGCAGCGGCCAGCGCCGGCAGATCGGCGGCGGGCTCGCTGTAGGCCCATTTCTGGCGCGGCCGTGCCAGCGCGGATTCGAGCAGTCCCTCGTCACGCAGGCCGGGCGTGCCGCCATGTTCCAGAAGCTGGCGATCGTGAATGCGCTGGACGAGGTCGCGGGACAGCCAGACCGGTTCGTTCATGGTCTACTCCGCCAGCTTTCTCAGAAGGTTCCGGCGGCGGCGCATGATGCGCTCGGCCGCTTCCATCTGCTCGGACAGCTCCGGGTCGTAGGCGGTCAGCATGATGCCGTCGGGGGTCTCGATCACCGACAGCTCGTCGCCGCGGCCGACGTGGAGGCGATCCAGGATTTCCTTCGGCAGCACCACGCCGGTGGAATTGCCGATGGCGGTGAGTTTCAGCTTGCGGGTCATGATCAGGCCTCTGGATCGCGAATCCAGCAGGTATTATAACATGCGTTATAACGCCTGAAACAACCGTAGCTGCCGCCTTTCGTGACGCCGTGCGAACGGCCTCTCGCGAAGGCGCGAAGGAAAAACGGTCTCTCGCAGAGCCGCAGAGAACGCAGAGGAAGACAAGAAAATCACGAGTCGATCTTGCCCGCTTTTCTCCGCGTTCTCTGCGGCTCTGCGAGAGATATTCCTTTCCTTCTTCGTGAGCTTCGCGGCTTCGCGAGAGGTCTGCCTGCGCCTCAGGGCGTAGGTTGGGCCCAAGAAGGAGGCCCAACAAAGGTACCTAACCGGGATTTTGGGCCTCCATCGTCGGCCCAACCTACGAGGTCGTTAAGGTCCCCCCGAAGGGGCG
>CAYZHJ010000090.1:0-11492 GCA_964478305.1 uncultured Ectothiorhodospiraceae bacterium
TGCCGTCCGCCATCGGATGGAAGCCGGGCGCGCACCACGCCTCGAAGCAGTGACTGAAGGCATCCATGCCACTCGCTACCGTCAGCCAGGGCGGCAGCCCCGCGGTCGCTTCGGGGTCGAGGATCACGGCCTCCGGCAGCATGCGCGGGTGGAAGATGATCATCTTGCGATGATTGTCCGGGTTGGTAATGACGGCGGCACGCCCGACTTCCGATCCCGTTCCGGCCGTCGTCGGTATCGCCACGCCAGGCAGGATGTTCGCGGCATCGGCCTGCTTCCAGTTGTCGCCGACATCCTCGAAATCCCAGATCGGCCGCCGCTGACCGCACATGAGAGCCGCCGCCTTGGCGGCGTCGAGCGCGCTGCCGCCACCGATGGCGATGACGCTGTCATGATCGCCCCGGCGCAGCACATCGGCCGCGGCATTCACCGTCTCGCCCGTCGGCTCGCCGTCGATGTCGGAGAAGACCGCGCTACCGAGGCCCGCGGAGGCGAGACCGGAAACCACGTCATCGAACAACGGAAGTGCGCGGACGCCCGGGTCCGTGACCACGAGCGGCCGGGCAAGGCCGCGCTCGCGGCACAGATCGGCCAGCTCGGCGAGCCGACCCGCACCGACGCGAACGGTGGTGGGGAAGCCCCAGTTCGCGGCCGGCAGGGAATTGTCGTGGCTACGGGCAAGCATCATTCCTCCCGGGTCCGGGTCCGCAAATGGAAGCTCTTGGGTCGCGTGAGCTGTTCGTATCCGACGACCGACAGCGTGCAGCCATGACCGGTCTGCTTGACACCGACCCAGGCGAGCGCCGGGTCGAGATAGTCGCAGCGATTCATGAACAGCGTGCCGGTATCGACCGAATCGCCGAGTCTCTCCGCGGCGTCGACATCGGCAGTCCAGATCGCCGCCGTCAGGCCGTACGGGCTGTCGTTCATCAAGCGCACGGCCTCGTCGTCCGACCGCGTCTTCATGATCCCGACCACGGGACCGAAACTCTCCTCGGTCATCAGGCGCATCCCGTGATCGACATCCACCAGCACCTGCGGCGCCAGATACGCACCACCGTCCGCGGGATACCGGTCCGTCTCGATCAGCGCACGCGCACCCGCGGCGACCGCATCGGCCACCTGCCCGCGCACGAAATCCGCCGCCGACGGGTTCACCATCGGACCGAGCGTGGTTGCCGGATCGAGGGGATCGCCCAGGCGCAGCGCCTTCACCTCGTCGACCAGCTTGTCGACGAACCGGTCATGCACCGACTCGTCCACGTAGACCCGCTCGATGGAGCAGCAGGATTGGCCGGCGTTGAAGAACGCGCCGTCGGCGATGCCGGCCGCGGCATGATCGAGATCGGCGTCGGCACGGACGTAGGCCGGATCCTTGCCGCCGAGCTCGAGCCCGGTGGCCGGAAAGTCGGGCGCGTCGGCCACCGCCCTGCGGACGGCGCGTCCCCCGCGCACGGAGCCGGTGAACGTGACCAGGCGCACGGGTTCCGACTGCATGACGGCCGCCGCGGTCGCGTGCGTCATCGGCAGGGCCTGGAAGAGGTCCGCGGGAAGCCCGGCCCCGGCCAATGCCCGCATCATCCGCTCGCCCGCGAGCGCGGTTTGCTGTGCATGCTTCAGCACGACCGCATTGCCGGCGGCCAGCGCCGGCCAGACGGCGTTGACGACCGTCATGTACGGGAAATTCCACGGCGCGATGGTGAACACGACCCCGACAGGCTCCCGGCGAATGAACCGCCGGAATCCCGGTTTCGGCCCCGCGTCGATGTCGGCGAGCGCCTTCGGTGCCACGTCGAGCATGTAGCGCGCGCGCTCCTCGAACCCCGAGACTTCGCCGCCTCCCTGGCTGACCGGACGGCCCATGCAAAGGGCAATCTCCTCGGCGATCCCGTCGCGCTCGGCCACGATCCGGTCCACCGCATCGGACAGGATGCGTTGCCGCTGCCCCGGGTCGACGTGCCGCCATGCCCGCTGTGCTGCGTCCGCGCGCTCGACGGCGGCGAGTGCTTCCTCGCGCGATGCGAACGCGCGCTCCGCATGGACCGAGCCGTCGCGCGGACTGATGATCTGGAAGGTCTTCTCCATGTCCGAAGATGCCAGGCTGATTGAGTTCGTCGAGTTTCCGTGCACGCAGGCACTGCCGCGCACACGCCCTGCTTCAGATGATTTCGAAATAGCGGGCGAGCTCCCAATCGGTGATCGCCTTGCGGAACTCGCGCTCCTCCCACTCGCGGGTCGCCGCGAAGTGGTCCACGAATGCATCGCCGAACAGTTCCCGTGCGGCCCGGGATTTGCGCAAGCGCTCCGCCGCCTCGTGCAGCGTTCGCGGCAACTGCCGCTTCTTCGGGTACGTCCTGGCGTAGGCATTGCCCTCGACCGGCGCATCGGGCTCGATGCCGTGCTCGATACCCCACAACCCCGACCCGAGTGCCGCCGCGCTCGCGATGTAGGGGTTCACGTCGGCACTCGCGATCCGGTATTCCACGCGCTGCGACTTCTCGTCGCCGGGAATCGCGCGCAGCGCGGTGGTCCGGTTCTCGACGCCCCAGGTCGCATCCGTGGGTGCCCAGAAGCCCGGGATCAGGCGCGTGAACGAGTTGACGGTCGGTGCCGCCATGCACAGCAGCTCCGGCATCAGCGCCTGCTGTCCGCCGATGAAATGCCGCATCGTTTCGGAGATTCCGTGTTCACTGGCCGGATCGTGGAACACGCCACGGCCGTCACGGTCCCTCAGAGAAAGGTGGATGTGCCCGCTCTGGCCCGGCCAGTCCGGCGACCACTTGGCCATGAAGCAGGCCATCCAGCCGACCCGCTGCGCGAGTACCTTGGCGAAGGTCTTGAACAGCGCGCCCTTGTCGGCGGCGCGCAGGCCGTCATCGACCGACAGCGCGGCCTCGATGACGCCGGGACCGGTTTCCGTGTGGAGGCCCTCGATGGGCAGATCCATCGCCTGGCACGTGTCCAGCAGATCGGCATGGAACTCGGACAGCGCCGAGTTGCGCAGCATCGAATAGCCGAAGTAGCCGGGCGTGATGTTGGCGAGGTTGCGAAAGTCCTTTTCGCGCACCGAGTGCGGGGTTTCGTCGAATAGAAAGAACTCGAATTCCAGCGAGGACGAGACCTCGTGGCCCATCTCCTGCGCGCGCTTCAGTACCCGCCGCAGCGTGCCCCTCGGACACAAGGCTTCCGCGCGGCCGGTGAACTCGGCAAGAAACAGCAGGCAACCGTCTTCGAACGGGATCTCCCGGCAGGTCTCCGGGAGCACCCTCACGAGTGCGTCGGGATAGGCGGTGTGCCAGCCGGTGAACTCGACGTTGTCGTACTGCTGGTCCTGGCAGTCCCAGCCCAGCAGCACGTCACAGAAACCGAAACCCTTGTCCAGCGCCGAGAAGAACTTCTCCCTGCTCATGTACTTGCCGCGCATGACGCCATCGGCATCGAATACACCGACCTTGACGTGACTCGCGCCACGTTCGTCGATCAGTGCACGTGCATCCGCAGCGGTCTTTACGTCTCTCGCTTGCATCGCTGCACCCTGTTGCGTGTCTGCTCAACGACGAGCCACGATTCCCGGGATCATCCCGGCCCATCTCACATTGCAGGAAATCGTCAGCGCCCACGGACCGGAAACGGTCCGGAGCGTGCTCAAAAGGACGGGCACCTTCCCTGTGCCCGTGCAATCCCGCACCGGTGAACTGCCTCTCACCGGCCGGGCAGCGTTACGACTCGCTCCAGCTCGGCCGGCTCTCCAGCCAGCGTCCGATCGCGCCGTCCCACTCGGGCTCGCTCTCGGAACGATCCCGGATGTCCTGGGCCAGCTTCTCGAGCGGTATCGTGCCGCTCAGCGAGAGCTTTTCCTTCTTGAGCCAGATTACGGTGATGACAGCCATGCCGATCATGAACAGCACGGCCGGAAGCACATAGTCCATGATCGTCCAGATGGCGAACGCGACACCCGCCAGCCCGAGCGGCATGGTCAGCGAGGCTGCCGGCGCCTTCCACAGGCGCGGATAGTCGGGATATTTCCTGCGCAGCACCAGCACGTCGACCATCGCGATGGCGTAGGAAATCATCCATGTGACCACGGCGGTGAGAATCAGCGTGAGAATCACGTCGATGTCCGCGCCCCTGGCCGTTATGTACACCAGCGTGGCGGCCATCAGGATGGCCGTGAAGAAGATGCCGTTCCACGGCGTCCGGGTCCGGGGATGGATGCGCCCGAAGAAACGGGGTGCGAGTCGCTCGCGGGCCATTCCGTACAGCATGCGGGGCAATGCCGCCATCTCGGCATTGGCCGTCGTGAACGCCGCAACGATCGTCAGGATCGTCATGATCAGGAACCCGGCGTCTCCGAGCATGTGCTGCGCGGCATCGACATGCGGAATCGAGGAAGTCGACAGGATCTCGGCCGGCGTGTAGATGGAAGCAGCCCAGACGAAGATCACGTCAACGGCATAAATGGTCAGCAGGCCGATGATGAGCGCGTACGGGATGTTCCGGTGAGGCTTGACGTTCTCCTCCGCCAGCGGACACGCGAACTCGAAGCCGATGAACCACCAGATGGCCACGCCGACGCCGGCAAAGAGCGCCGCGGAGTCATCCGGCATGATCGACTGGTCGGCCAGCGGCTCCGCAACGCCATACGCCTCGCCTACGCCCGCCAGGCCCAGCACGCCGAGAATCAGGAACACGACCATCAGGCTCACGGTCAGGAATGCTTCGGTCTTTCCGTACAACTTGACACCGAGAAGATTGATAACGAGCACAGTGACAAGCAGTACGGTGGATCCTATGTATTGTGGTATTCCGGTTAATCGCTCGATGGACAGGCCGGCGACGACCTGCTGGGTACCGCCGTCGGCGGCGATCAGCATGATGTAACCGCTCAGGATCGCGAAGATGGCCCAGAATCTGCCCAGCGCCGGCATCGTGTAGTCCGACACCATTCCGCCACCCGGAATCATCGCGCTGAGTTCGCCATAGGCGAACGCGGCGGCCATCATGGGAATCAGCGCGATCAGCGCCGTTATGAATGCGGCTTTTCCGCTGATTCCGGCAACGTTGCCCACCGACACCATCGCGGTGCCGGATACGACGAGTCCCACGGCGGCGCCGTAGGCCGGCCAGAAGCCGAGAACCCGTCGCAACTTGCTTTGCTGGTCTGACATTACTCCCCCTCCACGGTCATGAGGCCTGATACGGCACGGCGCCGGCGCCGGCCATGTTCGTGTGCCCCTGGAGCGCGCGAGGGACCCGGACCATCGAACGATCCCGATCCAGCCTCGGAGGTGAACAACGGGTATGCACCGATGTGCTCACACCGGCTCCGGCATGCCGCCCACCGCCGGAGCGATGCACGGCTACCGGGCCCGTTGCCCGATTGCGGCATTCCTGTCGCAGCCCCTTATGCGCGGTTACACGCTCCCGCAGTTATCTTTGTCATTTGCAGCTACCGCGAATTCGTCTTTGGTTTATCCTTATACCTATGAATATTTAGGCCGTCAATCGGGGCGAATTGCGTGGCGAGTGGATCGGGAGCGCCGCGATCCAGGCTACCGGCGAGGGCTGCGCCACCAGCGCCGCCCTTGCGGGACGGGCAACGTGGAAGGGCCATCCGGGACGGCTCAGGTGTAGCCTTCGTCGATGCCCTTGCCTTCGGGGTCGGTGAGGCTGGGGACCCGGCCGGTGGGGACGCGGCCAGCGGCGGTGTCGCAATGGCTGGGCTGGTCGTCGAAGAACATGTGCGGGCGGAAGGCCTGGAGCACGTTCTCCTTGGACATGCCGCCCAGGAAGAAGGTCTCGTCGACGCTGACGCCCCAGCCCATGAGGGTGCGGATGACGCGCTCGTGCGCGGGGCTGTTGCGGGCGGTGACCAGTGCGGTGCGGATCGTCGGACTGTGCGGGTCCTCGGTGGCCCGGACGTCGGCCAGTGATTTCAGCAGTTTGGCGAACGGGCCCTCGGGCAACGGCCGTTTCGCGTGCTCGACCTCGTGCGCCTGGAAGGCCTCGAGCCCGTGCTGGCGGTAGATCTGGTCGGCTTCGTCGGAGAACAGGACGGAATCGCCGTCGAACGCGATGCGAATCTCCTCGATCTCCTGGTCCGGTTCGGCCGGCACATCGTACAGCAGCGCCGAGGCGACGCCGGAGTGCAGGCCGCGGTCGACGTCGGCCGGGTCGCGCGACAGGAACAGGTCGACGTCGAAGGCGTGCAGGTAGGCGGCCAGCGGGTTGCCGCCGGTGAGCGCGGCCCGGGTGATGTCGAGGCCGTAGTGGCTGATCGAGTTGAAGATGCGCAGGCTCGTTTCCGACGAGTTGCGCGACATGATCACGACTTCCACGCGGCGGCGCTCGGGGTCGATCTCGTTCAGGCGTAGCAGCGCCTTGACCAGAGGGAAGCCGGTGCCGGGGTTCAGGACATCGTTCTCGTGATCGAGCTGGTACCGGCGATAGACCTCCAGGCCCTGCTCGTTGAACAGGCGGTCCTCTTCCGAGAGGTCGAACAGGGCCCGCGAGGAGATGCCGACCACCAGGTACTGACTGAGATCCACGGGCATGTTGCCGCTCGCTCGAAAGAGGTTGACGCGGATTCTACACCCGTTGCCCGCACTGCCCGACCCGCAAGTGGCCTCCCGCAACGGTTGCGGTCATGCATCGATCCAGCCGCCCGCCACGCGCCGGGACAGGGCAGACAGGCAGCGTGGCCGGCGGTGCGTAGCCTCAGCGGCGGGTCGCGGACCCTCGAGCCACGCGGCGCACCAGAACGCCCGCCGCCAGCACCATCAGCGTGAGCCAGCCCTGGCTGCCAATGCCGCTTCCGCCCGATGAGGCACTTGCGGATGCCGACCCTCCGTTCGGGTCTCCCGGCTCGCGCGAGGACCCGTCAACGCCGTCCGGATAGAAGTCGGCGAGCAGCGCGTTGGTGATGGCCTTCTGATAGACATCCTGCCCCTGCCGGTCGGGGTGTGCGGCGCCGAAGATCTGCTGCTGGATGACCAGCGATTCGGCCAGCCGGATGGTCCAGTTGTCGTCGGCGCAATAGCCGTGGCGTCGCGTGGCGGAGCCGATCGTTTCGTCGCCATCGCCGGTGGCCGAGATGAACTGCCAGTCGTGGTGCGCGAGCCCCGTCGTGTCCTTCATCGTGTCGCGCAGGAACGTCGCCACGGTCATGTCCGCCCAGGTCATCTCGGGCCGGGTCACGCCGGGCAGCATCGCGTACACGTCGGACTCGGCGAGTGTGGTGGTCCAGCCGCAGTAGACGCCCTGGTCGTCGCCGGTCGCGTCGGGATATTCGGTCAGATAGACGCGACTGCGGTCCAGGCCGGGCAGCACCTCGACCAGCTTGTCGTACAGCTCCTTGTATTTCTCGAGGAGCAGGTTCGCGTCCGTGTCGGGGTCGAATGCCGCGGCCTCGAACGTCGCCTTCGCCTGGCCGGGCGGATCGGCGGCGGCCGTGTAGGCGTCACTGCAGCGCTCGCTGAACGGGAAGGAAACGCCGGGGTCGAGCGAGCTTCCCGTGAGGAAGTTGATCAATGTTGCCGGCCGGCAGTGCGCCTCGATCGCCTCCTCGTGCGCCTCATTGAAGTCCTCCGACGGCTTCTGGCCGAGCGGGTCATGGCACGGCTCGCCCTCGATGCATTGCGTGATCATGTCGGAGAACCGGATGTCGTTGCCCCCGATGGAGATGACCATCGCATCGATCTCGCGGCCGTCGATGCTCAATTTCGCCGCCTCGATCTGGCCGGGGATCTTCGGAAGCTCGGGGATGCCCGAATAGCCGGAATCGAGGGTCGCGTCCAGCAGCGTGGCAAGCAGCGGCTCGATCGACTGGCCCTCGTATTCACCGACAACCCCCACATCGATCTTCGCGCCGGAGCAGGCCAGATGAACCAGCGTGACCGAGGTGCGGGGATCGGCCTGCTCGATCGCGAGCGCGGCGCGCGCCTGGCCGGAGATCATCGAGCGGTGGCAGCGCGTGGCTTCGCCGGGCAACACGCCGTCGAACGCGATTTCCTCGTAGCTCGGCTCGAAGGAACCCCATGTCGGCGGTGTCTCGGTCCAGACCGGGAGATTGCCGAGATACTCCCTGACCGCGTCGTCCCGCGCCTCTTCCAGCGCCTCGTCGAGCCCGGTGATCGTGTTCTTCAGGCTCGCGACCGCCGCCCTGGCATCATCGAGCGCCTCCAGTGCATTGTCGTAGGCGGTCACGGCCGTGTCGTACGCGCCCTGCGCGGCGTTGAAGGCCGCTTCCCGCGCGTCGCGCGCGAGCGTCAGCTCGGTGAAGTTCTGGATGCTGGCAATGAATGAGTAGACGACCACGGCGGCATTGCGCGCGGCCGTCAGGGAGACTCGCGCGGCCGCGAGCTCGGTCTGCAGTGCGGCGAGCGTCGCCTGTTCCGTTGTGAGGGTCAGCAAGCGTGCTGCGCAGTTCCCCAGTGTGCAGTTGTCATAGGCGGTCTGGGCGTCCGCGACCACCTTCTCCTGGGCCGCCACCTCGCCCTCGAGCCGGCTTACCTCGTTCCTCCAGAAGACAACCGTCGGATCGTTTTCGACATTGGTGATGATGGTCAGGACGTCCTGCAGGTCCGACTGCGCGTCCTGGAGATCCTCGAGCGCTTCGTCGCGGGTCTCGCGCGCCTGGTCGAACGCCTCCCGGGCGGCCTCTCGTGCGTCCTCGAGCCCGGGCAGCTGGTCGCGCGCGGCTCGCAGGTCGGCAAGCACCGAGTTGATGAACTCGAACGCCGCGTCGAATGCGACGTGCGACTGCGCCCTGGCGGGACGGATGGGATTGCCCTCGCCCGATGCATAGGAATCGCCGAGCGCGACGATCAGCCAGTCCTGCACGGTGACCTGTTGCGTGATCTCGGCGGTGTCGCCGGCCTCGTCGGTGATTCTCAGCACGACCTCGTACGTGCCTTCACGGGGAAACGCGTGGGAGAACTCGCAGGCGGCGGTCGTGCCGACGGATTCACCGTCGACGAACCATTCGTGGGCCATGATCGTCGCCTGCGTGACCGAGCAGGCATCGAAGTCGACCGTCCAGCCGTCGGGTGGAGTCATCAGCGCGTCGGGATCGTACTTCGGGATCGGCGAGCCGGGCTCGCCGCCGAGTTCCCCGGTCTGCGCGGAAGCCTCCTCGTTCACGAGCAGCCTGGGCGGCACGGACCAGTCGAAGGGGTCGGTGGACTCGATCGCCGCCGGCGCGGGCATGGCCAGGAAACCGCAAGTTGCCAGCAGAAGGATGGATGCGGTGGATCGATGCCGGCGCAGTCTGCGTGACCGGCCCGAGTGGCTCGTAACGGCCGCGGTCACGCGGCCTCCGGTGTCGCGTGTAGACATGGAAACACTCCCCGCCCAGTGTGCCCCTGGGGATCACCCGGACGGGGCCGCGACGGCCCGTGCTGCACACGCCAGTGACGCCGTGCGCGCGAATCCCTTCACCTGGAGTGTAGTCGACGAATCAGCCATGCGCCCTGATCGACGTCCTCGCCGCCGGGTTCAATCCAGCGGGGCCGTCCGGTTATCGACCTCCGGTGCCCCGCATCAACATCGGCAAACGTTCACCCGATAACCTCCGCCAGATTGCCGTGCTCCTCGAGCCACTTGCGGCGGTCGGCCGCGCGCTTCTTGCCGAGCAGCATGTCGAGCAGCTTCGCGGTGTCGTCGCCGTCGGCCACGGTGAGTTGCACGAGGCGGCGGGTGTCGGGGCGCATGGTCGTTTCACGGAGTTGCAGTGGATCCATTTCGCCGAGGCCCTTGAAGCGGGTCACCTGGGGCTTGCCCTTCTGCTTCTCCGCGGCGATGCGCTCCAGGACGCCTTCGCGTTCCTCGTCATCGATGGCGTAGTAGACGTTCCTGCCGATGTCGATGCGGTACAGCGGCGGCATGGCGACGTAGACGTGGCCGGCCGCGACCAGCGGGCGGAAGTGGCGCACGAACAGCGCGCACAGGAGCGTGGCGATGTGGGCGCCGTCGGAGTCGGCGTCCGCCAGGATGCAGAGCTTGTTGTATCTGAGCTTGCCGAGGTCGGCGTTGCCGGGCTCGACGCCGAGGGCGACGGTGATGTCGTGCACTTCCTGCGAGTTGAGCACCTCTTCCGGCTTGACGTCCCAGGTGTTGAGGATCTTGCCGCGCAGCGGCATGACGGCCTGGAACTCTCTGTCCCGCGCCTGCTTGGCGGAGCCGCCGGCGGAGTCGCCCTCGACCAGGAACAGCTCGGTGCGGCTGACATCCTGGCTGGAGCAATCGGCCAGCTTGCCGGGCAGCGCCGGGCCGCTGGCGATCTTCTTGCGCGGCACCTTGCGCGCGGCCTGCATGCGCCGCTGGGCGCTGGTGATGGCGAGCTGCGCCAGGGCGTCGCCGGTCTCGGGATGGCGGTTGAGCCACTGGGCGAAGTAGTCGCCGATGACGCCGGCGACGAAGGCCTGGCAGGCGCGCGAGGCGAGCTTTTCCTTGGTCTGGCCGGCGAACTGCGGATCGGCGAGCTTGACCGACAGCAGGTAGGCGGCGTGGGCGGCGACGTCCTCGGCCGTGATGCGCACGCCGCGCGGCAGCAGGTTGCGCCGCTCGGCGAAGTCGCGCAGCGCCTCGGTGAGGCCGTTGCGCATGCCGCTGACGTGAGCGCCGCCCTGCGTGGTCGGCACGAGATTGACGTAGCTCTCGCCGAAGGTGTCGCCGCCTTCCGGCAACCAGACGATCGCCCAGTCGGCGGCCTCGCGCTCGCCGGTCATGTGACCGGTGAACGGCTGCTCCGGCAGCACCGGCACGTCGCCCACCGACTGCAGCAGGTAGTCGGGCATGCCGTCGTCAAAACGCCACTGCTCCTTGTCGTCATTCGCCTCGTCGGTCCAGTTGACGACGAGACCGGGACAGAGCACGGCCTTGGCGCGCAGCAGCCGCTTCAGGCGCGCGGTGCTGAACTTCACCGAGTCGAAGTACTTCGGGTCGGGCCAGAACTGCAGGGTGGTGCCGGTGTTGCGCTGGCCGACCTTGCCGACAGCCTTCAGGTCGCCCTTCTTCTTCCCGCCGGCAAAGGCCATGAACCACTCCTGGCCATCGCGCTTGATCGTGACCTCGAGCTTCTTCGACAGCGCGTTGACCACCGACACGCCGACGCCGTGCAGGCCGCCGGAGAAGCGGTAATGCCCCTCGGAGAACTTGCCGCCGGAATGCAGCGTGGTGAGGATGACCTCGACACCGGGCTGCTTGAGCTTCGGGTGCTTGTCCACCGGCATGCCGCGGCCGTCGTCGGCGACCCGGATCGAGCCGTCCTTGTGCAGGGTGACGTCCACGCGCGAGGCATGGCCCGCCAGCGCCTCGTCGACGGCGTTGTCGATCACCTCCTGCGCCAGGTGGTCGGGGCGCTGGGTGTCGGTGTACATGCCCGGACGCCGGCGGACCGGATCCAGCCCGGAAAGGACCTCGATTGCCTCTGAGGTGTACGCGGTCGCCATCGATCAATACACTCCCATATCCGATATACGGTGGTTCAGGCG
>CAYZHJ010000091.1:0-11323 GCA_964478305.1 uncultured Ectothiorhodospiraceae bacterium
CGCCATTGTCGGACTCGATCGGTACGCCGGGATGGTGGCCCGGTCTGATTTCTGAAGGAATCACGCTCCATGTCCCCTGGTAACCCGCAACCTCCCGCTGCCGCTCGTTTTGACGACAGTCCTATACTGCTGTTCGGCATGCCCCGCTCGGGTACCACGTGGCTGGGCAAGATCCTCGACAGCGATCCGGGCACGCTGTACCGCCACGAGCCCGACAGCTACGGCCGCATGAACTTCCTGCCCGCCGCCCCCGATGCCGCCGCGGCACCGAGGCTGGCCCCGGCCATCCGTGAATTCTACGCCGGACTACCACGCACACTCGACACCAAAATCGCGGCGACCACCCCCCTGTTCCGCAATCGCTACCTCGGGCCGCTGCCCGCCGCCTGGAACCGGACGGCGGGTCTCGGGGCCAAGCTCCTGACGCGCGTCACGGGCGAGCTGCGCGCGCCCCTGTGGCTACCCCGGCGAGCCTTGCGGGAGGCGCGCCTGGTGGTAAAGTCGATCGAATCGGTGGCGCGCACGGGGGTAATCGCCCGGGCCCTGCCGGAGGCGAGGCTGGTGCTCCTCCTGCGTCATCCGTACGGTTTCACCGCCTCGATGCTGCGGGGCAAGGCGGACCGCCATTTCACCGACAGCGACAGCATCGGCGAGGACCTGGGCCTGCTGGAACCGCTGTGCCGCTCGGACGCCGGCATGCGCCTGGGAGTCGACCTCGAGACCCTGCGAGCGGCCTCGGCGGCCGAACGGCTGGCCTGGCAATGGGTGCTTGCCAACGACAAGGCGCTCGCCGATGCAGAAGAACTGAACAATGTCAGGGTCGTGCGCTACGAGGATCTCTGCGCCGATCCGCTCGCGGAGACGCAACGCCTGTTCGAGTGGTGCGGGCTGGAGATGACGGCGCAGACCCGCAGCTTCATCGGCGCCAGCACTTCGGTGCACCGCGGCCGCTACTACAGCGTCTACAAGGACCCGCGGCAGGCGGCAGGCGCCTGGCGGCGGGAGCTGGCAGAGGAGACCCGGGATGCAGTGCGCCGGATCGTCGCGACGTCCCGCTCGGGAGCGCTGTTCGCCGATGACCTGTAAGGCGGGCAGGGTGCACGCGAGCGATGGCGGACGGAACCCGGAGCGGTTGCCGCGGCGCCGCGCAAGGAGGGCGGGCGCGCATGCGTGAACCCCGTCGGCCGCGCTTCGCCGGCGCATTGCGCGTCCTCGGTTCCATCGCCGCACCCGGCGGCCGCCGCGGCAGGCTGGCGGTGCTGATCCATCACCGCGTCCTGCCCGAGCCGGATCCGCTGCGTCCCGGCGAGGTCGATCGCGCCACCTTCGAGTGGCAGATGGCCACGCTCGCGCGCTGCTTCCGCGTGCTGCCGCTGTCCGAGGCGATTGCCCGCCTCGACGCCGGCACACTGCCGCCGCGGGCGGCGGCGATCACCTTTGACGACGGCTACGCCGACAATTTCCGCATCGCCCTGCCGATCCTGCAACGACATGCGCTGCCCGCCACCTTCTTCGTCACCAGCGGCATGCTGGGTCAGTGCATGTGGAACGATGTCGTGATCGAGGCCGTGCGCGCCGCGCCCGCCGACGGTCTCGACACGGAATTCCTGGGTGTGGAACGACAACCGCTGGGCACGGTCGCGGCACGCCGCGACGCGCTCGCGACACTGCTGCCCGTGCTCAAGCAGCGGCCGCCTACGGCACGGGACGAGGCCGTCGCCCGGCTGGCGGCACAAGCGGGCATCGCGGCGCCAGACGGCTTGATGATGACCCGCGAGGAACTTCGATCGCTGGCCGGGGCGGGCATGGAGATCGGGGCGCACACGGTGAACCACCCCGTGCTCTCGCGCATCGACGACGCCTCGGCCGAACGGGAAATGGCCGAAAGCCGCGACGCGCTGGAAGGGATCACCGGGGAGCGGATTGGCCTGTTCGCCTATCCGAACGGGCGCCCCGGCACGGACTACCTGCCGGCGCACGTGCGCATGGTTCGCCGGCTGGGATTCGATGGCGCCGTGTCCACGCAACGCGGCGCCAACGCCACCGGCGCCACCGACCGCTACCAGGTCAGGCGCTTCACTCCGTGGGACCGCACGCCCGAACGTTTCACGGCGCGCCTGCTGCTGGCGTGCCTGCGGCCCGCCCGCTGAATCCGCCGGACAGTCCGGTTCAGGGCGGATAGCCGGCCGCCGACAGGCGCTCGCGCAGGCCGGGCAGCGGGTAGCCGCGCTCGTAGGCCTTGCGGGCGTGTTGCCGGGCCTGCTCGTAGGCGCTCCGCTCGAGCAGCGTGAGTCCCAGGTTGTAGTGCGCTTCCGGCGACTCGGGCTGCAGCTCGAGCGCCCGGCGGTACGTCGCCTCGGCCCGCTCGTAGTGCTCGCGCTGGTGCAGCAGGATGCCGAACAGGATGTACAGCCTGTGATCCTCCGGCGCGAAGTGGATGGCCCGCTGGAGATAGCACTCGGGCGGCGTGGGCCACTGATCGAACATCCGCTGGCCGCGTTCCTGGCCGGACAGGCGGATGATCGAATACAGCGCCCGGTGATGATTGGGGAAGGCGCGCACGGTATAGTCCAAGTCAGACAACAGCCCGCCGCTTTCTCCTTCCACGAGCGACGACACCTTGGATGTGAAATGCTGTCGCTCCACTACCGGCAGCCGTTCGTTGAGATGCGTTGGATTGGTGTTGTCAAACGGCCCATATCCCTGACCGCCGCCCTCGCAGATTTTGCCAGACAGATCCTCGCCCACCCATGGAGCCTCGGCAGCGAGCACCCCGCAGGGCAACAGCGCGAGCAGCGCCGCGATTGCGGCCCGGGGCAGGCCCCTGCGGCGTTGCGTGATACTCGCCCGCGTGAACTCGATCATGCCCGGGATTCTGCGCGATCCTCGCCCCGAATGCATTCTAGCCACAGCGCCGCATGCTGAAAATGCGGGCCGCCGCTGTCCGAGTGAACCGCGATGCGTATAATCGGGCGCCCGTGAAACGGCGACATCCCGCGGCAATGAGGCATTCGGAATGGCAACGGTCCAGGAAGTACGGCAGGTGGTCGGCAGCATCCTGCAGCTCGGGGACAGGACGCAGACGCTGAACGAAGACACGGCCCTGCTCGGGGACATCCCCGAGTTCGATTCGATGGCGGTCGTGTCCGTGCTGACCGCCATCGAGGAGCAGTACGGCATCGAGATCGAGGACGACGAGATCTCGGCGGAGACGTTCGAGACACTGGGTAGCCTCGTCGCCTTCGTCAACACCAAGCTGCAGGACGTTGCGTGATCGATCCGTTCTTCCTCGACAGTGCCGGCGGCCGAATCTTCTGCAACCGGTTCCTGCCGGCGGACGCGGACGACCGGGGCGCCGGCCTGCTGTTCCTGCCCCCCTTCGCGGAGGAGCTCAACAAGTCCCGCCACATCATGGCCCGGCTCGGCCATCGCCTTGCACGAGAGGGCTTCACCACCCTGCTGCCCGACCTCCACGGCACCGGTGACAGCGACGGCGACTTCGCCGACGCGCGCTGGGATACGTGGTGCCGGAACGCGGTGGATGCCGCGCACCGGCTCCGGGAGACGACCCGCGGCCCGCTGTTCGTCGGCGGACTGCGGCTCGGTGCCGCGCTCGCCGTGAGCGTGCTCGATACCCTGCCGGAATCGCCGCGGTCGCTGCTGCTGTGGCAGCCGGTGGCGTCGGGCCGGACCGCGATGAACCAGTTCCTGCGGCTGCGCGTGGCGGGCTCGCTCGGTGACGGCGACGACCGCGAGAATGTCCGCGAGCTGCGCGAGCGCCTCGCTGCCGGCGAATCCCTGGAGGTCGCCGGCTACGAACTGTCGCCGGCCCTGCACGCGGCGCTCGAGACGATCGACCTGAACGACCGCGTACCGCCGGCGCGGGTGCCGCTGGACTGGTTCGAGGTGTCGCTGGATCCCGCCGGCGACATCCTCCCGGCGAGCCGGCGGCTCGCCGAGCGCTGGTCCGTGGACGGGCGCGTTCCGGAGCCCGCGCCCGTCGGCGGCGACGCCTTCTGGGCCACCCAGGAGCTGGCCGGGGCACCGGCGCTGGTCGAGCAATCGGCGGCGCGCCTGCGCGAGCGGGTGGCATGAGCGCGGCGGCGAGCGGCCTCGAACGGGCGCTGGTATTCGACTGCGAGGGCGAGTCGCTGTGCGGCATCCTGCATCCGCCCGTGGCGCCGGGCGCCCGGACCGGGGTCGTGGTCATCGTCGGCGGGCCGCAGTACCGGGTCGGCAGCCACCGGCAGTTCGTCCTGCTCGCGCGCGAGCTCGCGGGCGCCGGTCATCCGGTCCTGCGCTTCGACTACCGTGGCATGGGCGACAGCGAGGGCGCGGCGCGCGACTTCGAGGCGATCGAGGTCGATGTCCGCGCCGCGATCAACGCGCTGTGCCGGGAATGTCCCGGCGTGTCCGAGGTCGTTCTCTGGGGCCTGTGCGACGCGGCCTCGGCGGCGGCCTTCCACGCCGCCGGCGATGCCCGGATTGGCGGGCTGGTCCTGCTCAATCCCTGGGTCCGGACCGAGGCCGGCGAGGCGCGGGCGCGGGTGCGGCACTACTACCGGCGGCGGCTGCTCGATCCCGCCTTCTGGCGCAAGGTGCTGCACCTGCGCTGGAACCCCCTGCGCTCGCTGACGGAACTGGCCGGCAACGCCGCCCGCGCGCGCGGCGACCGCGATCAGGGCACGGGCGGCGACCGCTCGCTGCCCGGCCGCATGCTGCACGGCCTCGCCCGCTTCGAGGGCCGGGTGCTGCTCATCCTCAGCGGCAGCGACCTGACCGCGCGCGAGTTCGAGGACACCGCGAACGCCTCGGCCGAATGGCGGCGCTGGCTGGACTCGCCGTCGGTGCGGCTGGAACGCCTGCCCGAGGCCGACCACACCTTCTCGCACCGGCCCGGGCGGGACCGCGTCGCGACACTCACGCGGGAATGGCTGGAGGCGCGGTGAAACGGATCCTGCTCATCGCCTACCACTTTCCGCCGATCCGGCGCTCGAGCGGCATCCAGCGCACGCTCAGTTTCGCAACTCACCTGCGCGACCACGGCTGGCAGCCGATCGTGCTGACGGTGCATCCGCGCGCCTACGTCACCACCAGCCCGGATCAGCTCGGCGACATCCCCGACGACGTGATCGTCGAGCGGGCCTTCGCGCTCGACACCGCCCGCCATCTCGCCGTCGCGGGCCGCTATCCCCGGCTGCTGGCACGGCCGGATCGCTATGCCGCCTGGGCGCCGGGCGGCATCTGGGCGGGGCTGCGCCTGATCCGGCGCCACCGGCCGGCGTGCCTGTGGAGCACCTATCCGGTCGCCACGGCGCACCTGATCGGGTCCGCCCTGCAGCGCCTGAGCGGCCTGCCGTGGGTGGCCGATTTCCGCGACTCGATGACCGAGCCGAATTATCCGGCCGACCCGACGGCCTGGCGCGACTTCCGCCGCATCGAGCGGCGGACCGTGCAGCGGGCGGCCGGCGTCGTGTTCACGACCCCCGGTGCCCGGCGCATGTACGCCGAACGCTATCCCGAGGTGCCCGACGATCGCTGGCACGTGATTCCGAACGGGTACGACGAGGACCTGTTCGCCAGCGTCGAGCGCACGCTGGAGGCGCGCGAGCCCGCCGGCCGCCCGCTGCGGCTCGTGCACACCGGCATCCTGTATCCCAGCGAGCGCGATCCGCGGGCGTTCTTCGAGGCCGTCTCGCGGCTCAAGCGCCGAGGCACGATCGACGCCGGGCGCCTGCGGATCGTGCTGCGCGCCACCGGTCACGACGCCGTCTACCGGCCCATGCTGGAGCGCCTGGACATCGGGGACATCGTCGAGCTCGCCCCCGGCATCGCCTATCGGGAAGCGCTCGCCGAGCAGATGACCGCGCACGGCCTGCTGATCTTCCAGGCGGCGAGCTGCAATCACCAGATCCCCGCCAAGCTCTACGAATATCTGCGCGCCCGCCGCCCCGTCCTGGCACTGACGGATCCGGCCGGCGACACCGCGGCAAGCCTCCGGGATGCGGGACTCGACACAACGGTGCCGCTGGACGACGGCGAGGCGATCGAGCGGACACTGGAGGCGTTTCTGCACGCCATCGAAACCGGCACGGCGGCGCTGCCCGCTCCGGAGGTGGTGACGGGACACTCGCGTGCCGCCGGCGCCGCCCGCCTGGCCCGCATCCTCGAAACGATCGAGGGCTGAACTCCTCCGGGCGTACCGCCCGGACGGGAACGGCCGATTCAGGGCCGGCGAACGATATCGGCGAGATCCCGCAGCAGGTCGCCACGGGCCCAGCACATGCGGCGCAACTGGAAGCCGGCCGCCCGCATCCGCTCCATTGGCGTTGGTGGCAGCCGGACCGCCCTGCCGAGATACTCGAGGTGCGTGCGCCAGGCGGGCAGCCGAAACGCCGAACGCTTTCCGCTGCCGCGCCAGAATGCGGCCTGGCGACTATCGTCCTTGCGGTCCGCGCTCGATGCCTCTTCGTGCATGCGGCGATAGAAGAGGACTTCCGGAATTTCCACGAACTCGCCGAGCAGCGTGAGCTCGGCCATGAACCGGATATCCGCAGCCGGCAGACGCCCGTCCCCCATCAGCTTCGTGCGTGCCACCGCCTCGGGCCGCATCAGGCCGTAGATGACGTTGGTCAGGCCGACCCGCCCGAAATATTCCCGGAAGCGCGCACTGGCACTGTGATGGCGCAGGTCCAGCCGGTCATCGTAATCACCGGTGATTCGGCCGTCGGCATCGATCAGCCGGGTCCGGCCGTACGCGAGTACTGCCCGCGGATTGGCCTCGAGGGTCTCGAGACAGCGCTCGTGCAGGACCGGCTCGATCAGGTCGTCCGCGTTGTTCCAGCGAAAGAAGCTCCCCCGCGCCAGCTCGAAACAGCGATTGTAGTTTCGCGCCGCGCCGATATTCTCCTCGTTGCGCACATGGCGCACGCGGTGATCGCGCTCGGCGCACGCCCGGGCGATCGAGGCGGTGGCATCGGTGGAGGCGTTGTCGCAGATGATCAGCTCGAAGTCCCCCTCGGTCTGGGCGAGCACGGCGTCGATGGCTGCCTGCAGATAGGTCTCGCCGTTGTACACCGGCATTCCCACGCTGATCTTCGGCGAGTCGGTGCCCATCCCGTTCAGCTCTCCCGTCCGAGTGGTCGCTCGGTCACGCCTGCCGCGTCCCGCTCGGCTCGCGGCAGCAACGCCGCGATGCACTCGAACTGCTCGGCCAGCATCGTTCGGTAATGCGCATCGACGCGGTCGATGCGCTCGAGCGCCGCGACACGTGATTCGCGCAACCGCTGCAGGCGCGTGAACAGATCCTCCGCCGCCACCGCCTCGAAGTCCACCGCATGTTCCTCGAGACCCATCTCCCGCATCAGGTCGCGGGTCTTGCGGTAGTAGCAGATCGCCACTACCGGACGGCGGCAGGCAAGTGCCAGCAACGTGCCGTGAAAGCGGGTGGCGACCACCATGTCGGTCTCGTGTATCACGTCGATGAGCTCGGCAAGCTCGCGGTTCTCGCGGACCTCGATCCCGGCGGCAGCCGCATCCGTCCTGGTCGCGAGTTCCAGTTCGGTCAGGATGTCGTCGATGACGCGCTCGTCGCTGGGCTGCGTGCCGTAGAGGATCACCCGGTGTCCCTGCTCCCGCAGCTTGCGGGAGAAAGCGGCGAGCGCCTCGACGTAGCGCCGGTAGTAGTGTTCGCTCGCCTGTGGCCAGTAGTGAGGCTCGTAGACCGGCATCGGGTTGATGCCCACGACCAGCCGCTTGCTGTCTGCCGTGCGCGGCGGTCGCGCATGCACCAGTGATTCCGGCAGCGCGTGCGCCAGATCGGGGAAGACCCGGCCCCGGCCGCGCAGGCGCCCGGTTTCGACGAGCTGACGCGATGCCTCGTCCCGGTAGGACACATGAATCCCGCGGCGCACCGCCGCGCGCACCATTGCGCGGCTGAGCCAGTGGTCCAGTGGGCCCGCACCGACACTGACGAAGGCGACCGGTACGCGGGAGAGACGAGCCAGCAGGGTCCATTTCAGCAGTGTGTACGGATAGGCCCAGGGCCCGCCGAAGTTGTCCAGGAACTGGTTGGATCCCGTCACCAGCAGCAGGTCGAGGTCGGAAACCCGGCGGCGTGCGTCGCGCAGGAAGCGCAACTCCGACACGAGTTCGCCCAGGCGGTGAGGCAGGCCGCGGACAGCGCGGACCGTGGGCTGAAGCAGCGGCAGGCGCTTGAGAAGCGCCCGCAGGCCGCGGGCCGGCGGCGGCGAATCCGCCCTGGGGCGAGCCGCCGGCATCGGTACCTCGCGCACGACATGGGGATTGGAGCCCGGCCGGGACGGTCCGCTGCGTGCGGTGCGGCGAACCGGCAATGCCGGAATCCCGTACCGTTCCGCGCTGTCGGCCGGGTCCATGGAGAACGCGGCCAGCCGGACGCCGGGGACATGCCGCGGCAATGCCCGCACCACCGCCTCGGTGATGGACTCGTCGCCGAGATTGCGATTGCCGTAGTGACCGAACACGCCGACCGTGCAGCCAGCGGCCCCGCGTGCCCTCTCGTCGATCCGTTCCACCACGTTTGCTCCCCCAAGGTACGGCCCTGTCCGCACGGGAGGTATGCGGAGGCTTCGACCGCCGCAGGCATGTCACGGTATCTTAGCAGCAATGCGGATCGCGGGGTCGAACCGCGCACATGCGCACGCTGTTTCAGTGGATCGCCGCTTCGGCGTGCTGTACCGTCACGCAACGAGAGGCGGGCATCGGCTGACAGGCTGCCCGCCGGTTGCGGGACCGGCAGCGGGCCCGTCCGAACCCGCGACAACAGCACGAAGGGAACCGGTTTCGAGGAGCGCGTTCGATGAATCTGCTGGTAACGGGGCACAAGGGGTACATCGGCACCGTCACGGTGCCGATGCTGCAGGCTGCGGGTCACAGGATCCTGGGGATCGACAGCGATCTCTACCGGGCGAGCACCTATGGGCCCGCGCCACAGTCACCGGAACGCGAGCTCATCAAGGATGTCCGCGACATCGAGCCGGACGATCTGGACGGCATCGATGCGGTCGTGCACCTCGCCGCACTGTCCAACGACGTGCTCGGCGACCTGAATCCCGACTGGACCTGGGACATCAACTACCGGGCATCCGTGCGGCTGGCCGAGATGGCCCGGGCGCGCGGCGTCGAGCGTTTCGTCTTCGCCTCCTCCTGCAGCATGTACGGCGCGGCCGCGGACGACACACCCCTCGACGAGTCCGCCGAGTTCAATCCTGTCACGGCCTATGCACGCTCCAAGGTGATGGTGGAAGAGGAGGTATCGGCAATGGCCGATACCGGCTTCAGTCCGGTGTTCATGCGAAACGCGACAGCCCACGGCCTGTCACCGCGCATCCGCTTCGATGTCGTCATCAACAATCTCACGGCGTGGGCGTACACCACCGGGCAGGTGCTCATGAAGAGCGATGGCTCGCCGTGGCGTCCGGTAGTTCATATCGCCGACATCTCGCGTGCGGTACTGGCGGTACTGGAAGCGCCGCGCGACCGCATCCACAACCAGGCGTACAACGTGGGCGCGGATGCGGAGAACTATCGAATCCGCGAGATCGCCGAGATGGTGCGCGATGTAGTGCCGGACTGCGAGCTGGGATTCGCCGAGGGGGCCGCTCCGGACAAGCGCAACTACCGCGTCAGCTTCAGCCGCTTCGCAAATGCCTTCCCGGAACACGTCCCGCAATGGACGGCGCGTGCGGGCATCGAGGAGTTGTACGAGGGCTATCGGCGAATCGGGCTCGACCGCGACGACTACGAGGGGCCCCGCTACAAGCGTATCGCGCAGCTCCAGGAACGGCTGACCAGCGGTGAACTCGACGACACCCTGCGCTGGCGCGACGACAAGGCTGCGGCCTCCGGTGCCTGAAGGCCGGATGGAATGATGGAGCCGACGTCCCGATCATCGCGCGCTCGCGCAGCCGGGTACAAGGTTGACGATGCCCGTCACGGCCGCCCGGGGACGCGGACTTGATCCTCGTCGACCAGGCTCTCGCCGAACGCCGGCAACGGGACGACCCGGTGCGGGTGGCGCTTGTGGGCGCCGGCTTCAGCGGCTCGCGGATCGCCCATCAGATCATCAGTGTAGTACCCGGTCTGCGGCTCGTGGCCATTGCGAATCGAACGCCATCACGGGCCGAAGCGGCCTATTCGCTCGCCGGGATAACCGGCGTCCGGCACGTGGACACGGCGGACGCCCTGGACCGGGCGATCGAGGCACGCGAATACGCGATCAGCGGCGATCCGGCCGTGCTCTGGCAGAGCCGCGGTGTACAGGTGATCGTCGAGACGACCGGCACCATCGAGCACGGCGCCCGGGTGGCACTGGAATCCCTGCGCCACGGCAAGCACGTGGTCCTGGTCAATGTCGAGCTCGATGCCACCATCGGTCCGGTGCTCCGCCGCTACGCGGATGCAGCCGGAGTTGTGCTCACCAACACGGACGGCGACGAGCCCGGCGTGGCGATGAATCTGCTGCGTTTCGTGCGTTCGCTCGGACTCGATCCGGTCGTGGCGGGCAATCTCAAGGGACTCTACGACCCCTACTGCACACCGGCCACCCAGGCGGAATTTGCCCGGCGCCACAACCAGAAGCCCGAGGCGGTCACCTCCTTCGCCGACGGCACCAAGCTGTCGATGGAACTGACGGTGCTGGCAAATGCCACCGGCTTCGGTGTCGCCCGCCGCGGCATGTACGGCCCCCGGCTCGATGACGTCAACGAAGCGGCGGACTATTATTCGGACAGGCTGCGGCCCGGTGGCATGGTGGATTTCCTGTGCGGTGCCCGCCCGGGTAGCGGTGTCTATGTGCTTGCCCGCTGCGATGACACGGTCCGTGCCGATTACCTGCGCTATCTGAAGATGGGCGACGGCCCCCTCTACACCTTCTACACGCCCTATCATCTGCCACAACTCGAGGCACCGAACACGGTCGCCCGCGCCGCCATCTTCAACGATGCCGCCGTGACACCCCGGGGCGCTCCTGCTTGCGACACGATCACGGTCGCCAAGCGGGACCTGCGGGCGGGGGAGTGGCTCGACGGGCTGGGCGGTTTCATGTGCTACGGGCTCATCGAGAACCACGAGCAGGTACGCACGGAAGGACTACTGCCGATGGGCCTGTCTTCCGGTTGCCGTCTGCGTCGATCCGTTCGGCGCGACGAGCCGCTGCGCTATTCGGACGTCGAGATGCCCGAGGGCCGACTGTGCGATACGCTGCGGCAGGAGCAGGACCGCGTATTCGACGATCAACCACACGCCAGTGCCAAAGAGTGAGCGGACATGAAGGTAGTACTGT
>CAYZHJ010000092.1:0-3875 GCA_964478305.1 uncultured Ectothiorhodospiraceae bacterium
GCAACTGCGTGGTCTTGCCCGAGCCGGTGTCGCCGCAGACGACCACGACCTGGTGGTTCGCGATCGTCTCCAGCAGCCGCTCGCGCGCGGCCGAGACGGGCAGCTCGGGCGGATATTCCGGTACCGGCCGATGCGCCTCCCGCGCGGTCCGCCGGCGCGCGGAGGTTTCGATATCCATCCGCAACCGACGCATGCCCCGATCATGCGGCCGCCCGTCCCGCGCCCGCCGCCGCAAACCCTTCAGCCGGCGACGGAATTCATCGCGACGGAGCGATTCCGCTTCGTCGATGGCGGCGTCGAGATCGGACGCCTCCGGCACGGTAATGGACTCGGGGGTGCTCATGGGTAACGGGCGAGGATTGGTTCAAATCCTGACGGTGCGATACAGGGTAGCGCACCCATATAGGTTGGGCCGACGAAGGAGGCCCAACAGAACACCCGAACGCCCATGTTGGACCTCCTTCGTCGGCCCAACCTACGCCCTTCGTTCAGCCCTCCCCCTTCTCCCGCAACACGAGATAATCGATGTCGTTCTCGCGCAGGCGGCGCTGGGCGGCGGCGAGCTTGGCCTGGTCGGCGTAGGGGCCGATGCGGACGCGGTGCCAGCGTTCGCCGCCGACGTTGACGGTCTGGATGTCGACATCGAGGCCGAGCAGCAGGATGCTGGCCTTCATGCGGTCGGCCTGCTCGGCCTTCTGGAAGGAACCGACCTGCAGGAAGTAGCTGCCCTCGGGATCGATCTCGGTGCTGACGTCGTCGGCGGGCTCCCCGCCTTCGACCTCCTCCGGCGCGGGGGCATCCGGGACGATCACCTCGAGGTCGGGCAGGATGGAGTAGAACTCGAAGCGTGGCCGGTCTTCCTCGTCGACCTCCTCGCCGGCGACGCTGCGCTCGCCCGTGCCCTCGTCGACCGCGGCGGATGGCGGCGCGTCGAGATCATCGAGATACACCAGGAAGGCGACGAACAGCCCGATGATCAGGCCGATCAGGAGCATGGCCCAGCCGGGCAGGCCCTGGCCGGATCCGGTCTGGCGTCTTCTCCTCGCGCGTGCCATCACATGCTCTCCGGCGCGGATACACCGACCAGTTGCAGGCCGTTGCGGATCACCTGGCCGGTAGCCTGGACGAGCGCCAGTCGCGCGTCACGCAGGACGCTGTCGTCGAGGATGAACGTCTCGGCGTTGTACCAGGTGTGAAACCCGTTCGCGACCTCCTCCAGCAGGTAATAGCACACCCGGTGGGGGGCATGCTCGGCCGCGGCCTGGGCAACGATCTCGGGATAGCGTTCCAGTGCTTCCAGCAGCTTTTCCTCGTGCGGCGTGCCGAGGCGGTCGAGGTTCGCCAGGCCGTTGTCGCGGTCCCAGGCCAGCCCGCGCGACTCGAGCTGGCGCATCACCGAGTGGATGCGCGCATGAGCGTACTGGATATAGTAGACCGGGTTGTCGTGCGTGCGAGCCTTGGCCAGCTCGAGATCGAAGTCGAGATGCTGGTCGTTGCGCCGCAGCACGTAGAAGAAGCGCGCGGCATCGGTGCCGACCTCCTCGCGCAGCTCGCGCAGGGTGACGAACTCGCCGGCGCGGGTCGACATCGGGATCTTTTCGCTGCCGCGCCACAGCGCGGCGAACTGCACCAGCAGCACGCGGAAGCGGTCCGGTTCGACGCCGAGCGCCTGCAGGGCCGCGCTCATGCGCGCGATATAACCGTGATGGTCCGCACCCAGCACGTCAATGACATGGGTCGCGCCGCGCTCGATCTTGTCGCGGTGATAGGCGATGTCGGCGCCGAAGTAGGTCTTGTCGCCGTTCTCGCGCACGACCACGCGGTCCTTCTCGTCGCCGAAGTCGGTCGAGCGGAACCATTCGGCGCCGTCGCGCTCGTACACGTGGCCGCTGGCGCGCAGCGCCTCCAGTGTCTGTTCGACCGCATCGCTCGCGTACAGGCTGCGCTCGGAATACCAGTTGTCGTAGACGACACCGAAGGCCTCCAGGTCCTCGCGGATCTCGGCCACCAGCTCGGCGCAGCCGTGCTCGAACACGATCTCCCAGTCCGCGCCCAGCCGCTCGCGGGCGCGCTGCACCAGCGCGTCGATGTACGTTTCCTTGTCGCCGCCGTCGGGTTCGTCCGGTGGCAGTCCGTCGAGCACCTCCGCGGCCGGCCGGCGCAGTCGCTCCCCGTGCAGGTCGCACAGCGAGGCGGCGATGTGGCGCACGTAGTCGCCACGGTAGCCGTTGGCCGGGAACGGCAGTTTCTCGCCCAGTGATTCGAGGTACCGCAGCCAGACGCTGAGCGCCAGGATGTTCATCTGGCGGCCGCCGTCGTTGACGTAGTACTCGCGGTGGACCTCGTCGCCCGCGGCCTCGAGCAGGTTGGCGACGCTGGCACCGAAGGCGGCGCCGCGGCCGTGGCCGACGTGCAGCGGGCCGGTCGGGTTGGCCGACACGAACTCGATGTGCACGCGGCGGCCGCTGGGTTGGTCGGCACGGCCGTAGGCCACGCCCCGCTCGAGGATGGTGCGCACGATGTCGGTGCGCGCGCCGGCGGCGAGGAAGAAGTTGATGAAGCCGGGGCCGGCGATCTCGACCCGCTCGATGCGCGCATCGGCGGGCAGTGCGGCGACGATTTCGTCGGCGAGCTCGCGCGGCTTGCGCTGCGCCGCCTTCGCCAGCGCCATGGCGATGTTGCTCGCGAGATCCCCGTGCCCGCGTTCGCGCGCCCGCTCGACCCGGATCTCGGGCAGGCCATCGGCAGGCAGCGTGCCCCGCTCGACCAGCGTATCGAGGGCACGTGCGAGCAGCGAAGCGACGGCTTCCTTCAAGTGCGGTATCCGGCGAATGGCAGGGGGAACGACAAGGCGCGCATTCTACCGGTCGCGGGCGCTGCGGAGAAGGCAGCATGTAGGTTGGGCCGACGAAGGAGGCCCAACGACAAGGTAGAACGAATGCAATGTTGGGCCTCCTTCGTCGGCCAGCCCGCGTGGCCTGCTAGACTTCGCCCACTCCATTCGACCGAGCCGACCGCATGGACCCCCTCCACCTCATCCTCCTCGCCCTCATCCAGGGCATCACCGAGTTCCTGCCGATCTCGAGTTCAGCGCACTTGATCCTGGTGCCGGTGCTGACCGACTGGCGCGACCAGGGACTGGCGTTCGACATCGCCGTGCACGTGGGCACGCTGCTGGCGGTGCTGCTGCATTTCCGCGCCGAGGTCGTGCGCATGGCGGGAGGTGCCGTGCGGCCGTTGCGGGGACTGATGCTGGACGCGGAGGGGCGGCTCGGCTGGCTGGTGGTGCTCGCGACCATCCCGGTCGGGCTTGCCGGGCTGGCGTTCAAGGACGTGGTCGAGACCGTGCTGCGCGGCCCGGTCGTGATCGCCTGGGCCAGCATCGGTTTCGGCATCCTGCTGTGGCTGGCCGACCGTTACGGCCGGCGCATCCGCGACGAGCACATGCTCGGCTGGCGCGGCGCATTGATGATCGGGCTGGCGCAGGCGCTGGCCCTGATCCCCGGCACCTCGCGCTCGGGCATCACCATGACCGCGGGACTCGCGCTGGGACTGGACCGCGTCGCCGCCGCGCGCTTCTCCTTCCTGCTGTCGATACCGGTGATCGTCCTGTCGGGCGGACTGCAGGTATTCGAGCTGATCGCCGCGGACGTGGCCGTGGCCTGGGGCGTACTGCTGGCCGGCACCGCCCTCGCCGCAATCAGCGCCTGGCTCTGCATCCACCTGTTCCTCGCCTGGATCGCGCGGATCGGGATGGCGCCGTTCGTGATCTATCGGGTCGCACTCGGGGTAGGGTTGCTCATCATCTTTGGATAGCTGCAAGCAGCACGTAGGTTGGGCCGACGAAGGAGGCCCAACATTACGTTCGTTCGTCC
>CAYZHJ010000092.1:3885-11269 GCA_964478305.1 uncultured Ectothiorhodospiraceae bacterium
ATTCTTTGTCGCCAAAAATTTTTTTTTTTTATTCATGGTCTTTGGGACACCTTCGTCGGCCCAACCCACTCCCTTGCTTCAGTCTGCAGCTCATTCAGAACAGCATCGGTCGCTCCCGGACAACTCCCCGTTTGGACGCCCGCGGAAACTCTCCTTATACTCGCCCGCTTTGCCAGCAGTGCTCCGGGAAATCCGCCCATGCCCGCAAGTTCCTTTCGCCCGCCCGAACGCACCCTGATGGGGCCGGGGCCGTCCGACGTCCATCCGCGCCTGCTGGAGGCCATCGGCCGGCCGACCATCGGCCATCTCGATCCGCAGTTCGTGACCCTGATGGACGAGATGAAGGGGCTGCTGCAGTACGCCTTCCGCACGGAGAACCGCCTGACCCTGCCGATCTCCGCGCCGGGTTCCGCCGGCATGGAGGCCGCGTTCGTCAACCTGGTCGAGCCGGGCGACACGATCATCGTCTGCCGCAACGGCGTGTTCGGCGGTCGCATGAAGGAGAACGTCGAACGCTGCGGCGCGACCGCGGTCATGGTCGAGGACGACTGGGGCAAACCGGTCGATCCGGACAAGGTCGAGGACGCCCTGAAGGCGCACCCCGAGGCGAGCGTGCTGGCGTTCGTGCATGCCGAGACCTCGACCGGCGCGCGTTCCGACGCCGAGACCCTGTGCCGGCTGGCGCGCGAGCACGACTGTCTCAGCATCGTCGACGCGGTGACCTCGCTGGCCGGCATCCCGCTCGAGGTCGACGGCTGGGGCATCGACGCGATCTACTCCGGCACGCAGAAATGCCTGTCGGCGCCGCCCGGGCTGTCGCCGGTGAGCTTTTCCGAGCGTGCGATCGAGCGCATCCGGAAACGCAGACACCCGGTGCAGAGCTGGTTCCTCGATCTCAACCTGATCATGGGTTACTGGGGTGACGGTGCCGCCACGGCAAGGCGCAGCTATCACCACACCGCGCCGGTGAACGCGCTCTACGGCCTGCACGAGGCGCTGGTCATCCTGACCGAGGAAGGCCTGGAGGAGTCCTGGGCGCGCCATCGCCACATGCACGAGGCACTCGGCGCCGGGCTGGAAGCCATGGGCCTGTCGTTCGTGGTCGACGCGAAGCACCGGCTGCCGCAGCTCAACTCGGTATGGGCCCCGCCGGGCGTGGACGAGGCCGCCGTGCGCAACCAGTTGCTGGAGGAGTTCCACCTGGAGATCGGCGCCGGCCTGGGCGACTTCGCCGGCCGGGTCTGGCGCATCGGCCTGATGGGTTACAGCGCCCGGGCCGAGAACGTCGTGTTCTGCCTTAACGCGCTCGAGGCAGTGCTGAGCGGCATGGACGCCCCGATCGAGCACGGCACCGCCCTCACCGCCGCCCAGCACGTGCTGGCGGCGTGAATCCGGTTGCGCCGTGCGTCGGGCCTCTCGCGAAGGCGCGAAGCACGCAAGGAGAAGAATGAATCTCGCAGAGAACGCGGGGAAATCAATCAGTCGGACTGCATTGATGGAAGCCGTGTTCCGAGGGCATCCCGCACAACCGGAATCGGCCTCGCGAGCGACAGGATTGAATATGCACCCAAGCCTTCCCCGCGTTTTCTCTGCGTTCTCGGCGGCCTCTGCGAGAGATTTCTGTTTCCTTTGCGTGGCGAGAGGCCTTGCGCACGGCCCGAGGATCAGTTCCCCGGCGCGATGCGGATCAGCTGCTCGCGGGGAATGACGTCGGTCGATTCGTGCAGTACCTCGCCGGTGGGTCCGAGGACCAGCACACGGAAGGCGTCAGCGGTGGGCAGCAGCTCGGCGGCGGCGTTGGGTGAGATGTTGAAGCCGCGGGTGTAGGTCGCGACGGGCGTGCCGATGGCGAACAGGATGCCGTGCTCGCCGGGATCGAGCTCGTCGACGATGTTCTTCTGCCGGTTCAGCCGTTCGTCCTGCAGGTCGGGTCCGAGGATCAGTACCAGCGTCGTGTCGAAGTCGAGATTGTAGAGCGCGCCGAGTTCCTCGCCGATGCGAGTGCTGGCATACGAAGAGCCGAAGGCGTCGTAGACCTTGACGTCGATCGTGGCGGCAACGGCCAGACCGCTCCACATCGCCAGTGCCAGGGCGGGGATGCAGTTGCTCTTCATGTGTCGTCGTCCGTCGTCGAACCGTGCGGTTCGCACGCGACCTCCTCCCCCGGAATGCACTGCATTCCGCCGGTATCCGGGCGGAGGAAACGTGGACACGGCATGGGGTTGCGCGCCGCCATGCCGGGCTATTCTGGACCAGCGCCGTCCGCGCTTCCACCCCGCAGCTCGCCAAGTGCGGCGAATCGGCGCCGTTCCAGCTCGCGACCGAGGGCCGCCCCCTTGTAACCGGCTTCCGCCAGTTCGCCGGCATCGACCGCTTGCGCAACGGCGAGCGCCTGCCGCAACCGGTGCGCCTGCGGATATCCCTCGTCACCGCGTGACGCCGCGATCGCTTCGCAGGACTGCAGCAGCGATTCGAACCGCTCCGGTCGCCGCAGGGCATCGCAGCCGCTGAGCAGTTCCCACCACTGCTCGGGTCCGCTCGTGTCGGCCTGGTCGCAGCGCGGGCACCAGCGCGCGACCAGCCGCGCCAGTTCGCTCCACTGCTTCGGGATCGGCAGCCGCTGCGACAGCGCCATGAGCGCGCCATCGGGATCCAGTGGATGAGTCAGTGCGGCCAGCCGGATCGCGGGTTCGTCGCTGCGCCCGGCGGCTGCCTCCAGGGCCCCCGGCCCCGGGCCCCGGGCCCTTTCCCCGAACAGCGGCGCCAGCTCCGGCAGTACCGGCTCGAGGGCACCGCAATCGCCCAGCACCTCGAAGAAGCGCAACGGCGCAGGCGACTCCAGGGCCCGCTGCAGTTCCTGCCACACGCGTTCGGGCACGAGCGTTTCCAGCTCGCCGCCCGCGACCATCGCGCGCATCAGCTCCATCGTCTCGTCGGCCACGCGGAAGCCGAGATGGGCGAAGCGGGCGGCGAAGCGCGCCACCCGCAGCACCCGCAGCGGGTCCTCGGTGAATGCCGGCGAGACGTGACGCAGCAGCCGCGCTTCCAGGTCGCGCCGGCCGCCGTACGGATCGACGATGCTGCCGTCGTCGGCCCGGGCCATGGCATTGACGGTCAGGTCGCGGCGGGCGAGATCCTGTTCCAGGGTGACATCGGGCGAGGCGTCGATGGCAAAGCCGTGATGACCGCGGCCGGACTTGCGCTCGGTGCGCGCGAGTGCGTATTCCTCGTGGGTCTCGGGATGCAGGAACACCGGAAAGTCGCGCCCGACCTGGCGATAGCCGGCCGCCAGCAGTTCCTCCGGCGTGGCCCCGACCACCACCCAGTCACGCTCGCCGGGCTCCAGCCCGAGCAACTGATCCCGCACCGCTCCCCCGACGAGATACGTCTTCATGGCTGATCCCTGGGTTCGGCATGTATCAGCGAACCGCGAATGAACGCGAATGAATCAGACAGGTCGATCGCGGCGGCGGGCCTCGCGGCGCAGTTCCTGGTAGCGGTGCTGGAGATTGTCGTCGCCGAGGTAGTGCGGCACGACCGCCTCGATCGGCGTGGGGCAGGTACCGCCCTCGGGACACACGCTGTCGATCCGCAGCGAATTGTAGTTGTCGCGCGAGAACGGCTTGCCCGGCACGAACTCGAGCACGTTCGCCTGCAGCTTCGACAGCCAGTTCGGCAGCGGGATCACCAGCCTGCGCCAGCCCTTGATCTCGCAGATGTAGCGAACGACCTCCATCAGCGTCCACACCTCGGGGCCGCACAGGTTGTAGCGGCGGCCGAAGGTCGAGCGGTCCTCGAGCGCCTCGACGAAGCGCTGCGCGACATCGCCGACGTAGACCGGCGCGAACCTCGCCTGCGGGCAGGCGAGCGGGAACATCGGCGCAATGGCCAGCAGGCCCGCGAAGCGGTTGAAGAAGCTGTCGTCGCGGCCGAAGATCACCGACGGGCGGAAGCTGGTGAGCGCGATCTCCGGGGCCGAGAAGGTATGCAGGTGGTTCTCGGCCTCGCCCCGGGTACGCAGGTAATGACTGGGCGCGCTGCCCTGGTCGGCGCCGAGCGCGCTCATGTGCAGCAGCCGGCGCACGCCGCAATGCTTGCAGGCCTCCAGTACCTTCTTCGCCAGATCGACATGAACATGGCGGAAGCCCTCGCCGCGGTGGCCCTTCTCGTTGAGGATGCCGACCAGGTTGATGACGGCATCGCGGTCGCGGAAATGCCGCTTGAGCTGATCGGGATCGTGCACGTCGGCCTCGATCACCTCGACATACGGCAGCACCAGCAGATGACGATGACGCTCGCGCCGGCGCGTGAGCACACGTACATGCTTGCCGGCGTTGTTCAGCCCGGCCACGATCTGGTAGCCGACGAAGCCGGTACCGCCGAGCACGCAAACGGAGTCGATGGTCATGTTGTTCTGCTCCGAAGGTCCCTGATCAGTTGCCCGTGACCGCCTGTCCGGATTTGCGCCGACGCCGCTGCTTGCCGCCTCCGCCACCGGGCCGGCCGCCGTCCGGCTTCGCTCCCCTGCCACCGCGGCGATCGCGCTCGCGCGAGGCGGCCTCGCGGGTCTGACCGGTCAGGCGCTCCTTCGAGGGCGGCTGCAGCTCGGCGAGCAGTTCGCCCCGGACCGGCGCAGTCGGGATCTTGTTGCCGATGAAGGCCTCGATGTCCGGCACCGAGAACGCGGTGTCCTCGCAGGCGAAGCTGACGGCGTGGCCGCTCTCGCCCGCGCGGGCGGTGCGGCCGATCCGGTGGACATAGTCCTCGGCGTTCTGCGGCAGATCGAAATTGTATACATGGGTCACGGCGGGAATGTGCAGCCCGCGGGCGGCAACGTCGGTCGCGATCAGGACCGGCAGCCGGCCCGCCTGGAATTCGCCCAGCAGGCGCTGGCGCTTGCGCTGGTGCACGTCGCCGGACAGCACCGCCGCCTCGATGCCGTTGCCCTTGAGATAGCGCCAGACTCGCTCGCAGCCGCGCTTGGTATTGACGAACACCATCGCGCGCGGATCGTCCAGTTGCTTCAGCAGGCCGACCAGCAGCGGAATCTTCTCCTCGTTGGCCGGGTGATACAGCACCTGCTCGACCCGCTCGGCCGTCACCTGGTCCGGCTGCGACTCGATGTGCTCGGGGTGATTCATGTGCTCGAAGGCGAGCTCGCACACGCGCAGCGACAGGGTCGCCGAGAACAGCATCGACAGCCGCTTGTCGGGCGGCGGCATGCGGCGGAACAGGTAGCGGATGTCGGCGATGAAGCCGAGATCGAACATGCGGTCGGCCTCGTCGAGGATCGCCACCTGCACCTGCTTGAGGTCGTACACCCCCTGCTTGAGATAGTCGATCAGCCGCCCCGGGGTGCCGATCAGGATGTCGGTGCCGGCGGCGATGGCCTGGCGCTGCTTGTCATAGTCGGTGCCGCCGTAGGCCAGCCCCAGCCGGAAGTCGGTGTGGGCGCCGAGCGCCACCGCGTCCTTGTGGATCTGGATCGCGAGCTCGCGGGTCGGCGCGACGATGTAGGCCCGCGGCTGGGTCGGCTTGCGCTCCTCCGCCGGTGGATGCCGCAGCAGGTGCGTGAACGTCGCCACCAGGAAGGCGGCCGTCTTGCCGGTGCCCGTCTGGGCCTGGCCGGCGACGTCGCGCCCGGCTAGCGCCAGCGGCAGGGTCTCGGCCTGGATCGGTGTGCAGCGTTCGAAACCGGCGTCCGCGATACCGCGGGCGACGGGTGCAGGCAGGTCAAGTTCGGAAAAGTGCAGTTCGGAGAGATGCTGTTCGTTCGTCGTCGTCATGGGTTTGCCTGGTTGCCGGCTTTCGCATTCATGCGTCGGTTGACGCCCCGGCCCCGCTCTGGTGCAGAATCGTGGCATACTTGGCGTTCGGCGACAATTTGGAGACCCGTGAGGTGAGTGACCGCATCCAGGATGTAACCGACCAGAGTTTCGAACAGGACGTGCTGCAGTCCGACAAGCCGGTGCTTGTGGATTACTGGGCCGAGTGGTGCGGTCCCTGCAAGGCGATAGCCCCGATCCTCGACGAGATCGCGGCCGATTACGGCGATCGCCTCACGGTCGCCCGGCTCAACATCGACGACAACCCCGACACCCCGCCACGCTACGGCATCCGCGGCATCCCGACACTGATGCTGTTCAAGAACGGCAACGTCGAGGCGACCAAGGTGGGCGCGGTCTCGAAGTCGCAGCTCTCGGCCTTCATCGACAGCAACATCTGACCGCGCCGGCGGCCCGCGATGGCCGCGGGGCGGCAGTCGAAAGAGGGTATCGCGACAGTAGACGGACCCCGGAAAGCGTGCTACGGTCCGTTCACAAGACTTCAGGGCCACGCCGTTCCCCATGGCGGGGCCTTCCCGAAAATCCTGTCCGTCCAGAGCAGCGATAACGTCCGAGGAATACGACCTTCGCGCATTCCGCGGGAAGGTCCGATCAATGATCCGGAGCCGCAAACCGGCACAGGCGGCGGTGATTGCAGTACGCGCCCCGGCGCGATGAAACCGTCATCCGGCCGCGCCGGCAGCGTCCCGGATTCGACCCGAGCGCGGTCGCATTCCCCGTTGATTCGGACCCGACCTCGCATACCGCACCAACAACCAGAGCCGTTGCCACAACACCGATGAACCTGACCGAACTCAAGGCCAAACCGGCCACCGAACTGATCGAGGTTGCCCAGGAAATGGGCATCGAGAACATCGCCCGCTCGCGCAAGCAGGATGTGATCTTTTCCATCCTCAAGGCGCGGGCCAAGAAGGGCGAGCACATCTACGGCGGGGGCGTGCTCGAGATCCTGCAGGACGGCTTCGGCTTCCTGCGCTCGGCCGACAGCTCCTACCTCGCGGGCCCGGACGACATCTACGTCTCGCCCAGCCAGATCCGCCGCTTCAACCTGCGCACCGGCGACACCATCGCCGGCAAGATCCGCCCGCCCAAGGAGGGCGAGCGCTACTTCGCCATGCTCAAGGTGGACGAGATCAACTTCGGTCCGCCGGAGGTCGCCAAGAACAAGGTCCTGTTCGAGAACCTGACCCCGCTGCACGCGACGTCGCGCTTCGTGCTCGAGCGCGGCAACGGCTCCACCGAGGACATCACGGCGCGCGTGATCGACATCGTCGCGCCCATCGGCAAGGGCCAGCGCGGCCTGATCGTGTCGCCGCCGAAGGCCGGCAAGACGTTGATGCTGCAGAACATCGCCCAGAGCATCGCGGCCAACAATCCCGAGAGCTACCTGATCGTGCTGCTGATCGACGAGCGGCCCGAGGAAGTCACCGAGATGGACCGCATGGTCCAGGGCGAAGTGGTGTCCTCGACCTTCGACGAGCCGGCCAGCCGGCACGTGCAGGTCGCCGAGATGGTGATCGAGAAGGCCAAGCGCCTGG
>CAYZHJ010000093.1:0-11232 GCA_964478305.1 uncultured Ectothiorhodospiraceae bacterium
TCAACTACGAGCTCGCCGTGATCCTGCAGGACGGCCTGCGCCGGATGTACCAGGAGCAGGAAAGCGTCTTCTACTACATCACGGTGATGAACGAGAACTATCATCACCCGGAAATGCCGAAGGGTGCCGAGGAAGGCATTCGCAAGGGGCTGTACCGCTTTGACGAAGTCAGGCTCAAGGGCAACAGGAAGGGCCCGCAGGTCAATCTGCTGGGCAGCGGCACCATTTTCCGCGAGGTCATCGCCGCGGCGGAACTCCTGCGCGACGACTGGGGCGTGGCCAGCACGTTGTGGAGCGCCACCAGCTTCAACGAGCTGCGCCGTGACGGTCTCGATGTCGAGCGCTGGAACATGCTGCATCCGAACCGCAAGCAACGCACGAGCTGGGTGACGCAGTGTCTGGGCGACAGCGATGCGCCGGTGATTGCCGCGACCGATTACATGAAGGTCGTGTCCGACCAGATCCGGGCGTTCGTGCCGCAGCGATTCCGGACACTCGGTACCGATGGTTACGGCCGCAGCGACACGCGCGAGAAGCTGCGGGAGTTCTTCGAGGTCGACCGCTACTGGGTCACCGTGGCCACCCTCGCGACACTCGCCGAGGAAGGCACGATCGAGCGCAAGCAGGTGACCGAGGCGATGAAGAAGTACGGGATCGATCCCGAGAAGCCGAATCCGGTTACCGTCTGAGAAATGAAGGACCACGAATGGACACGAATCAACACGAATGCAAGACAGCGTACAGCGGAACGTGTGCTTACTTCGCCAACAAGTATTCGACTGTTTGGCATCATGCGTCCTGAACACCAACAGCGGAGCTGCAGAAACGGTTCGTGCACCAATACTATTCGTGTTCATTCGTGTCCATTCGTGGTTCTCGATCTTGTAACTGCTGTCGCGACAAGTCAGCGCTAGTCGCTGGAAGACGATCATGAGCGAGACAAAGGACATTCCGGTACCGGACATCGGCGACTTCGATTCCGTCGAGGTCATCGAGGTGCTGATCTCCGACGGCGACACGATCGCGGCCGAGGACTCGCTGATCACGCTCGAATCGGACAAGGCCAGCATGGAGATCCCGGCCCCCTTCGGGGGTACGGTCAAGTCCGTCAGGGTCAAGGTCGGCGACAAGGTCGCCCAGGGCGACGTCATTTGCAGCGTCGAGGCCGCGGAGGAATCGGCCGACGACACGGAAGAATCGACGGAACAGGCCGACCGCGAGCCGGACAGGAAGGAGGCAGAGGGCGAGAAGGAACCGGACAGCGAGGAGACCGGGACGGAGGAAACGCCTCATCTGGACGAAGAGGATCATCCGCCGCCGCCGAGGGAAACCGGCGGCCCCCGCCCCTCCCCCACTGCGCACATCGATCACGAACAGCATCGCAAGGCGCATGCCTCGCCCGCCGTGCGGCGCTTCGCGCGCGAGCTCGGCGTCGATCTGGGCCGCGTCGAGGGCAGCGGGCGCAAGGGACGAATCCTCAGGGAGGACGTCAAGGCCTTCGTCAAGAAGACGCTCTCCGCACCTGGCGCCGGCGGGACGGGGCTCGGCGTCGCGCCGATGCCCGAGATCGATTTCGGTGCGTTCGGCGAGATCGAGACGAAACCGCTGACGAAGATCAACAAGCTCACCGGCAGCAACCTGCACCGCAACTGGGTGACCGTGCCGCATGTCACTCAGTTCGACGAGGCCGACATCACCGACCTCGAGCGCTTCCGCAAGGAACTCAACGAGGAGTACAAGAGCGATGGCGTCAAGCTGACGATGGTCGCCTTCCTGCTGAAGGCCTCGGTGTCCGCGCTGAAGCAGTTCCCGCGCTTCAACAGCTCGCTCGATCCGGCCGGCGAGAACCTGATCTTCAAGAAGTACTTCCATATCGGCGTTGCCGTGGACACGAAGGACGGCCTGGTGGTGCCGGTGATTCGCGATGTCGATCGCAAGAGCCTGATCGACGTGGCGCGCGAACTGATCGAGATCAGCCAGGCGGCGCGTGACAAGAAACTGTCGCCGAAACAGATGCAGGGTGGCTGCTTCTCCATCTCCAGCCTCGGGGGCGTGGGCGGCACGGCGTTCACGCCGATCGTCAATGCACCGGAGGTGGCGATCCTGGGCGTGTCGAAGGCGAGCATGAAACCGGTATGGGACGGCAGCGAGTTCGTGCCGCGCCTGATCCTGCCGCTGTCGCTGTCCTATGACCACCGAGTGATCGACGGCGCAGACGCCGCCCGTTTCACCAACCACCTCGGCCGCGTGCTTTCCGACACGCGGCGGTTGCTGCTGTAAACAGAACGGATGAGAACCACGAATGAACACGAATCTACACGAATGCTGCCGCCTGTCAGCGGAGACCATGCAGGAGCTTCGCTGACAGGTCGTGGAGATATCCAGCGGGATTCTTGATAACCAAAAAATGAACGAAAAATGGCCTGTACCGAACGGTATGATATGAATTGAAACGACGGACCATTTTTCGTTCATTGTCAGTCCATTTTTTGGTTATCTCCAGTACCGTAATGCGGTTGCACGCTCACAGCGAAGCTCCGACACCCGCCAGGTACGCACTGTTTTAAATTCGTGTGTATTCGTGTTCATTCGTGGTTCTTCCAATCAAGCGGACAAAGAACATGAGTCAGACCAAGGACATCCCCGTACCCGACATCGGCGACTTCGACACCGTCGAGGTCATTGAGGTGCTCGTTTCCGAGGGGGACGAGATCGCGCCCGAGGATTCGATGATCACGCTCGAATCCGACAAGGCGTCGATGGAGATTCCCGCGCCCGAAGGCGGGAAGGTAAAGGCGCTCAAGGTCAAGGTCGGTGACAAGGTTTCCCGGGGAGACGTGATCCTGACGCTGGAAACGGCGGCGGAAGCACGGAAGGAAGAACCGGCCGCAGGGGAGAAACCGGCGCAGCAGGAAGAGCAGGCGAAACCCTCCAGCAGGGAAGTGGCCGGCGAGAAGGAGGAGAAGGCCGCGGCGCCCGAGCGAAAGGCAGCGCCAGCCGACACCGACATGCAATGTCAGGTGTTCGTGCTGGGCTCGGGACCGGGCGGTTACACGGCGGCGTTCCGCGCCGCCGACCTCGGCCTTGAGGTGATCCTGGTCGAGCGCTTCGATTCGCTCGGCGGCGTCTGTCTCAATGTCGGCTGCATTCCCTCCAAGGCCTACCTGCACACGGCGGAGATCATCACCGGCGCCGAGGCCATGGCCGATCACGGCGTGACGTTCGGCAAGCCGAAGATCGACAACGGGAAACTGGCGGCCTGGAAGAACAAGGTCGTCGGCAAGCTGACCGGCGGCCTGAAATCGATGGCGAAGCAGCGCGGCGTCACGGTGATCCATGGCAGCGGTCGCTTCACCTCGGCGAACTCGGCCGAGGTCGAGACGAAGGACGGCAGGAAGAGCATCGGCTTCGAGCAGGCGATCATCGCGGCGGGGTCGGAATCGATAAAGATCCCCGACCTGCCCTGGGACGACGAACGCGTGATGACCTCGACGCTGGCGCTCGATCTGGCCGAGATTCCGAAACGGCTGCTGGTGATCGGCGGCGGCATCATCGGCATGGAGATGGCCTGCGTCTACGACGCGCTCGGCTCCAGGGTCACCGTGGTCGAGATGGCCGACGGTCTCATGCCCGGCACGGATCGCGACCTGGTCAAGGTGCTCGAGAAACGCGTCAAGGACCGCTACGAGAACATCTTCGTCAAGAGCAAGGTGACGAAGGCCGAGGCACTGAAGAGCGGCATCAAGGTGCATTTCGAGGGCGAGAAGACACCGGCCACCGACACCTTCGATCGCGTACTGGTCTCGGTCGGTCGCATGCCGAACGGCCACAACATCGGCGCCGATGCCGCCGGCGTGCGGGTCGACGAACGCGGTTTCATCGCGGTCGACGAGCACCAGCGCACCAACGTCGGGCACATCTTTGCCATCGGCGACATCGTCGGCCAGCCGATGCTGGCCCACAAGGCGACGCACGAGGGCAAGGTGGCTGCCGAAGTCTGCGCCGGCGAAAAGTCGGCATTCGATGCGCGCACGATCCCCTCGGTCGCCTACACCGACCCCGAGATCGCATGGATGGGCCTGACGGAAACCGAGGCGAAGGAAAGGGGCGTGAAGTACGAGAAGGCGAGCTTCCCCTGGGCGGCCTCGGGCCGCGCGCTCGGCATGGGCCGGGAGGACGGGGCCACGAAGATTCTCTACGATCCCGACACCCACCGCATTCTCGGCACCGGCATTGCCGGCCCGCACGCCGGCGACCTGATCGCCGAGGCCACGCTGGCACTGGAGATGGGCGCGGACGTGCAGGACGTGGGGCTCACCATCCATCCCCACCCCACCCTGTCCGAGACCTTCGCCTTCGCCGCCGAGATGGCCGAGGGCACGATCACCGACCTGTACGTGCCGAAAAAGAAGAAATAGCGATCCGGCCGCCGCCGGCGGGGACGCACCATGGCCCGCAATCTGTACATCACGACCACCGAGCCGCGCAGCGGCAAGTCGGCGATCGTGCTCGGGATCATGGAACTGCTGCTGCGCAATCTCGGCACGGTCGGTTTCTTCCGGCCGATCGTGGACATCACTGCGGAGCAGCCGGACGACCGCGACATCCGGCTGGTCCGCGAGTACTTCGAGCTCGAGCCCGAAGATGCGCGCCATGCCTGCACCCTGCAGCAGGCGACCACCCTGCTCAACGAGGGACGCCAGCCGGAACTGCTCGAGGAAGTGCTGGCCCGCTACAAGGAGCTCGAGAGCCGCTGCGATTTCGTGCTCTGCGAGGGTACGGACTTCGAGGGCGTGACCTCCGCCTTCGAGTTCGACATCAACGTCGACATCGCCAACAACATCGGCAGCCCGGTGGTGGTGATCACCAACGGCCGCGACAAGGGTGTCGACGAGATCGTCGGCTCCACCGTGATGGCGGTGGACTCCTACGAGGCGCGAGGCGCACAGGTGCTCGCGGCGTTCATCAACCGCTGCCCGGCGGAAACGCTCGAGGAGACGGCGCAGAAGCTCCGCCAGCGCCTGGACGGCAAGAACCGGCTCGCCTTCGCGCTGCCGGAGGAGCCGGAACTCGGAAAGCCGACGCCGCGCGAGATCGCCGTGGCACTGGATGCCGAGATCCTGTCCGGCGCGGACCGGCTGGACAAGCCGATCAGCCGCTTCACGGTCGCGGCGATGGAAGTGCATCACTTCCTCGACTACGTGACCGAGGGCGGCCTGGTGATCGTGCCCGGCGACCGCAGCGACATCGTTCTCGCCAGCCTTGCCTCGAGGCTGTCTTCCGCCTGCCCGGACATCGCCGCGATCCTGCTGACCGGCGGACTGCGCACGGAACCCGCGGTGGCGCGGCTGATCGAGGGCTGGAGTGCCGTACCGACACCGCTGCTGCTGGCACGGGAGGACACCTTCAGCGTCACGCGGCAACTGACCGAACTGCACACCGAGATCGACCCGGCCGACACGCGCAAGATCGCCGGCGCATTGCGCGTATTCGAACAGCATGTCGACGGCGACGAGCTGCAGGAGCGGCTGGTTGCCAGCCGGACGACCGTGGTCACGCCGAAGATGTTCGAGTACGGACTGATCGAGCGAGCGCGGCGCAATCCCCAGCGGATCGTGCTGCCCGAAGGCATCGAGGAGCGGATCCTGCGCGCCGCCGACGTGCTGGCCCGGCGCGACGTCGCCCGCATCATCCTGCTCGGCGATGCCGAACGATTGAACGAGCGCATGCGGGCCGTGAATCTCGATCCCGGGGCCGTGGAGATCGTCGACCCGGCCACCTCGGAACGATTCGACGAGTATGCCGAAACCTATTACGAACTGCGCCGGCACAAGGGCATCACGCCGGACAATGCCCGCGACGTGATGGCCGATGCCACCTGTTTCGGCACCATGATGGTGTACCAGGGTCATGCCGACGGCATGGTCTCGGGTGCGGTCAACACCACCCAGCACACGGTGCGGCCGGCATTCGAGTTCATCCGCACCAAGCCCGGTTGCGCGCTGGTCTCCAGCGTGTTCCTGATGTGCCTGCGCGATCGCGTGCTGGTCTACGGCGACTGCGCGGTCAATCCGAACCCGGATGCCGGGCAGCTCGCGTCCATCGCGCTGAGTGCCGCGGAAACGGCGCGGATCTTCGGCATCGAGCCGCGCGTGGCATTGCTGTCGTATTCCAGCGGCAGTTCCGGCAAGGGCAGCGAAGTGGAGAAGGTCCGCGAGGCGACGCGCATCGCACGCGAGCGCGCACCGGAGCTGAAGCTCGAGGGGCCGATCCAGTACGACGCCGCCATCGATCCCGGGGTGGCCCGTTCGAAGATGCCGGACAGCGAGGTCGCCGGCCGCGCCACGGTCTTCATCTTCCCCGACCTCAATACCGGCAACAACACCTACAAGGCCGTGCAACGCTCGGCGAAGGCCGTCGCCATCGGCCCGGTTCTGCAGGGATTGCGCAAGCCGATCAACGATCTCAGCCGCGGCTGCACCGTGGCCGACATCGTCAATACGGTGGCCATTACCGCCATCCAGGCGCAGGCCGACAAGGAAACGGCTTGAACATCCTCGTCGTCAACACGGGCAGTTCGTCGATCAAGTACCAGTTGTTCGCGATGGACGGTCCGCGCGTGATGGCAGCGGGGCTGGCCGAACGGATCGGTGACAGCGGCAGCCGGCTCCGGCACCACGCCTGGCCGAAGGACCCGGAGCGTTGCATCGAGCATGTGGACGAACGGCGGATCGCGGACCACGCCGAGGGGATGCAGCGTATCGCCGAAGCCCTGACCGACAGCGGGCACGGCGTCATTCACGGTGCCGAGGGAATCGATGGTGTCGGCCATCGGGTGGTGCACGGCGGCGAGCACTTCCAGGCACCGGCATGGATCGACACGGACGTCATCGACGGCATCCGCGCCAACATCCCGCTCGCACCGCTGCACAACCCGCCCAACCTCACCGGCATCGAGGTGGCTCGGGAACTGTTCCCGGACGCCCCGCAGGTGGCGGTATTCGATACGGCCTTTCACCAGGGCATGCCGCCGCGTGCATTTCACTACGCCCTGCCCCATGAGCTGTATGAACGGCACCACCTGCGTCGCTACGGCTTCCATGGCACCTCGCACGCCTGGGTCGCGCGGGAGGCCGCGGCCCTCCTGGGTCGTTCGCTCGAGGAGCTCAACCTGATCACGCTCCATCTCGGCAACGGTGCCAGCGCGACCGCAATCGAGGGCGGCCGCAGCATCGACACCTCGATGGGGCTGACCCCGCTCGAGGGGCTGATCATGGGCACGCGCAGCGGCGACATCGATCCGGCCACGCATTCCTTCCTGGCCGACCACGAAGGCCTGTCACTGGCCGATATCGACAACCTGCTCAACAAGCAGAGCGGCCTGAAGGGAATCTGCGGCAGCGGGGATCTGCGCGACATCGAGCAGAAGGCGGTCGGCGGCGACGAGCGGGCGAGTCTTGCACTCGACATGTACGTCTACCGCATTCGCAAGTACGTCGGCGCCTACTGGGCGGTACTCGGCCGGGTCGACGCCCTGGTGTTCACCGCCGGGGTCGGCGAGAACTCCGCCACCGTCCGCGCCCGCGTCTGCGACGGCCTGCAGGGGCTCGGCGTGCGTCTGCAACCCGCGCGAAACGAGGCCGGGGGTGCCGACACCCGCGCCATCCACGCCGATGACAGCAGCGCTGCGATACTGATCGTCCCGACCAACGAAGAACTCGCGATCGCCCGCGAGACCGAGCGGCTGATCGCATAGATGCCGCTTCGTGACAGGGTGGCGCGATGAATGTTGCGCCGGGATCGGCGTCAAACCTCGGCCCACATTCGCAGCAGATTGGCGAGGCTCTTCGAAACGGCGTCGAACTGTTCGGTCTTGCCCCCGGCGTCGAACATCTGCCGGCGCGCCGTATCGAGATCGAACAGGATCTCGCGCCTGTGGGGGTCGCGTACCTGGCTCTGCACCCAGCCCACGGCAGCCAGACGTTCGCCGCGGGTCACGGGATTGACGCGGTGCAGCGTGGACGACGGATAAAGCACCAGCGCTCCGCCTGGCAGCTTGTACGTCTGTTCGGCGGCCGTCGTGTCGGTGACCAGTTCACCGCCATCGTAGTCTTCCGGGCCGGACAGAAACAGCGTGAACGAGATATCGGTGCGAACCGGCCCATCCGGACCGTTCATCACTGCGTCATCCACGTGCGCACCGTACTCCATGCCCGGCTGGTAGCGACTGAACAGGACCGGCGTGGTCCGTCGCGGCCGCGCGGCCATCTGGAAGACCGGGTGCCGTGCCAGTGCACGATCCACCTCGGATCGGAGACCGGCGATCCGGCTGTCGCCCGCCCGCGCCTGGGTATTGCGCTTGACGGTACGTGCATGCCACCCCGCCGTCTCGCGCCCGTCGCGGAACTCCACCTCCCGCAGCTCGCCGAGCATGCGGGTCAGCGTGTCCTCATCCAGGACATTGCCGATGCAAAGAATCACTCCGGTCACCTCCGGCGTCAGCGGACACGCGGGCGATAATACTGTAAATGAGAATGACTTGCATTCAATGAAGGACCTCGCTAGGCTGACGGCTTCGCAGCGCCCGCGCGGCGGACCGGATTCACACTCGACAACGGCGGAGAATCGAGCATGGGCAATCAGCGAACCAAGCTCTGGGTGGGCATCGGCACCTGCGTGCTGCTCGGCGGCACGTCGGCCGCCGCCGGTGCGGCGGAGATACCGCAACCGCATGCCTCTCCCCGGGTGCTCCTCGCCGCTGCCGACACTGCTTCCGACGATGCCGGCCACGGCGGGGAAGGGGGCGAGGGCGGAGAAGGTGGCGGCGCCATGAGCGTCTTCGGGGCCGGCGGTGAAGGCGGTGAAGGCGGCGAAGGCGGCGAAGGTGGTGAAGGCGGGGAGGCCGGCCTCTCCGCGACGGACCATGCCGGTGTCTACTACAGCCAGCTGGCCTTCATGCTGGGCCACATGCATGTCGGGAGCGAACTGTACAAGGCCGGACGGCATGACATCGGGGGCACCCACCTGGGCCATCCGGCCGCCGAGCATCTGCCCGCGGTCCGTGACGCGTTGCGGCAACGCGGGTTCGAGTCCCTGATCGAGAAGATCGAGACACTGGCGGAGCTGGGCGCCCGGCAACACCCGTGGGCGGAAGTCGAATCGGCCTACGCAAGCACTCGCGAGGCAATACTCGAGGCAATGGCGGACGTCGACGCCGGCGAGCGCAATGACCCCGGGTTCATCAGCAGGATACTGCTGGCCATCCTGTATCAATCCCGCAACGAGTACCGGGAAGCCATCGAGGACGGCACATTCGCACTCGAGCACGAGTATCAGGACTCGCGGGGATTCATGCACATCGGTCGCGACCTGCTGCGCTGGAAGGAAGGCGTTCTCAGGCAGGCCAACGAATCCGCCTACGAGGAACTGGTCACTCGATACGAAGCGGCGATGAAGGCGTGGCCGAGCCCCGAAGCGCCGGCGACGCCGATACTGTCGGTCTCCGAGCTGTACGGACAGGTGGCCGCAATCGAGTTCGTGCTCAGCCGGTTCTGACCCCCTCCCCGGGTGGTGCATTGCCGACGCCAACCGTTCGGTGTCGACTGCCCGACATGCGGCCCGTGGCCATGGCCGCCGGCCGGCCGCTCGGCATCAGCCGGTCTCCGCCTGCATGGGCGGGCGGCGCATTCCGTTGCCCCTGCTGTGCCACCGCCCCCTGCCCGCCTCCGGCTCGCGCCTGCATGGCACTTCCGTGCCGGCTCGTGCGGGAACCCGCACCGCCCTTCCTCTCGCCGACGATTGCATTGCCCGCCCTGCATCCCCACATTGAGACCTGAACACACAATCCTTCTGGACAAAATGAGCATGAACTGGAAACCGGTCACCCCGAAATTCACCATCGGCGACCTGATCCACCATCGTCGTTTCGACTACCGCGGCGTGATCGTGGACGTCGATCCCGTATTCCAGGGCACCGATGAATGGTACGACCAGATGGCGGTCAGCCGGCCGCCGAAGGACGCGCCGTGGTATCACGTACTGGTCGACGGCGCTCCGTACAGCACCTACGTGGCCGAGAGAAACCTGGAACCCGATCCCAGCGGGGAACAGATCGATCATCCGGCGCTGGAGCACTTCTTCATCGGCTTCAGCAACGGCCGCTACCACCACGGCACCCGCATCCACTGACGAACCGGAGACGGGACGGCCGGATATTCGGCCCGCGTGCCCGCCGTGCTAGGCTGTCCGGCGGGTTACAGGGAACCGACCGCCATGAAGGCGCTGCAGCAGGCCTCCACAACGCAGGCGATCCGATCCGCCGTTCGGGAATACTTCACCCTGTTGCAGGCCGAACTGCAGGGCCGCAAGTGGTGGACGACCGCACGTTCCGGGATCCTGTTCCAACGTTTTCATGCCGAGGATCGCGACCGGATCGACTTCCGGCACCGGCAGATCAGTGCCATCCTGATCGCGCACGGCCTGCCCTACCTGCACCAGAGCCGGCCGTTGCCCGATCTCGATCCCGCCCTGACCGACGCCGTTGCGGCGTACCTGTACAACCATCCGAATGTGCTGGAACTGATGGAACAGGACGTGTTCCGGCCGGCCCGGTCGGTGCCGGAGGTGGGCGATCCCGAAACCGTCCTGGTATCGCCCCCGTCGGGCGATGAACTGCCGCGCCTGGAGGCCACGCTCGACCGTTCGCGGCTGCTGGCCGGCGTGGACTTCCTGGCCCGCGAACAGCGCAATCATTCCCTGGCCACTGCCGGCCAGCGGTTCGTGCTGGCCTTCGAGGCCGCGCGTCTGCGGTCACAGGGTCTGACCACGCATGCCGAGGCCATCGAGCACGTGACGGCCGACGACGGCGACGGGCCGGGTTATGCCATCCACTCCTACGGCCTCGACGGCAGCGACCGGCTGATCGAGGTCAAGACCACCCGCTACGGGCGGGAAACCCCGTTCCACGTCAGCGCGCACGAGGTCGCGATGTCCCGCCGGCACGGCAGCCGTTTCTGGGTGTACCGGGTGTTTTCCTTCCGCGACCGGCCGCGCCTGTACATGCTGCACGGCGCGCTCGATCAGGCAACCACGCTCGAGCCCACGGAGTACCGCGCCACGCCGCGCTGAGGCAGCCGGCTCGTCCGATCGGGGAAATGGAGCAGGTGGCGGGAATCGCCGGAATAGTGGTGGCTATGGCTGGACTCGAACCAGCGACACCAGCATTATGAATGC
>CAYZHJ010000094.1:0-10971 GCA_964478305.1 uncultured Ectothiorhodospiraceae bacterium
TCGGCGGCAAGCAGCTGACCGAGGAGATCATGCGCCGCTACGGCCTGTCCTACGAAGAGGCCGGGCGGGTCAAGAAACAGGGCGGCCTGCCGGACAACTACGAGCCCGAGGTGCTCGAGCCCTTCAAGACGACCATGGCGCACCAGGTCAGTCGCTTCCTGCAGTTCTTCTACTCCTCCAGCGATTATGACGGCGTGGACCAGATCATGCTCGCCGGAGGTTGCGCATCCATCCCGGGAATCGACGAATTCATCGAGGCGCACGTGGGCACACCGACCACCATCGCCAATCCGTTCGTCGACATGGCGATCGGCTCGCGCATCACCCGTCAGCGCCTGATGGCGGACGCGCCCTCGCTCATGATCGCCTGCGGACTGGCGGCACGGGGGTATCGCTGACATGGCGCGGATCAACCTGCTGCCCTGGCGCGAGGAACGGCGCCGCCAACTGACCCAGGAATTCGCCCGCCAGGCGGTTCTGGGGGTCATCCTCTCCGTGGCGATCGGCGGCTATGGCTGGTATCACGCGCGTGGTCTGGTGGAACATCAGGAAGAACGGAACAAGTACCTCGAGGACCAGATCGCGGTCCTGCAGAACGAGATCGAGGAAATTCAGACACTGGAACAGACCCGCAAGCAGTTGCTCGCACGCATGAACATCATCCAGCGGCTGCAGCAGCGACGGCCGCAGATCGTGCATCTGTTCTTCGAGATCGCCGACACGCTGCCCGACGGCGTGTTCCTCACCAGCGTCGAGCAGAGCGGCGACGATCTCACGATCGTGGGCCGCGCCGAGTCGAACGCGCGTGTTTCCGCCTACATGCGGAACCTGGATGCCTCGCCCTGGCTGAAGAATCCCCGACTGGAGGTCATCGAGACCGACAAGGCCGACCGGGTGAATGCCTTCACCCTGCACCTGGCCCAGTCCACGCCGGACGAGGATGACGATGATTCGGCGGAGGAGACTTCCTAGCATGGACGTCAAGGAAGCCATAGAGAAACTGAACAACCTCGATATCGAGGACCTCCGGAAGATCGGCACCGCCCCGCAGCCGGTCAAGCTGTTCGCGATCGGGTTGCTGGCAGTGGTGATCATCGCGGCAATGGGCTGGTTCCTGGTCAAGCCCGAGCTGGAAGCCAAGGACCGGGCCGAACGCAAGGAGAGGGAGCTGCGAGAACAGTTCGAGGTCGTGCAGAGGAAGGCCGCGAGCCTGCCCGCCTACCGCGCGCAACTGGCGGAGATGGAGGAATCGTTCGGTGCACTGCTGCGCCAGCTGCCCGACGAGACCGACATGGAGAGCCTGCTGATCGACCTCTCGCAGACATCCGTCGCCGCCGGTCTCGACGTGGAATACTTCAAACCGGGACAGGAACAGAAACTCGAATTCTACGCGGAATATCCCATCGATCTGCGGGTGACCGGCACCTATCACGAATTCGGCCGCTTCGTCTCCGGGCTGGCCTCACTGCCGCGCATCGTCACCCTGCACAACATCGGCATCACCCCGACCGGCAGCAAGGACGAGGACTCGGGATCCGGCAGTGCCGAACTGAGCATGGAACTCACGGCCAAGACCTATCGCTACCTTGACGAGGACGAGGCCGGGGCGAGTGACGGTTCCGGGGACAACAAGAACAAGAAAAGGAGGAAATGATGCGCCGGCCGCTCCGTACAGCCTGCATCATCGCCTCCACGGCCCTGCTCGCCGCAGGCTGCTCCGACGGCATGTCGGATCTGCGCGCCTATGTCGACCGGATCAAGCAGCGTCCGGGCGAGGAAGTTCCGCCGATTCCCGAATTCGAGCCGTACCAGAGCTTCACCTACGTACCCGATGAACTGCGCGACCCGTTCAGGCCGGGCAGCGGATTCGCCGAACCCGACGAACCCGAGGGCGAGAGCACCTCGGAACTCGAGCCGGACACCGATCGCCGCAAGGAACCGCTGGAGAGCTACCCGCTCGACAGCCTCGACATGGTGGGCACGCTGACACGCGACGGCGAGCAGCTGGCGCTGATTCGCGATCCGGATGGCACCGTCCATCAGGTCAGGGAAGGCAACCACCTGGGACAGAACTACGGCCGCATCACCCTCGTTGCCGGCAACCGCGTGGCCGTGGTCGAGATCGTGCCCGACGGCCAGGGCGGATGGATCGAACGCGATGCCGCCATCAGCATGAGCGACGAATAGAGGTACCGGAGAGACCCATGAACACTTTCAACCGCAATCGGTTCCCGCATCTCCGGATGGTTGGGCTGCTGTGCCTGCTGCTGTCGGGGCCCGCGTCGGCAGCGACCGACTCCTCCAAGGCGAGCAATGCGCTCACCGGGGTGGAGTTCTCGACCCTGCCCGGCAACCGCCTGGAAGTCCAGTTGCAGCTGCAGCAGCCGATCGCCACTCCTCGCAGTTTCACCATCCGCGATCCCGCCCGTATTGCCTACGACCTGCCCGGCACCCGCAACGCCACCGGCGAGCGCAACATCCCCATCGGCTCCGGGCTGGCGGAATCGATCAGCATCGCCGAGACCCCGACCCGCACCCGGGTGGTGCTGAATCTCACCGAGATCCCGCAGCACGCCGTGCGCAGCGAAGGCAGTACGGTGGTGGTCACCCTGGGCGAGGGCGTGGAAGATACACCCAACGCCACGACTGAACCGTTCAGCGCAGAGGATGCGGCGGCAATGGGAGGAGGTGCGTCCTCCGTTTCCGGGCGCGGCCTCGAGAACATCGACTTCCGCCGCGGGCCTGACGGTGAAGGCCGGATCGTGGTCGAGCTTTCCGATCCCGACGTTCCGATCAATATCGAGCGCGTTGGCGAGGACATCGTGATCGACCTGCTCGGAACCAGCATTCCCGAGGAACGTCGGCGCCGGCTCGACGTGCTCGACTTCGCGACGCCCGTGCAGTATGTCGACATCCTTCAGCGGGGCAATGACGGCCGCATCCGCATCCGTCCCCGGACCGAGGATTTCGAGCAGCTCGCCTACCAGTCCGACAACCGGGTCACGGTCGAGCTGAAGCCCCTGACCGTCGAGGAAATCGAGGAGCGGGAGCGGGAGGAACCCCAGTACACCGGCGAGAAGCTGTCACTCAACTTCCAGGACATCGAGGTCCGCAGCGTGCTGCAGCTTCTGGCCGATTTCACCGGCCTCAACGTGGTCGTCAGCGACAGCGTGACGGGCAACGTGACGCTGCGCCTGAAGAACGTGCCCTGGGACCAGGCGCTGGACATCATCCTGCAGACCAAGGGTCTGGCGCAGCGTCAGAACGGCAATGTCGTCTACATCGCGCCACAGCAGGAAATTGCCGCGCGCGAGCAGGCCGAACTGGAAGCGCAGGCGCAGCAGGAGGAGCTGGCACCGCTGCGCACGGAATACATCCAGGTCAATTACGCCAAGGCAGCCGAACTGGCCGGCATCCTGCTGTCCGAGCAGGGCAGCCTGCTCTCGGAACGTGCCAGCGTGACCGTGGACGAACGCACCAACACGCTGCTCGTGCGGGATACCACCAGCAATCTCGAGCAGGCACGCCGGCTGGTCAACCGGCTCGACATCCCGGTACGGCAGGTCCTGATCGAGTCGCGCATCGTGGTCGCGACCGACGACTTCAACCGTGAACTCGGTGTCCGCTGGGGCATCAGCCGCGACACCACCAACGACGGCGAGGGCGCCGTGCTCGCACCGGGATCGACCGGCATCGAGGAATTGGTCAACAACGACACCCTGACCGATCGCTTCAACGTCAACCTGCCGGCCAACAACCCGACCGGAACGCTCGCGCTGGCGCTGGCCAAGCTGCCTTTCGGAACCTTCCTCGAGCTCGAGCTGTCCGCGATGCAGGCCGAGGGGCGCGGCGAGATCATCTCCAGTCCGCGAGTGATCACCTCCAACCAGCGCGAGGCACTGATCGAGCAGGGCGTGGAAATCCCCTACCAGGAGGCCAGCTCCAGCGGCGCCACCAGCACCTCGTTCCGCAAGGCGGTGCTGTCGATGGCGGTCACGCCGCAGATCACGCCGGACGACCGTGTGATCATGGATCTGCGCGTGACGCGCGATTCGGTCGGTGAGCTGTTTGCCGGGGTGCCATCGATCGACACCCGCGAGGTCGACACGCAGGTGCTGGTGGACAACGGCGAAACCGTGGTGCTGGGCGGCATCTACGAACGCACCCGCAACGATCAGGTCAGCCGCGTGCCGTTCTTCAGCAATCTGCCCTTCGTCGGCAAGCTGTTCAGGAACTCGATCAAGGAGGACGACAAGAGCGAGTTGCTGGTGTTCGTTACACCGAAGATCGTCAAGGGCACGGAGGCCGCCCGCTACTGAATGGCCGCGAGAGGCATGCCGGATTGCCGCGGCCACTGATCGACAATATCGCCCGGGATCCCGCGAAACCACGGGAGTCCGCCGCGCGGCGATCACGGGACGGGCTTCGGCCGGGATGCCCGCACGTCGTGCGTCTTCGCCCAGCGCAGCCCGAGGTAGGCGAGTTTGCAGACTCCGCGCCGGATATACCTGATCGGCCCGATGGGCGCCGGCAAGACCACCATCGGCCGTCAGCTCGCACGCACACTCGGTCTCGATTTCCTCGATTCCGATCGCGAGATCGAACGACGCTCCGGGGTCGATATCCCCACCATCTTCGACTTCGAGGGCGAGGAGGGTTTCCGTCTGCGCGAACGCGCAATGATCGATGCCCTCACCCGGCGCGACGATATCGTGCTGGCAACAGGGGGCGGAGTGGTGCTCGATCCGGAAAACCGCAGGGATCTGGTGAACCGCGGCACCGTCGTCTATCTCGACACCTCGGTGGACGAGCAACTGCGCCGCACCCGGCATGATCGTCATCGGCCGCTGCTGCAGGCCGATGATCGCCGCGCTACACTGGAACGATTGAATGCCGAGCGCGAGCCGCTGTATCGGGAAATCGCCGATATCGTGATCGGCACCGACAGCAGTCGTCGCGCCGCCACGGTCGAACGCATCGTCGACGCACTGCGTGACATGCCTCCTCGAACCTGAATGGATTCCGCATGAGCATCACCACCGTCGATGTCGAACTCGGCGAACGCAGCTACCCCATACTGATAGGACGCGCCCTGCTGGATCGACCGGGCCTTCTGCAGCCCTGGATCGGCGGCGGCAGCGCCCTGATCGTGACCAATGAAACCATCGCTCCGCTGTATCTCGAACGACTGCGGCGGGCTCTCGGCGATGTACGGGTGCACGACTGCATCCTGCCGGACGGCGAGCGCTACAAGAACCTCGGTACCCTGGAGCGAATCTTCGATGTCGCCATCGAGGAACACCTCGATCGCGCCACCACGGTGGTGGCACTCGGCGGAGGCGTGATCGGTGACATGGCCGGCTTTGCCGCGGCAACGTACCAGCGCGGAGTCGATTTCATCCAGGTGCCGACCACCCTGCTGGCACAGGTGGATTCGTCGGTGGGCGGCAAGACCGGCGTCAACCACGCGCGCGGCAAGAACATGATCGGTGCCTTTCACCAGCCCCGCTGCGTGCTGGCCGACACCGGTACGCTCGATACCCTGGACGATCGCCAGCTTCGGGCCGGGCTGGCCGAGGTCATCAAGTACGGCCTGATCGCCGATCGGTCGTTCTTCGACCGGCTCGAAGAGACACTCCCCGCGTTGCTGGCACGCGAACCGGTCGTGCTGGCCGAGGCGATCGAACGCTCCTGCCGCAACAAGGCCGCAATCGTCACGGCCGATGAGTACGAACGCGGCCGGCGGGCCCTGCTCAACCTGGGACACACCTTCGGTCACGCCATCGAGACCGCGACCGGTTACGACACCTGGCTCCATGGCGAGGCCATTGCCGCCGGCATGTGCATGGCCACGAGGCTGTCGGAGCGGCTCGGCCTGATCGATGCAACCGTCCGCGAGCGGATCGAGTCGATATTCCGGACTGCGGGCCTGCCGACATCGCCGCCGGCGATCGGGCCCGAGCGCATGCACGCCCTGATGGCGGGCGACAAGAAGGTCGCGGGCGGCGTGATCCGCCTGATCCTGCTGGATGACATCGGCGACGCTCGCGTGGTCGACGACTACCCGGCCGATGCACTGCTGGAGATCCTGACCGAAACCAGCCCGTCACACGCCGGCAATACCGTCTGACATCGTGTTCGAAGCGGCAACCGAAACCGTCCGTGACCTGGTCGCCCGACTGCGAGGGACACGGGACACCGATACCGACAGTGAGCCGGCCGGCCGTCACCTGTCGCCGGCAACACTGTCCACGCTGGGCCTGCATCGCCAGCCCTTCGACGATCAGGTGGCCGCCGACGAGCTCTTCGTCGACGATGCCATCGAGATGCAGGTCAACATGCTGTCCGAACACCTGCGCAACGGCGAAATGCTGCCACTGCTCAAGGGAGAGGCGGGCAGCGGCAAGACCTCGCTGCTGATCCTGCTGATGACGCGCAGCAACGACCGGTTTCACTATTTCGTCGCCCGCGGAAATCCGCAGCTGCGCGCGGAACAGATCATCATCGACATGCTGCGACTGCTGGTGCGGCCGGTCCCGGAAGGGACGCGCGAGTGCTTCCGCGAACTCGCGCGGCGCCTGCGAGGGCTCGTGTCCGACGATCGTCCCGCCGTGCTGGTGATCGACGATGCCGACGAGCTCGACGACGAACAATTGAACAACCTGCTGGCAGCCCATGACAGCCTCTCCCGGGCGCTCGGCGGCCGTTTCCGCCTGCTGCTGACCGCACACCCCGCCATCGAGCTGCGGCTGTCGCGGCTCGCCTCGGACCAGATCCGCAGTGGCCGCGTGTTCGCCACCGACATGCGCCCGCTGGCGCGGGCCCGCATCGGCCCCTACCTGGAGCGGCGCCTCGCCGTGGCCGGCCTGAACGGGGCGATGCCGCTCGACGAGAGCGCGCTCGACCGGATCGCGCAACACGGCGGCGGGCTGCCGCGCTCGATCGAGGCCGCCGCTGCGACGGAACTGAGCGCCCGTGACGACTCCCGACAGCGCCCCGGGTCAGCCGATAGTCCGGGAGCGTGACGCCGGATATACTGCCCCCGAATCCCGCCGCTCATGCGGCAGCCGTGCCCGCGAGGTGACCATGGCGGGCCGAATCCCGCAGCAGTTCATCGACGACCTCCTCGCCCGCGTCGACATCGTCGACGTGATCGATGCGCGCGTGCCGCTGAAGAAGCAGGGCAGCAACCACGTCGCCTGCTGCCCGTTCCACGAGGAGAAGACGCCGTCGTTCACCGTCAGTCCGACCAAGCAGTTCTATTACTGCTTCGGTTGCGGCGCCAGCGGTACGGCGCTCGGCTTCCTGATGGAACACGACCGGCTGCACTTCGTCGAGGCGGTGGAAACACTGGCGGCCACCGTCGGCCTGGAAGTACCGCGCGAGGGCGGCGAGGCCGGCGAGAGCCACGAACCGCTGTACGCCGCGCTGGCCGCCGCGGACCGTTACTACCGGCAACAGCTCAGGACCGACGGTGCGGCCGTGGCGTATCTCAAGGATCGCGGCATTTCGGGCCGTACCGCTGCACATTTCGGAATCGGCTTTGCACCGCCTGGCTGGTCGAACCTGACGGATCACGGCATCGCGAACGGGGATACGCAGATCCTGCTGGCCGCCGGCCTGCTCAATCGCAATGATGCCGACCGCATCTACGACCGCTTTCGCAATCGCATCACCTTCCCGATCCGCGACCGCCGCGGACGGACCATCGCCTTCGGCGCCCGTGTGCTCGACGATTCCACGCCGAAATACCTCAACTCGCCCGAGACCGCGGTATTCCACAAGGGACGCGAACTCTACGGCCTGTACGAGGCGCGCCAGGCCCGACGGCGACTCGAACGGCTGCTGGTGGTGGAAGGCTACATGGACGTGGTCATGCTGGCCGAGCACGGCATCGACTACGCCGTCGCGACCCTAGGTACGCCGGAATCGGAAGCGCACCTCGAGCGCCAGTTCGGCACGGTGGCCGAGGTCGTGTTCTGCTTCGACGGCGACGAGGCGGGCCGCCAGGCCGCCTGGCGGGCACTGACCAGCACCCTGCCCCTGCTCGGCGGCGGACGCGAGGCCCGTTTCCTGTTCCTCGACGAGGGCGAGGATCCGGACAGCACGGTCCGGAACGAGGGCCGGGAGGCGTTCGAGGCCCGGCTGACGCAGGCCCGGCCGCTGGCGGATTTCCTGGTCGAACGGCTGCGCGAGGGCATCGACACCGGCACCATCGGCGGCCGGGATCGCCTGGCGGAACAGGCCCGGCCGCTGCTGGCGAAGATGCCGGCCGGCGTCTACCACGATCTGCTGCTGGAACGGCTGGCGCGGGAGATCGGGCTGTCCGCCGAGCGCCTGCGCGCCGATCTGCAGGCGAACCGGGCCGCCCCCGCACCGACGCAAGGGGAACGAAGGCCCGCCCGCCGTGCGCCCGGTGTGCGCATGACCGCCATGCGCACCGCCGTCGGCCTGCTGCTGCAGATGCCGCATCTGGCCGAACGCCTGCCGGCCGACCACGCGGCGATGGAGTCGGACCAGCCCGGAGCGGCGCTGCTGCGCTCACTGCACCAGCGTATCCGGGAGAAACCGGACATCACCACCGCCCGCCTGCTGGAGGCCTGGCGCGACACCTCCGAGGCACCGCACCTGCAACGCCTGGCCGCCCACGAGTTCGCCACCGATCCGCAGCAGGACCGTGAACAGGGCCTGGTTCGGGAATTCGACGACGCCATTGCCCGCATCGCCGAGAAGCATCGGTGGCAGCGGCGTGAACGGCTGATCGAGACTTCGCGCGAACGGCTCTTGAGCGAGGGGGAAAAACGGGAACTGCGGGAGCTGCTCGCGCGTCCCCGGGGAGAAAGTGCCGAGTGAAAACGCAGGCCGGAAAGCCCTTGCCACTGGACATCGTGCAGGTCAGGCGGGAGAATTCGCAGTTCGGTCACGCGCCCGTGTAGCGGCGCGATCCCGCATTCGCAGCAGGACGAAAGAACAATGAGCAACGAGTATCTCTTCACGTCCGAGTCGGTATCCGAGGGCCATCCCGACAAGATCGCCGACCAGATCTCGGATCGCGTGCTGGACGAGCTCCTGCGCGAGGACCCATCATCGCGGGTGGCCTGCGAGACGCTTGTCAAGACGGGGCTCGCGATCATTGCGGGAGAGATCACGACCAACGCCTGGATCGATCTCGAGCAACTGGTTCGCAGGACCATCCTGGAGATCGGCTACACCAGCTCGGACATGGGCTTCGACGGCGCGACCTGCGCCGTATTGAACGGCATCGGCAAGCAGTCGCCCGACATCGCCCAGGGCGTCGACCGCGAGAAGCCCGAGGACCAGGGCGCCGGCGACCAGGGCCTGATGTTCGGCTACGCCAGCAACGAGACCGACGTGCTGATGCCCGCCCCGATCACCTACGCCCACCGGCTGGTGCGGCGCCAGGCCGAGGTGCGCAAGCACGGCATGCTGGACTGGCTGCGCCCCGACGCCAAGAGCCAGATCACGTTCCGCTATCGCGACGGCGTGCCCGTGGGCATCGACGCGGTCGTGCTGTCGACCCAGCACAGCGACGACATCTCGCTCGCCGACCTGCGCGAGGCGGTCATGGAAACCATCATTCAGCCGGTGCTGCCGGCCGAATGGCTCGCCACCTGCCCGCAGGAGAACATCCACATCAACCCGACCGGCAAGTTCGTCATCGGCGGCCCGCTGGGCGACTGTGGCCTGACGGGACGCAAGATCATCGTCGATACCTACGGTGGCATGGCGCGCCACGGCGGCGGCGCCATGTCCGGCAAGGACCCGTCCAAGGTGGACCGCTCGGCGACCTATGCCGGCCGCTACGTGGCCAAGAACATTGTCGCCGCCGGCCTGGCCGACCGCTGCGAGATCCAGGTCTCGTACGCCATCGGCGTGGCCGATCCGACGTCGGTGAGCGTGGATACATTCGGCACCGGCCGCATCGACGACCGGCGCATCGAGCAGCTCGTGCGCGAGCATTTCGACCTGCGGCCGTACGGCATCATCAAGATGCTCGACCTGATCCGCCCGATCTACGCCCAGACCGCGGTCTACGGGCATTTCGGGCGCGAGGACATCGATTTGCCGTGGGAGCACACCGACCGGGCCGAGGCCCTGGCCGACGCCGCCGGCCTGCGCGCTACCGCCTGAAGGCCGACATGCGGATCGGACGACGAGAAAGGACGAGAACACCGAAGTAACCGAAATACACCGAACATACGAAAGATGGCAGGAGGCATCCACGTTGTGGACTCGGCTCGCGCGAGAGCGTCTCGGCCCGTGCTCGGTGCCGGATTCGCAATATCCATATTCGGTGCCTTCAGTGTGTTTCGGTGCCTTCGGTGCTCATGTCCTGATTGGCGGATCTGAATCGACCAGCTGCACAAGATGCCAAAGGCCCGTTGAAGGTTCCACGCCGCTCTGCCGAGGAGCGCTGCAGCGGTCACGACCGCGAGGCTCGGCAGAAGCGGTATTGATGTAACGGCGCTCGTCGAACCGGAGGTTTGACTGCGATGAACGCTGTACCCGAAACCGTTACCACCGACTGTGTCATCAAGGATCCCGCGCTCGCCGACTGGGGGCGCAAGGAGATCGCCATCGCCGAGACCGAGATGCCCGGTCTGATGGCACTGCGCGAGGAGTACGCCGGCGAGCAGCCGCTGGCCGGCTGCCGCATCGCCGGCTCGCTGCACATGACCATCCAGACGGCGGTCCTGATCGAGACCCTGACCGCGCTGGGGGCTGAAGTACGCTGGGCCTCGTGCAACATCTTCTCGACCCAGGACCATGCTGCCGCGGCGATCGCCGCCACCGGCGTGCCGGTGTTCGCCTGGAAGGGCGAGTCGCTGGAGGACTACTGGGAATACACCCACCGCATCATGGAATGGTCCGACGGCGGCCTGCCCAACCGCATTCTCGACGACGGCGGCGACGCCACCCTGCTGGTCACGCTGGGCGCGAAGGCCGAGC
>CAYZHJ010000095.1:0-10964 GCA_964478305.1 uncultured Ectothiorhodospiraceae bacterium
ATCGTAATCGATCGGTTCGACCAGACCCTGATCGCACAAGCGCATGGCCGCACCCGGGATCACGTCGACCAGATCCCACGCCACGTTGCCTGACTCGACCTGTGTACGTATACCTGAAGGGCCATTGGATGATTTTGACACCTGCACGATCTTCGTACCGGTCATGTCGGTGTACGGCTGATGATAGGCATTGCGCTGACTGTCCTCGTACGAACCGCCCCACGACACAATGGTCAGGGATTCCGCCGCGATCGCCTGAGTAACGGCACAGGTGCCGAGAATCATGCCGATCAGACTCGTTGTCTTGATTGTCGTATTCATTGCCGGGTTTCCCCCTTGTTTCAATCGTCGGCCTCACGCCGACTTCGGATGACAGCCTCCGTTGCATGCAGTCAGCGTATCCAAGGTGGACGACATGATTTTGCATAAAGACACTGATTCCCTTAGTTTCCTTGCGTGTATCCATCAGAAGACGCAACAATGAAACCATACGAGCCGGACGTGAAAGACAGGCAACTGCTCGACCTGCTGCAGCAGGACGCGCGCCAGTCACTGGAAACGCTCGCCGACGAGGTCGCGTTGTCGGCCCCCGCCGTCCAGCGACGGATCCGGCGAATGCGCGATGCCGGCATCATCACGGGCGAGGTCGCCGTGGTGAATCCGGCGGCCGTCGGCCTGCCGATGACGTTCATCGTGATCGTGGAGCTGGAACGCGAGCGTGCCGAGCAGATCGCCACCTTTCGCCGCAAGGTGGCGAACGAGTCCCGGGTGCAGCAGTGCTATTACGTCACCGGCGAAGGAGATTTCGTGCTCATTGCCGTTGCGCACGACATGGATGACTTCGAGGCGCTCACCCTGCGACTGTTCTTCGACGATCCCAACGTGCGTCGCTTTCGGACCTCGGTTGTCATGGGACGTTCCTTCCGATCGCTGTCCGTACCCGCTGTAGATGCAGTGGCACCGGCAGAATAGCAACCGGACACGGCCCCGAGAATCGACACGCTACTGAAGGCGATATCAACGAGGAGCCGAACATGAATGATCCCGTCTTTCTGATCACGGGGGCGTCGAGCGGCATCGGCGCCGAGACGGCGCGGCAGGCGGCCGCGGCCGGTTACCGGGTGGCGCTGGCGGCGCGCTCGCGCGACCGGCTCGAATCGCTGGTGGCGGAGCTCGGCGGTGCCGAGCGGGCACTCGCGGTCGCCTGTGACGTCACCGACAGCGATGCGCAGGCAGCCATGGCCGAGCGTGTGCTCGCGCACTTCGGACGCATCGACGTGGTGTTCGCCAACGCCGGCCGTGGCGGCTCGCCGGGGGGCTTTTCCGGTGCCGATCCGGCCGTCTGGCACGACATGATCCTGACCAACGTCTACGGTGTCGGCCTCACGCTGCGCCACACGCTGGCGGCGGTGAAGGAGACACGCGGCCATGTCCTGCTGATGGGCTCGGCGGCCGGCCGCGCCACGATCGCCGGTTCCATGTACGGCGCGAGCAAGTGGGCGGTAACGGGCATGGCGTACAACCTGCGCGAGGAGCTGCGCGGAACGGGCGTGCGGGTCACGGTGCTGGAGCCGGGCATGGTCAACACGCCGTTCTTCGACGAGCCGCCGGAACAGGCGATGGAGCCCGGCGACATCGCCGCGGCCGCGCTGTTCGCGGTCTCCCGGCCGGCACGCGTGGACGTCAACGAGATCCTGGTCCGGCCCACGCCGCCGATCGGCAAGGATTGATCCGGGGGAAAGGAACGGGCTGCAGGCCCGCAACGGTTCCGACGCCCCTGCGCCCATTCATCCTTCCGCATCCGGGTCCGGGGCGGCACCCAGGCCGAATTCGCTGCGGGCCACGTCGGGTATGTCGATCCCGGCCGTGGCCGGATCGAGCCCGCGGATGATCCGCTGACCGAGCCGTGCGGCTTCCTCCTCGCCCAGTGCATCCAGGTTGACCAGCAGGCGCTTGCGGAACGGCTCTCCGGCCGGGGTACGCAGGAACAGGATGGTCGGCTTGAGTTGCGACTTGGGGTTCTGTGCGACGACCACCGCGATGGCGCCGCTGTCGAGCTCGACGATGCTGCCGACCGGGAAGATCCCGATACAGCGAATGAAATGCTCGACCAGCCTGTTGTCGTAATGTTTCCCGCGCCCCTCGTAGAGAATCTTCAATGCCGTATCGGGTGATTTCGCGCTCTGATACACGCGGTCGCTCGTCATCGCATCATAGGCATCGACGATGGAAACGAGCCGCACATGCAGGGGGATCCGGTCCCCGGGCAGGCCGAAGGGATAACCGCTACCGTCCAGGCGTTCGTGGTGCAGACGAATGATCTCGAGCGCCTGCTTGCTCATGTGCCTGGCGTCGAGCATCAATTGATAGCCATCCTCGGGATGGCGCTTGACGATCTCGAATTCCTCCGTCGTCAGCGCGCCCGGCTTTTCCAGGATCTCGGACGGCGTCCGCGTCTTGCCGACATCGTGCAGCACCGCCCCGATTCCGAGATTGCGCAGTTCGGCTTCCGAGAGCCCGAGATGCCGCCCGAACGTGAGGGAAAGTATGCAGACATTGATGCTGTGGATCGCCGTGTATTCATCGACCTTCTTCAATGTCGTCAGCCACAGCGCGGCGCTGGCATTGCCGATGACCGAGCGCGTCATCTTCGCAACGGCGTTCCTCAGCTCGGGCACATCGATCGCATGACCGAGGCGTGCATCCTGCAGGGCGGTATCGATGGCGGAACGGGCTTCCGCGCGCGCCTCGTGGGCGATCCGTACCAGTTCCCTGAAGCGCTCCCGCTTCGGGAAGGCAACGGTGCCGAAGGCATTGGCGCGATCGCGTTCCGACGGGGGCATCGGGGCAGGCGCGCGCTTCTCCCTCCGGGGGGTCTCGGCCTCGATTTCGGCAAGGGCCTTCTCTTCGGAACGCGCGGCGTCGACGATCACGTATTCACAGTACTCGCGGAGCATGTCCAGCTCGTCGTCGCGCGAGATCAGGAATCCCTGAAACAGGAACGGCGTTTCTATCCACGGACGGTCCAGCTGGTACACGTAGAGCCCGTGACGCAGCGAACGCACCGGTATTTTCCTGGTTGCCTCGTTCATTCCCCGTTCCGTCGGCCGCCCGTATTGCGGCCGGAGCGCTCCCTGTCGGCTCGGTCATTTTCATGCACTGTATCCCCGAATGCCTTCGCACGCAGCCCTCACGCGAACCCGGTATCCGGGCAACCGGCTCCCGTTCGACCGCTCGAGACGGTAAGCTGGAGCGACTGCAACAAGGGCCGTTCCGGGCACCGGCTCGGCCCGGGAGGGTCTGCAATGGTGTCTCGATTCCTGTGCGCGGGCACGGCCCTGCTGCTCGCGTCCGCGGTCCTGGCGGCCGACGGCGTGCGGCTGCAGTGGTACGGCCAGGGGGGCGTCAAGCTCACCGCGCCCGACGGCAGGGTCGTCGTGATCGATCCGTTCATCCTCGACAACCCCGCCCTGCCGGAACGTCTGCGCGATCTCGACAGGCTCGGTCAGGTGGACCTGATCCTGGTGACCCACGCCCACGGCGACCACTGGGGCGATACCACCGAACTGGCGAAGCGGACGCAGGCGCCCGTCGGACTGAACGCGGATTTCGGCCACACGATCCGCACACTCGGCATCCTGCCGGGCGACCAACTGATCCGTTTCAACAAGAGCGGACCGATCCGGCCGATCGGCGACGGCATCACGGTGACCATGGTGCACGCGGAGCACAGTTCCGATTTCCTGCACGATTCGGCAATGCATCCCGGTGGCGAACCGGCCGGCTACATCATCGAGTTCGACAACGGCTTCACCGTCTACCACATGGGCGACACCGGGGTGTTCGGTGACATGGCCTGGATCGGCGAGTACTACCGGCCCGACCTGGCGCTGGTGCCGATCGGCGGCCATTTCACCATGGATCCGGAGCACGCGGCCTTCGCGATCGGCGAACTGGTCAGGCCGGCGATGGCGCTACCGGTCCACTACGGTACCTTCCCGCCGCTCAAGGGCACGCCGGAGGCGTTCGTCGAGGCCCTGGGCGATTCGGACGTCGAGGTGGTAACGATGTCGCCGGGGGACGAGCGGCGCTTCGGCGACTAGGCGGACAGCCCCGGCTTCCGCTTCGCCGCAGCAGGGCTGCATCGTTCACGGGCTGTCTCGTGCCGGGAAATGCATGCCATGAAGAGCTGGGGTGAATTCGACTACGTCGTCGCCGGCGGTGGCGCGGCCGGTTGTGTGCTGGCCAACCGCCTGTCCGCGAATCCGGACACGAGCGTGCTGCTGCTGGAGGCGGGCAACGACGAGCGCTGGATCTGGACGCGCATACCGGTCGGCTACCTCTACTGCATCAACAACCCGCGCACCGACTGGTGCTACCGCACCGAATCCGAGCCGGGCCTCAACGGCCGCTCCATCGTCTACGCCCGCGGCCGGGGCCTCGGCGGCAGCACGCTGATCAACGCCATGCTGTACCTGCGCGGCCAGTCGCGTGACTACGACGAATGGGCCCGGCTCACCGGCGATCCCGGCTGGCGCTGGGAGCATGTCCTGCCCGTGTTCCGGCAGAGTGAGGATTACTGGCGCGGCGCTTCGGATCACCACGGCGCGGGCGGCGAGTGGCGGGTGGAGCAGCAGCGGTTGCGCTGGACGATCCTGGACCGTTTCGCCGAGGCCGCCACACAGACCGGCATCCCCGCCACCGGCGACTTCAACACCGGCGACAACCTCGGCGTGAGCCGGTTCGAGGTCAACCAGAAGCGCGGCACGCGCTGGAGCGCGGCGCGAGGATTTCTCGAGCCGGTCCGCCGGCGCCCCAACCTGACCGTCGTCACCGGGGCGCTGGCAGACCGGGTCGTGGTGGAAGGTCGTGCGGCCACGGGACTGGAGTTCCGGCTCGACGGCGAGCGCTGCACGGTCCGCAGCCGCATCGAGACCGTGCTGGCGGCGGGCGCCATCGGCTCGCCGGCCATCCTGCAGCGTTCCGGCATCGGCGACGAGACGCTGCTGCGCGAACTGGGCATCCCGGTCGCGCTGCACGCACCCGACGTGGGCGCGAACCTGCAGGACCATCTGCAACTGCGCTCGGTCTATCGCGTGGAGAACGTCACCACGCTCAACCAGCAGGTGCGGAGTCTGCGCGGCAAGGCAATGATGGCGCTGGAATACGCCCTCTTGCGCCGCGGGCCGCTGACCATGGCGCCGAGCCAGCTCGGCCTGTTCGCACGCTCGGCCGACGACGTCGCGACGCCGGATCTCGAATATCACGTCCAGCCGCTGTCGCTGGACAAGTTCGGCGACCCGCTGCACACCTTCCCGGCCTTCACCGCCAGCGTGTCGGACATCCGGCCGCAATCGCGCGGGCATGTCAGCATCCGCGATCGCGAACCCGGAAGCGCACCGCGGATCGCACCGTGCTATCTGACGCACGAGGACGACCGCCGCAAGGCGGCAAAGGCACTGCGCCTGACCCGCCGCATCGTCGAACAGCCGGCGCTGGCCCCATTCCGGCCCGAGGAGTACCGCCCCGGCTCGAACTGCCATACCGACGAGGAGCTGATCCACGCCGCCGGCGACATCGGAACCACCATCTTCCACCCGGTGGGCACCTGCCGCATGGGCGCCGACGACGACGCCACTGCCGTCACAGACAGCCGCCTGCGCGTGCGCGGGCTGCACGGGCTGCGCGTGGTGGATGCCTCCATCATGCCCGTCATCACCTCCGGCAACACCTGCTCGCCCACGGTCATGATCGCCGAGCGCGGCGCGGCGATGATCATCGAGGACCGGGAACGCTAGGCGGCCGGTCGGTCGCCGTTGCGGGCAGATCAGCGGGACGGTCGCGGTTCAGCGCCCAGCGCCCAGTGCCCAGTGCCCAGTGCCCAGTGCCCAGGAACATGATGGCAGGGGGCAGGAATATCGCCAGGTGCGGCACGGGCAAGTCGGCTTTCCTCACTCGACATTGTCTTCATAGGCGCGGATCGCCGCCTCGAGCTCGTCGTATTCCTCGCAGCCGAAGAAGCAGGCGTCGTCGAGCACCTCCAGGCGTTCCCGGGCCAGCTCGGGCCGATTCGTCTGCAGGTAGAGCTCGCCCAGGTACTCGTTGGCGCCGCGGTGTTCCGGATCGATCGACAGGGCGCGCTTGTAGTAGCGCTCCGCCTGTTCGTACTCGCCCAGTTTGCGATGACTGTAGCCGAGCAGGTTGTAGATGTCCGCGTCGCCGGGCTGCTCGGCCTGGAGGGATTCCAGTTCCTTCAGCGCCGCACGGTACTCGCCGGCCTCGATCCGCTCGCGCGCCGGTTCGAGCACGTCGCCATCGCCCGAACCGGAACCGCCCATGTTGGCCGAGACCAGGGCGGGGACAAGGGCCATGGCCATCGCGAGCAATGGATTTCGCACATTCATCGTTTTCTCCGTGCCTGCCGCTCGTCCGGCAAGGATAGCGCCATGGATTGACGCGGGTCATGGGCGGGAGCGCACCCTGTCCCGGTACCCTGCTACCATGCACACGCACGCCATGTTCACCATTGATTCCGGATCCCGCCGACCCGCGTAGTGGAGTTGTCGACACGCATGACCCGTAACCGTTCCGGTGGCACGAAGGGCGCCGCGGGCACGACCAGCCGCGTCGAGATCGTCGATGCCAACTTCAGCGAATTCGTTCTCGGCTGGTCGGGACGGACCGGCGCGAACGATCCCGATGCGCCGCTGCCCGGCTCGGAAGGCCTGAGCGGCCGCGACTTCCTCGAACTGTTCGAGTCGCAGATGCTGTCGCGCCTGCTCGATATCGAGGCGCGCGCGATGCGGGCGCGGGACGAGGGCTTCTACACCATCGGCAGTGCCGGCCACGAGGGCAACGCGGCGGTCGCCCGGGCGACCCGGCACACGGATCCGGCCTTCCTGCACTACCGCTCGGGCGGCTTCATGATCGAGCGCGCCCGCGCCATGCCGGACATTGATCCCGTGTACGACACCGCCCTGTCGCTCGCCGCCAGCGCGGAGGACCCGATTTCCGGCGGCCGCCACAAGGTCTGGGGTTCGGTCGCGCTGAACGTGCCGCCACAGACCTCCACCATCGCCTCGCACCTGCCGAAGGCGGTGGGCGCGGCGATCGCCCATGGGCTCGCCGGCCGCTGCGGTGTGGAGCGCCCCGTCCCGGGGGACGCGATCGTGGTCTGCTCCTTCGGCGATGCGGCCGTGAATCACGCCACGGCGCTGGCCGGTTTCAACGCGGCGGCCTGGACCGCCTGGCAGCAGCTGCCCTGCCCGGTGCTGTTCGTGTGCGAGGACAACGGCATCGGCATCTCGGTGCAGACGCCAAGGGGCTGGGTCGAGGCGGCCTTCCGTGACCGGCCCGGCATCGACTACTTCCGCGGCAACGGCTGCGACGCGGCCGCCGCGTTCGCGGCCGCGCGCAATGCGGCCGACCACGTCCGCCGGACCCGCCGGCCGGCCTTCCTGCATCTGGACGTGGTGCGGCTGCTGGGACATGCGGGCAGCGACGTCGAGAGCCGCTACCGCACGAACGAAGCGATCGAGCGCGACGAGGCCCGTGATCCGTTGCTGCGCAGCGCGCAACTCGCACTCGAGAACGGGCTGCTCACACCGGACGAACTGCTGGCCCGCTACGAGGGTGCGCGTACGCGGGTACAGGAGGCGGCGGCGCGTGCCGCCCGCCGGCCGCACCTGGAGACCCGCGAGCAGGTCATGCGGCCGCTGGCGCCGCACGTGCCCGAAAGCGTGACGGCCGAGGCAGCGCGCGCCGATTACGGGGCCGCGCGCGAGACGGTATTCGGCGGCGCGGAGAAACTGCCCGAGCGGCAGCCGCCGCGGCATCTCGCGGTCCAGATCGGGCGCGCGCTGCACGACCTGCTGGCGAAGTACGACGGTGCGCTCGTTTTCGGCGAGGACGTCGCGACCAAGGGCGGCGTCTACACCGTCACCACCGGCCTGGCGAAGGCCTTCCCGCCGCACCGCGTGTTCAACACCCTGCTCGACGAGACAACCATTCTCGGCCTGGCGCAGGGGGCAGGCATGATGGGCCTGTTGCCCGTCCCCGAGATCCAGTACCTCGCCTATGTTCACAACGCGGTCGACCAGCTCCGCGGCGAGGCGTGCTCGCAGCAGTTCTTCTCCGACGGGCAGTATTCCAACCCGATGCTCGTGCGCATCGCCGGACTCGCCTACCAGAAGGGCTTCGGCGGGCACTTCCACAACGACAACTCGTTCGCGGCGCTGCGCGACATCCCCGGACTGGTGATCGCATGCCCCTCGCGCGGCGACGACGCCGCGGCGATGCTGCGTACCTGCGCCGCACTGTGCCGGATCGACGGCCGGGTCGTCGTGTACCTCGAGCCGATCGCGCTCTACATGACGAAGGACCTGCACGAAACCGGTGACCGCGAATGGCTGTTTCCCTATCCGGAACCGGACCAGGCGGCCGCTTTCGGCGAACCGCGGGTGTACTCGCCCGAGGCCGACGACCTGCTGATCGTGACCTTCGGCAACGGCGTGCCCATGAGCCTCCGCGTCGCCCGCCGCCTCGAGGCCGAGGCCGGCCGCCGTGCGCGCATCCTCGACCTGCGCTGGCTGAAGCCGCTCAACCGCGAGGCCATCGCCGACCACGCCCGCGCGATCGGCCGGGTGCTGGTGGTCGACGAGGGCCGCACGACCGGCGGCATCGGCGAACAAATCATGACTTCCCTGGTCGAAGACTGCGGCAGAGGCGTGCACATGGCGCGCGTGGCCGGCGCGGACAGCTACGTGCCGCTGGGCGCTGCCGCCAATGCCGTGCTGGTGTCGGAGGACGAGATCCGGGCGGCGGCGGAGCGGATGTTCGACCCTGCACCCTGATCGCCGTCGGTCCCGACGGGAACGGCCTGCTGTCACGTTACGGCCCGTTCATGACACTACTCGCGGCAGATGCGGACGTTGGCCCACCGTGAAGTCGGTTGCACAACACTTTCCCGGAGGAATGAACAATGCGTATAGCGGTTATCGTGCTGGGGATCGTGGTTTCATCACTGGCAATGGCCGACGAGGTCGAGGGACTCGTCAAGAAGCAGAGCCCGTACAGCGTGACGGAGACCATGGATCGCCTGGAGACCCGACTCGAGGGCAAGGGAATTACCGTCGCCCTGCGCTGGCAGCATGGCGAGCGCGCGGGGGATGTGGATATCACGTTGCGTGACACGGAAGTAATGATCTTCGGCAACCCGAAACTCGGCAGTCATCTCATGACCAGTACCCAGACGGCGGGAATCGATCTGCCGATGAAGGCCCTGGCCTGGCTCGACGCGAACGGGCAGGTCTGGCTGGCCTACAACGATCCGGCATATATCGCCGGGCGCCACGGCATCGATGACCGGAACGAGGTGATCGAAAAGATGGCGGGTGCATTGAATAAGCTGACTGATGCGGCGGTGAGCGGGGACTGAATCAGGATCCGGTCCCGTTGCCTGTTCGGGGCCGGATGCAGCGATGCGAAAACCGGTGTCAGACACCGATTCAGGGGCAGCGACTCGCCGCAGAAGCTGGCTCCGATCGCATCCGTCGGGTTACGCTCATCACTCGGCACGAAGCCATTGTTCCAGCAGCCAGGGAGGAGGCCACCATGCCCCGACGTCCACGTGTCTGTCCGCCCGGAATTCCGCAGCACGTCGTCCAGCGCGGTCACAACCGGCGAAACTGCTTCCGATGCGAGCAGGATTTCGCCACCTACGCCTCGCTATTGCGCAAGGCAGCGCAACGCTGGGATGTTGCCATTCATGCCTGGGTGTTCATGAGCAACCATGTCCACATCCTGATGACACCGGCGCACGAGGGCGGCATCTCCCGCCTGATGCATCAACTCGGCAGCAACTACGTGCGGTACTTCAACCAGCGAACCGGCCGCTCCGGCACCTTGTGGGAAGGCCGTTTCCGATCCTGCCTGGTGCAGGACGACGAGTATCTGCTGCAATGCCACCGCTACATCGAACTCAATCCTGTACGGGCGGGGATGGTGGAACATCCTGCCGAGTATCCCTGGTCAAGTTACCGATCCAACGCCGATGGCGTGCCGTCGAACCTGCTCACTCCGCATCCCACCTACCTCGAACTCGGGAATGAATTGACGCGTCGCCAGCGCTACCGGTCGATGTTCGAAACCCAGGATGCGAAACAAAAGGATGAATGGATTCGCGAAACTACACGGGCGGGCTTTGCGCTCGGCAACCAGGATTTCCGTCAGGCAATGGAGCGAATCACGGGGCAGCGTCTGCATCCAGGCCACCCGGGCAGGCCGCGACTCGGGAAAATCGGTGTCTGACACCGGTTTTTCGAGGCTTGTCCGGCCTTGTGTGCTTGCCGATTCCCGCCTAAACTAGACAGATCGTTCTATCTAATTCTGTGAGGCCGTCATGCCGTCCAAGCGCGAGACCGTTCTCGACACGGCTGAGCGACTCTTCGACGAAGAGGGTTTCCACGCCACAGGCATTGACCGCGTGGTTGCCGAGGCCGGCGTGGCGCGAATGACGCTTTACAATCACTTCCCTTCCAAGGAAGCGCTCATCGAGTCGGTGCTCGGCCGGCGCTACGCCCGCTACATGGATGACCTGCGCGATGCCGTGGAGGACCGTGGGCAAGGCGGCGCCATTCGCGCGCTGGCCGAGCGGCACTGCGACTGGCTGTACGAGCGCTCGACTCATGGCTGCATCGTCATCAAGGCCATCGGCGAGTTCGAGGGACACGACTCGCCCATTGCCGCGCTCGGCCTCCGACTGAAACATCGGTTGCTGGCACTGATCGCCGAGACGGTGGAGCTCGACACGGGCGCGCGCGACATCGGCACGAGCGAACAGATCCTGATGATTCTCGAGGGTGCCAACGCGCTGGTACCCGTCCTCGGTCCCGATCGCGCGATTCGTCACGTGCACGCACTGCTCACCGATCTGCGTCTCGTCCAGACGGCGTTGGACGCTTGAG
>CAYZHJ010000096.1:0-10911 GCA_964478305.1 uncultured Ectothiorhodospiraceae bacterium
ATGTCCTGCAGAGGTAACCGTCCCATGGTTGCGGCATTCTACAGAGGATTGCGCGGGAAGAGAGCAGAGCAGGAGAGCAGGAGAGCAGGAGAGCAGGAGAGCAGGAGAGCAGGAGAGCAGAAGAGCACGGAGCACGGAGCACGGACGCGAACATTGGTCAGCGGTGGTGGCGACGCGTAGCCTTTGCTCGACAGACCATCTGCAGGGAGGAGACGTATGGCGGAGACTGCGACGTTGAAGGTTGGGGACGAGGCGCCGGACTTTGAGCTGCCTTCGAGCCCGACGGGCGACACGTTCAAGCTGTAATCGTCGTTCAGCAGCACCACCTTGTACAGCGGTGGCCGCTTGGTCTTCGGTTTCGCGGTCTCGACCGCGATACCTTCATCGTGACGAGGATCCTGCTCGCTGCTCATGGCCCCATTCTACCGCTCTCGGGGGTGGCGGCTCCATCGGTACGGATTCCCGCGGGCCGACCGGCCGGCGCTGTCTCTTAATGTAGGCGGACGGGTGCAATTTTCAAGCGTCGACCGCCGCCGGCCGTCGGCGCGCCGGGCCCTCTCGGCGGATGCTCCTTGCCCGGTTCCGGACCTCCCGCCGATCGGTACCCGCGCCGGCACGGGCCATGCTAGAGTTTTTGTTTACCCACCGGGCTGGCGGCAATGTATCCGAGCGTCTGGACCCCCCACATGACCGTGGCCGCCGTCGTCGAGCGCGGCGGTCGATTCCTCGTCGTCGAGGAATTCGCCGACGGCGAGCGGGTCTTCAACCAGCCGGCCGGTCATCTGGAACCGGGCGAGCCGCTGCTCGATGCGGTCGTGCGCGAGGTACGCGAGGAAACAGGCACCCGGTTCCTTCCCGAGGCCGTGGTCGGCATCTATCGCTGGGTCAATCCCGCCAACCGGGAAACCCACGTACGCATCGCCTTCCATGGCCACGTCGAGGAGGACGAGGACGCGCCCGAGCTGGACGAACCGATCATCGCCCGGCACTGGCTCAGTTACGAGGAACTGCGGGCGAATCGGGAACGCCTGCGCAGCCCGCTGGTACTGGGCTGCATCGACGATTATCGCACAGGCGTGCGCTATCCGCTGGAACTGCTGCGGGAGCTGGCCTGATGACGCGCCTGGCCGCATTCGCCGTCCTGCTCGCGGCGCCCGCCCTGCTGTCCGCGGCAACGCCGCCGCAGGTCACCGTCTGCTGGGCCTACGGCTGCGACGAGCGACAGCGCGTGACCCTGCCGCAGTCGGACTGGCGGGCGATCCGCGCCCTGTTCTCGCCGGCGCCCGGTGATGCCGCTGCCGAACGGGAGCGCATTGCCCGGGCAATCGCGCGCTTCGAGCGGGCCACGGGGCGCCTGATCGGTACCTCGGCGGATGCCGGCGGCAATCTTGCCGGCTCCGGACAGCCCTACCAGATGGACTGCATCGACGAATCGCGCAACACCGACGGTTACCTGCGACTCCTCGCTGCCCGCGGCCTGCTGCACTGGCACGAAGTGATCGAACGCCGCAAGCGCGCGCCCTGGCTGTTCGACCAGCACTGGACCGCCGTCATTCGCGAGCACGACGGCGGCACCGCCTGGGCGGTCGACTCCTGGTTCCTCGACAACGGCAAGCGACCCTACATCCAGCCGCTGGACGCCTGGCTCGACAAGGCCGAGTTGCCGCTCAATCCGGATGCACCGCGCGATGAATCCTGAGCAGACCGGCCGCGAATACGTCATCGTCGGTATCTCCGGCGGCGTCGACTCGGCCGTCGCCGCGCTGCTGCTGCTCGAGCAGGGGTACCGGGTCGAGGGCCTGTTCATGCGCAACTGGGACGACCCTGACGATCCCGGTCACTGCACCCTGGAACCGGACCTGGCCGCGGCCCGCGCCGCCTGCGAGACCCTCGGGATCCGCCTGCACCAGGTGGATTTCACCGCCGAGTACTGGCACCGGGTCTTCGAGCATTTCCTGTCCGAGTACGCCGCGGGCCGCACACCCAACCCCGATATCCTGTGCAACAGCACGATCAAGTTCCACGCCTTTCTGGAGCACGCGCGGGAACTGGGCGCGGATGCGATCGCCACGGGTCATTACGCCCGCATCGGCGACGGGGGCAACGGTGGCTGCACCCTCTTGCGGGGACTCGATGCCGGCAAGGACCAGAGCTATTTCCTGCACGCGGTCCCGCAGCATGCCCTTGCGCACAGCCGTTTCCCGCTCGGGGAGATGGACAAGGCAGTCGTGCGCGAACGCGCTCGGCGGGCCGGTCTGCCGAATCATGACCGTCCGGACAGCACCGGCATCTGCTTCATCGGCGAGCGCCGCTTCCGCGAATTCCTCGGTCACTACCTGCCCGCGCAGCCCGGGCCGATGCTGACGCCCGAGGGGGAGCGAATCGGCGAGCACGCGGGCCTGATGTACTACACCCTCGGCCAGCGCCAGGGGCTCGGCATCGGCGGCGGCCGCGGCCGCGGTGGCGAACCGTGGTATGTCCTCGACAAGGACCTGGACCGCAACGCCCTCATCGTCGGCCAGGGACACGACCACCCCCGACTGTACAGCGACGGCCTGACCGGCGAGACAGCGCACTGGATCGCCGGCGAGGCGCCCTCGCTGCCGCTGCGTTGCCGGGCCCAGGTACGCTATCGCCAGAAACCGTTCGAATGCACGGTGGAAGCGGGCGTGGACGGGGGCGTCGAAGTGCATTTCGACGTGCCCCAGCGGGCCGTCACGCCCGGCCAGTCGGTGGTGTTCTACCGGGCAGAGCGCTGTCTCGGCGGCGCCGTGATCGCCGCTCCATGGCGCATGCGGGACGCGCCGGCGGTGCCCGTGGCGACGGCCGATACCGGACGCTGACCCGGAGCGGTCCCTCACGCTACACTCGCCCTCTCCAGCCAGCAGGAGGAACCCGCGTGCTGCCGTTGCCGATCCGCGCCCTGCGCGATGCCGTTGTCGTCCTGGTCGCGCTGGTCATCGGCGGTACCATCGCGGAACTGCCCTACGGCGACGCCGCAGCCGACAGCAACATGGTGTGGACCTTCCGGGCGGTCTTCGCCACGCTCGCCTTCGCCGTGACCGGCTACATGTCGCCGTCCCGGCGCAGCCTGCAGATGACCCTGGCGGTACTGCTCGCCTGGCTGCTGACCGGTGTGGTGGTCGCGACCGGTCCGATGCACCCGGCCTGGTGGGTGTTTCTGCTGCCCGGATTCGCGCTCCTGGCCCTGCTCGGCGGCGGCCTCGCCCTGCTCGTCGAACGCTTCGCCCGCGACTGAGCCTGCGACCGCAAGCAGGAAGTCGAGTGCCGCTGACTGGACGCTTTTCGGATTGAATCTCGCAAAGCCGCGAAGTCGCAAAGCGCACCAGGGATGAACCAGGATTGAAATGTGCTGATTCCAGCGTCTTGCACACTCTGCGGCCTCTGCGAGATTCATTTCTGCAAGGACCATGATCTCGCCGAGGCGCAGAGTACGCAGGGAAAGACAGGAAAGATGCAATACAATGCGCCTTTGCGAGAGACCCTGACAACGTGTCAGGAATGGATGGCCGCCAGGATTCGTGAACCGCATTGGTGAAGGAACAATGAAAAGGAACATCCGGGATCAGGCCCTTGCCCTTGCCGGGCTGCTGCATGCGACCTGGCAGGTTCGGAAGCTGGCGCACGAGGGACAGGTCGACGAGGATCAGTTCGCCTGCGCGATCCGGCCCGTATTCGCGCTGGAGCCGGAGTCGGTCGCGGACGTCTACGGCAGCACGGAATGCCGTCACAGCCTGCTCAGCGTGCTCAGGGCCCAGCTCAGTGGCGGCGAACGGGATCTCGAGGCCACCCGCTACTCCGCCACGTTGATGCACCTGGAACGCAAGCTGCGGACACGCGCCGACCTGATGAGCGACCTGCGCGAGGGAATCGAGGGTGCCCGCCGGCAGGCAGAGCATTTCTCGATCACCCACGAGAACGTCATCGCCCGCCTGGCGGATCTCTACGCCAACACGATCAGTACGCTGCAGCCGCGCATCCTGGTGCAGGGAGACCCGAGATATCTGCAGGAAGCGCACACGGCCAATCGCGTCCGCGCCCTGCTGCTGTCCGGCATGCGTTCAACCGTGCTGTGGCGTCAGTGCGGAGGCTCGCGGTTCAAGCTGATTCTCGGTCGCAATCGCCTGATGCGCGCCGCGAGCGAGGCCGTTACGGAGGCGGATGGAACCGCGAATGGACGCGAATGAACGCGAATATTGGCGTATCGGAAATTCAGCCAAGTCGGAGTTGTGCTGGAAGCAAGTCAGTTCAGTGGAGACAAGAAGAAGCGAACCACGAATAAACACGAATGTGAAACAGCATGCTCCGAGCGGGTATCGAAGCTTCGCTGAAGCTCTCTCGATCATTCGGACCTTGAATCAACAAGCGCCTGACAGCGAAGCTCCACAAGCGGTTCCGCTGGCAACGTTATCACTCGGCGCATCTCTGCGCCTCGCCCCTTCGGGGCTGGCGTTAAGATTCGCTCCCGGCGAATCTTTCGTGTCCATTCGTGGTTCTTTCAAACCGATCGGCTGCAGCAAGATATCAGCGCAGCTCCGACACGTTGAACGTCCTGACGCGCCCATATTCGCGTTCATTCGCGGTTCCCGTACCAACCCGGATCAGCTCTCCCGCTCGTTTCTCCCGCCAATCGCGTCCGTGATCTTCTGTAGCAGATCCATCGGCATCGGGAAGACGATGGTCTTGGCGTTTTCCTGGGCGATGCCCTGCAGGGTCTGCAGGTAGCGCAGCTGGATGGCGCGGGGATCCTCGCCCAGCTTCCTCGCGGCACCCACCAGGTTCTCCGCGGCCTGCAGCTCGCCCTCGGCATGGATCACCTTGGCCCGCCGGGCCCGTTCGGCCTCGGCCTGCTGGGCAATTGCGCGGATCATGCTCTCGTCGATGTCGACATGCTTGATCTCGACATTGGAGACCTTGATGCCCCACTGGTCGGTATGCTTGTCCAGGATCTCCTGGATGTCGGCATTGAGCTTGTCACGCTCGGACAGCATCTCGTCGAGATCGTGCTTGCCCAGGACAGAGCGCAGCGTTGTCTGGGCAAGCTGACTGGTGGCGTTGAAAAAGTGCTCCACGTTGATCACCGCCTTCTGTGGATCGATCACGCGGAAGTACACCACCGCATTGACCTGCACGGAAACGTTGTCCTGCGAGATGACGTCCTGGGTAGGTACGTCCATCGTGACAACACGCAGATCGACCTTCTCCACCGACTGGATGATCGGGATGACGATGATCAGACCCGGTCCCTTGACCCGGTGGAACCGGCCCAGCATGAACACAACGCCACGTTCGTATTCGCGCATGATGCGCAGGGCGCTCGCCAGAAACAGGACGAGCAGCCCGATTATCGAGCCCCATATGATCAACATGTTCATTTCTCCTCGTTCGTGTCCGGTTCGACCTGCAGTATCAGGCCGTCGCGTCGCGTGACCCTGACCCGTGCACCGCGATCCAGTGGCATGTTGCTGCGCGCCTGCCAGCGTTCGCCCAGCAGGTGCACCGCGCCCGAGTTCGCATCGATCGTTTCCAGCGCCTCGCCGCTCGCGCCGACAATGGCCGAATCGCCGCTGACGACCGGATTGCGCCACGCCCGTACCGCGAACCAGATCAGCAATGCCGTGATGGCGCTCGCGATCACGCCCATGGCGGTGATCACCTCGATGGCGATACCGAAGCCGGGCGTGTCGGTGTCGAACAGGATGATCGAGCCGACCACCATGGCCACGACACCGCCGATGCCGAGCACGCCGAAACTGGGCATGAAGGCCTCCGACACCATCAGGATGATGCCGAGGATGATCAACAGTAAACCGGCGTAATTGACCGGCAGCACCTGCAGCGCGTACAGGGCGATCAGCAGGCAGATCGCGCCGACCGTGCCCGGTACCAGCGAGCCGGGGTTGTAGCCTTCCAGCAACAGACCGTAGATGCCGATCATCAGCAGCAGGTAGGCCACGGTCGGATTCGTGACCACGGCCAGCAGCTCGCTGCGCCAGTCGGGCTCGATGCGCTCGACCCGGGCGGAAGCGGTCGCGAGCGTGACCTCGCCGGTTGCGGTCTCCACCGTGCGCCCGTCGATCGCCGCCAGCAGCTCGTCGAGATCACGCGCAATGAGCTCGGCCACGTTCTGCTCGACCGCCTCGCGTGCGGTCAGGCTGACGGCCTCGCGCACCGCCCGTTCCGCCCATTCCGCGTTGCGGCCCGTTTCCTGCGCCAGGCTGCGGATCCAGGCCGCGGCATCGTTCACCGCCTTGCGCGATTTCGCGTCACCGGGCGCTTCGTCGGCCTGCTCCTCCGCGTCGCCCTCGTCCGGCTCGTCGGCTCCTTCCTCGCTGCCGTTTTCTTCCGTCTCTCCGGATTCCTCGTCGTCCGGCGATTCCGGTCCCGGGGTGTCGCCGAGCGCCACCGGCGTGGCCGCGCCCACATTGGTCGCCGGCGCCATCGCGGCGATGTGACTGGCAAACAGGATATAGGTGCCGGCACTGGCTGCCTGCGCCCCCTCGGGCGCGACCCAGACCACCACGGGCACGCCCGAGTTGCGGATGGCCTTCACGATGTCGCGCGTCGCGGCGGTCAATCCGCCGGGGGTGTCCAGGCGCAGGATCACGGCCCGTGCCGATTCCTCCCCGGCCCGTTCCAGCGCCCGTGCGAGATAGTCGGTGGTGGCGGGACCGATTGCGCCATCGACTTCCAGCAGAAAGACGCTGTCGCCGGAGCCGTCACCGCCACCATTGTCATTGCCGTTGTCGTCGCCGTCGTCCGCGAGCGGATGGCCCACGCCCATGAGCAATCCGGTCAGCAGACAGCCGGCGATCATCAGATGTCGCAACAGAATCCCTCCCTGCGCGTGGACTGCCCGAACCGCCCTCGACAGGGGGCGGGAACCGGGTTCTCGAAACGCTGTGCCTCAGTCCCAATGATAATCGATGGTGATCTCTTCGTCCGGACGAATTCGACGGAGGACATACAGATCGAAGCCATCGAATTCGGCATTCGGACGCGCACTGTGATTGAGGTAGCGCAGGCGGTTGAAGCCGCGTCGTCCGACCCAGTCCCCGTCCTCCTCGACCCAGAGCACATGGGAGCCATTGCGCTGTGCCGGGGGTCCCAGGTAGGTGCCGACGAACTGACCCCGTTCGAGCGTGCAGCGGGCGAACAGCCCCTTGCCGTGAATCGATGACGGCGCGACATAGACCAGCGTGCCGGTTCGCCGATCCGCCGCCTTCTGTCCCGCAGTCGGACGCCAGCGGTTCAAGTCCGTCCCTCCTTTGCGAGTCGGCGCGCGAGGATCCATTCGGTTCCGCCGGACATCGCCTGTCAGCCCGCCACCTCGGCGGCAGCCCCGAAGGCGTGCTCGCGCAGCTCGTGTATGCGGTCACGCAGGCGTGCGGCCTCCTCGAACTCGAGATTCTGGGCCTTGTCGAGCATTTCCTTCTCCAGTTGCTCGATCTCCCGCGCCAGTTCCTTCGGCGAGCGGGAACGGTATTCCACCGCCTCCTCGGCAGCCCGCGCGAATCGTTCCGCAGTGCCGGGCGCTCCGGCATGAGCACCTTCCATGATGTCGGCCACCGCCTTGCGGATGCCCTGCGGCGTGATGCCGTGCGACTCGTTGAATTCGATCTGCTTGTTGCGGCGCCGTTCCGTCTCGTCCATGGCCCGCCGCATCGAGCCCGTGATTCCGTCGGCATAGAGAATCGCACGGCCGTTGATGTTGCGCGCGGCCCGGCCGATGGTCTGGATCAGGGAACGCTCGGCGCGCAGGAAGCCCTCCTTGTCGGCATCGAATATCGCCACCAGCGCGACCTCGGGCATGTCGAGGCCCTCGCGCAGCAGGTTGATGCCGACCAGCACGTCGAACTTCCCCAGCCGCAGGTCGCGAATGATCTCCACCCGCTCGACGGTATCGATGTCGGAGTGCAGGTAGCGTACCCGGACGTCGTGCTCGGCCAGGTAATCGGTCAGGTCCTCGGCCATCTTCTTGGTCAGCGTCGTGATCAGCACGCGCTCGTCGCTGGCGGCACAGTGGCCGATCTCGGACAGCACGTCATCGACCTGGGTGGTGACCGGGCGCACCTCGACGGCCGGGTCCACCAGCCCGGTGGGCCGCACCACCTGCTCGACGACCCGGTCGGCGTGCTGTTCCTCGTAGGGGCCCGGTGTCGCCGAGACGAAGATCGTCTGTGGCTGCATGCGGACGAATTCGTCGAACATCAGGGGGCGGTTGTCCAGCGCGGAAGGCAAGCGAAATCCGTAAGTTACAAGCGTTTCTTTGCGTGATCTATCACCCTTGTACATGCCACCCAGCTGGGGAATCGTGAGTTGGCTCTCGTCCACGATCAGCAGCGAGTCGGCCGGCAGGTAGTCGAACAGGCAGGGTGGCGGCTCGCCCGGGGCACGACCGGACAGGTAGCGCGAGTAGTTCTCGATCCCGGCACAGTAGCCGAGCTCCTGGATCATCTCCAGATCGAACTGCGTGCGCTGCTCCAGCCGCTGGGCCTCCACCAGCTTCTCCTGCGCCCGCAACTCGTCCAGCCGCTCGCGCAGCTCCTCGCGGATCTGCTCGCAGGCGGTCAGCAGGGTCTCGCGCGGTGTCACGTAGTGGCTCTTCGGATACACGGTCAGCCGCGGCACCCGGCGCCTGACCTCGCCGGTGAGCGGATCGAACCAGGCCAGGCTCTCGATCTCGTCATCGAACAGCTCGATCCGGATCGCCTCGTCGTCCGATTCCGCCGGGTGAATGTCGATCACCTCCCCCCGGACCCGATAGGTACCGCGCTTGAGCTCGAACTCGTTGCGCTGGTACTGCATCTGCGCGAGCCGGCGAAGGATCTCGCGCTGGTCGATCCGGTCGCCGCGGTCGAGATGCAATACCATCTTCAGGTATGCCTGCGGATCGCCGAGACCGTAGATCGACGAGACGGTGGCAACGATCACCGTGTCCCTGCGTTCCAGCAGGGCCTTGGTCGCCGACAGCCGCATCTGTTCGATGTGCTCGTTGACCGAGGCATCCTTCTCAATGAACGTGTCCGAGGACGGAACGTAGGCCTCAGGCTGGTAGTAGTCGTAGTAGGAAACGAAGTACTCGACCGCATTGTCCGGGAAGAACTCCCGCATCTCGCCGTAGAGCTGGGCCGCCAGGGTCTTGTTGGGGGCCAGGATCAGGGTCGGCCGCTGCTCGTGCTCGATGACGTTGGCCATCGTGAAGGTCTTGCCCGAACCGGTCACTCCGAGCAGGGTCTGATGCATCAGGCCGCTGTCGAGGCCGTCGCACAGGCCGGCAATCGCCTCGGGCTGATCGCCGGCCGGCTGAAAATCGCACTGCAATCGGAACGATTTGGACATGCGGTCTCGCGGGCGGTAAAGTTGCGCGCTGCCTGACGACGCCGGCGTTCGGCGCCGGCCAAACCTCCATCTTAAATGAGCCAGCCGCTCGGGAATACCGCCGTGACCATCCAGCTTTCCGATCGCGTCCAGCAGGTCAAGCCCTCCCCCACGCTCGCCGTCACCGCCCTCGCCGCCTCGCTGCGGGCCCAGGGCCGCGATGTCATCGGCCTCGGCGCCGGCGAACCGGATTTCGATACCCCCGAGCACATCAAGGAGGCCGCGATCGAGGCGATCCGGGCCGGCCGGACCAAGTACACCGCGGTCGACGGCACGCCCGAGCTGAAGCAGGCGGTGGTGGACAAGTTCCACCGCGACAACGGCATCCAGTACACGCCGGAGCAGATCCTGGTCTCCTCCGGCGGCAAGCAGAGCTTCTTCAACATGGCCCAGGCGCTGCTGAACCCCGGCGACGAGGCCGTGATCCCGGCGCCCTACTGGGTCTCCTACCCCGACATGGTGAAGCTGGCCGGCGCGAAACCGGTGATCGTCAGCGCCGGCGCCGATCAGCGCTTCAAGCTCATGCCCGAGCAGCTCGAGAAGGCGATCACGAAGAAGACCCGCCTGGTCGTGCTCAACAGCCCGTCGAACCCGACCGGCATCGCCTACACCAGCGCCGAACTGGAGGCCCTGGGCGAGGTGCTGGCGCAGCACCCGGACATCGTCATCGCCACCGACGACATGTACGAGCACATCCTCTGGAGCGCCGAGCCGTTCACCAACATCGTCAACGCCCGGCCCGACCTGTACGAGCGCACGGTGGTACTCAACGGCGTCTCCAAGGCCTATGCCATGACCGGCTGGCGCATCGGCTACTGCGGCGGGCCGAAGGAACTGATCGGGGCGATGAAGAAGGTCCAGTCGCAGAGCACCTCGAACCCGGCCTCGATCTCGCAATGGGCCGCGACGGCGGCGCTCGACGGCGATCAGGAATGCGTGCGCGACATGGTGGTCCAGTTCCGCGAGCGCCATGACTACGTGGTCGAGGCCCTGAACGCCCTGTCCGGCGTCGAATGCCTGCCCGGCGACGGCACCTTCTATGCGTTCCCCCGGGTGGAAGAGGCCATCGCCGCATATGGCGCCGGGGACGACGTCGACTTCTGCTCGCGCCTGCTCGACGACACCGGCGTCGCCCTGGTCCCCGGCTCCGCCTTCGGGGCCCCCGGCTACATGCGCCTGTCGTTCGCGACCAGCATGGAAAACCTGCAGAACGCCATGGGCCGCCTGCAGAAGGCCCTGAGCTGAACCGCGGACTGCCGCCCCCTGAATCATTCCCGGCCGACGGGCGCCAAGCGAATCCCGCAGGCCGGGTTTCGGCCCGACAGCCCAACGCCCCCGCACCCTCACACAGAGGCACCATCACCCGGCCCGGCAGGCCTGACCGGCCGCGGGAACTCCGGCGTGACCACGCCTTCCGTCCCGCCGGCGACGGCCCGGAACTCGTAGGTGCCGATGAGCTCGCCGTCGTCGGTCTCCTCGCCCGAAACGAGGCGTTCGTTCTCGACCACC
>CAYZHJ010000097.1:0-10776 GCA_964478305.1 uncultured Ectothiorhodospiraceae bacterium
CGGAGTGGGTTCGTCCACACCACCCTGTACGCCAAATAAAAGACCCCCGCAGCGGGGGGTCTTTTATTTGGCGGAGAGGGTGGGATTCGAACCCACGGTACGCTTTTGACGTACACACACTTTCCAGGCGTGCGCCTTCGACCGCTCGGCCACCTCTCCGAAACTCGCTGTACCGACGCGCTGTGCTCCATTCGACCAGCCGTCGGCCGGCCGGTCGACGACCGGCCGACGGCGAGGCGTGCGCGTTGCGCGGGCCTTCGTGCCCCGGCGCGGCAGGCGCGCGATGCTAGCCGAACGCCCTGCGGGTGTAAACCGGGCGGCCTCAGCGCACCACCACGGGGATGCCTTCGGGGCGCCAGCGGCCCTCGATCATGGCCCTGATTCGTTCGACGATCTCTGCGCCGGCAACGCCCCAGTCGGGTTCCAGTGCCAGGTGGAAGGGCGGATCCCGCGGATCACGGGTCCGGATTTCCAGCGCGCGTTCGGCAGCGGGGGCCGGGCCGGCGGGGAGGCGGGCCGCAACCGGTTCCAGCGAGTGTATGTCCCCGAAATCGAGGAAACGGCCGACATCGCGCCCCGGTGCGTCGCGCTCGGTGATGACGGTGCGCAGATACAATCGCCCTGCATCGAGATCCAGTCCCAGGGCCAGTACCACGGCGGCCGGCAGCGGTTCCCCGGCGGGCCGGCCGAGATATTCCCGCCGCAGCCGCTCGTAACAGGGCAGGACCTGGCGCGAGACGACGAGAAAATGCGCGCTCAATCCCTCGCGCCCGAATGCGGCACGGGTATCGGCAATGAGCCGTTCGGTGCTCAGGCCCCCGCGCATCACCACCCGTTTTTCGTGCAACCATGCGCCCAGCTCGCGCAGCTCGGCCCGCAGCCAGCGCGAGGTGATGTAGAGCAGGATGGCTGCCGCGATCAGGAACAGGATGAGATAGAACATGGTGCCGTGGTGGTCCCGGGGAACGCGCGCCAGTGTAGCAAGAGGGGCCGCGATGACATTGCCGCCGCGGTAGTCACGGCCGATGTGATGCCTCGCGGCAATCGAGCTGCAGGGTCGGGCGATCGAGGGCACAGGCATACAGGTCGCGCAGCGCCACGAACAGATCGGGCCGGGGATAACGATAACGCTCGTCGGGAATGGGACGGATCCGCCCATCTTCGCGCCGACCCACCCGGTAGGCGAAGGCGTAATGACCGACCTGTCCCATGCGCAGATCGCTGATCACCACGGCGCCGTCGCGCTCGTTGACGCTGTAGAAGCCCCGCGTGAAGTACTGCAGCCTGCGTACGGCGGAATTGTCCTCGATATCATCCAGCAGTTCCGGTTCCCGCGAATACTCGCGAAACCGGATCGGTTGTCTCGACCAGACCGGATGCAGCGCTTCCCAGTGTGCCTCTTCGCCAACGGCGACGATGCGCCAGAGCACGCTGTTCACGGCGGTGGGGGTGGCCAGCATCCTTTCGACCGGCAGCTCCGCTTCCGCGATGGCCTGCGAGGCACGGTTTTCCATCCACTGCTGGGCGAGAACGGTCCACAGCAGGTAGAGACTCGCCAGGGTCAGGCCGAACGCGTTCCAGCGGCGTGCCCGGTGCCAGTCGTCGCGGAAGCGGATGGCGGCGGCGATCCCGATCACCAGGGGCAGGGTATAGAGCGGATCGATGATGAAGATGCTGCCGAGCCCGACGGGCCTGTCCATGAAGGGCAGCCATAACTGGGTGCCGTAGATGGTGAAGGCATCCAGCAATGTGTGCGTGATCAGAACCAGCCAGACCACGGCCAGCCATCGCGGATAGCCCGCATCGCCGTGGCGATTCAGGTACCGGATCGGCAGGGCGAGCAGGGGAGCGGCAAGGGTCTGGATGAACAGGGAATGGGTATAGCCGCGGTGCCAGGTGAAGTTCGCCACCGGACTGCCGTAGTCGTAGAAGACATCGAGGTCGGGCATGGTGCCGACGGCCGCTCCCCATGCAAAGGCGCGCCAGCCCGCACTGCGGCCCGCGACCGCACCGCCGACGGCTGCACCCAATGCAATCTGGGTTACCGAATCCACGTCATCCGCTCCGGACACGAGTTGTGCGAACGCCGTTTCTCGTTCGATGGGGCCTGCACGCCGCCGGCGGGATCATGTCGATGCCCGTCGCCGGCGGGAACATCCTTCGAAGCCTTCATTCGGTGATGACGGCGTCGGTATGGTCATTGCACAGGCCGGCACCGCATAATCGTACCCGATGCATTGGTGAGGACGCGCGGTCGGTTCGAGCGGGTCCGGCCGGAAGGAGGGAAACATGACTGTTCTGATCATCGGTCTGTTGCTGTTCCTCGGTGCCCATTCGATATCGATCGTCGATCATCGCTGGCGTGATGCCATGGCGAGACGCATGGGAGGGTTCGCCTGGAAGGGCCTTCATGGCCTGGTCTCGCTGCTCGGACTGATGCTGATCGTCTGGGGCTACGGTCTTGCCCGCCAGGAACCGATCGTGCTCTACCTGCCGCCGGCCTGGCTTCGTCACATCGCCCTGTTGTTGTTGCTGTTCGTGTTTCCCCTGCTGATCGCGGCCTATTTTCCCGGGCGGATATCGCGCCGGGTGAAGAATCCGATGCTGATCGCGGTGAAGACCTGGGCGTTCGCCCATCTGCTGATGAACGGCATGCTGGCCGACGTGCTGCTGTTCGGGGCATTTCTCGCCTGGGCAGTGGCCGACCTGATCTCGCTCAAGCGACGACCATCCAGGCCGCTGCCGGTCACGGCACCGACCTCGCCGTGGAATGACGCCATCGCCATTGCCGCCGGGCTCGCGGTGTACGTGGCCTTCGTCGGGGGATTGCATCGCTGGCTGATCGGCGTCCCCGTGGTCGGCTGAGCGACGCCGTGTTCGTTCCCGGATCAGTCCACGCCGATGAGAAAGAACGGGCGGATCAGGAAATAGAGCAGGGCGGCGGCGATTGCCGTGAACAACAGTGTTTTCACCGGGTCGCGAAGAAAGCGCCCGAGGAGGGTGTCGGCCGTTCCGGCACGCTTGTTCTGCTCGTACTCCGCTCTCGCCCGGCGGGCCCGCTCGTGCTGATAGTCGTCGAGGAGGTGTCGCGCATGGGCCGCCTGATCATCGTCGCCGACCCAGATCCCGCCCATGCTGATGCCCCAGCGGCTGGGCGGAGTCTCATAGAAGGCGATGTGGTGTCGTTCCAGCAGCTCGCGCACCTCGTCGGCCTCGTCCTCGGGCACGTTACGCAGATTGAGCAGCAGAGTCGGCATGCGGTCTCCTGGTTTCGGCCGTGTCTGGTGCCGTCGGGGCCCGGAACGACGAATCGCCGACGTGGGACGTATCGGGCACGCGCCTGCCGGAGTTTCCACCGGGCGAAGGTTGCAGACAAGGGCACTCGCGCTATCGGCGGAGTTCGCGGCGGCAACGCTTGCAGGGGGATCGCCATGCCCACGGGCTGTCGGCCGGTGGTGCCGTGTGTATGATGACGGCTCCGTGCCGCGGGCACGACATGCGCGCACGATGGAGAGCCGGGGAATGCTCGTCGCGATCCGCTCGATCGTGTTTCAGTTGATCTTTCTGCCTTCGACCGCGGTGTTCGCACTGCTGGTGCTGCTTGCCTGGCCGTTGCCGCTGGCGGCACGCGAGGCCGTGGCGCGTGGCTGGTGCCGCCTCGTCCTCGTGCTGCTTCGACTCGTGTGCGGCGTGCGCTACCGAGTGGAAGGTTTCGAACATCTGCCGGCCGGTCCCGCGGTCATTCTGTCGAAGCATCAATCGGCCTGGGAGACCATCGCCTTTCGCGCGATCTTCCCGGTGCAGCTCTCCTGGGTCATCAAGAAGTCGCTGTTTCGCATTCCCTTCTATGGCTGGGCCCTGAAGGCGCTGGAGGAGATCGGCATCGATCGCGATGCGGGACGTGAGGCCCTGCGCCAGATCGAGCGATTCGGCCTGGCGCACCTGCAGGCCGGACGCTGGGTCGTGATCTTTCCCGAGGGCACGCGAACGAGACCGGGCGAGAGCGGCAAGTATGCCCAGGGGGGCGCGCGTCTTGCCTGCGCCGCCGGCGTCCCCGTCGTGCCCGTCGCGGTAGACTCCGGCCGCTGCTGGCCGGCGGACGACTGGCGCCGGTATCCGGGCACGATCACCGTGTCCATCGGCCCGCCGATCGAGACCGCCGCGCGCAATCCGGCCGAGGTGATCCGCACGACCCGGGAGTGGATCGAGACGCGATTGACAGGGTGAGAGAAATGTCTTTTGGTCATGTCTGCCATGATGAATGCGCACGAACCAGGCTGTGCCGGACCGGTTTGAGCGGAAGGCGATTCCCTGTATGATCCGCTGAGAGCAATAAAGCGCTTCCGCAGCGTCATCACTCCTTCTCCCCGCGGGAGCATTGTCCGTATCCGGAACCCGATCACTTGCGGCCACTGCGAGACGAGGCAGTTCGGTCAACAACAACAAGAGGGACAACTGGGCCGGTGAGGCACAAGCCACTCGATATCACGCCCGCTCAAATCGAGCTGAAGAACTTCGATCGCACCCTCGCCGAAATCGAGTGGCTGCTCCTGATACTGATTCTTCTCTTTCTGTTCGTGCCCGGCACGGATTTCTCCGATCGAATCAGCGTCGTGCTTGCATGCAGTGGGTTTGCGGTGTTCGTTCTGCTGTTCCGCTACGCCAATCTGCTGACACCTGCCGCACCCTGGAAGCTCGCGATCGAGACCTGGGTGATGATCCTGCTGATCGCTTTCGTGATCCTGAAAACGGGCGGCATGGAAAGCCCGCTGCTCAATCTCTATCTGCTCGTGATCGTGTTCAGCGCCCTGACGCTCGGCAAGGTCGTGACCCTGCTGGAGGTCGCATTGATCACGGCCTTCTATCTGTTCATGGCGCAGGCCGAGCTGGGCATGCAGCTCTATACCTACGAATCCTTCAGCGGGGTGATGATTCGTTTCGCGCCCTTCCTGCTGGTCGCCTACATCACCTCGCTGCTGGCGGCCGACATGGTACAGACCCGCGAGATCGTGCATCGCCTGTCGGAAACCGATGAACTGACCGGCGTGTTCAACATGCGCGCCTTCATGGCACGCCTCGCGCGCCATCTGAAGGACAGCGAGAAGGAAGGTTCCAGTTTCGCGGTGATGATGATCGATGCCGATCGACTCAAGCCGGTCAACGACAATCTCGGCCACGAGGTGGGCAACCGGCTGATCCAGTCGGTGGTCACCAGCGCGCGCCAGGGATTGCGCAGCTCCGACATCATTGCGCGCTATGGCGGTGACGAGTTCGTTGCCCTGCTGCCCGGAGCGAACGAGGAAGCCGCCCGCGAAGCGGGCGAGCGGGTACGCCTCACGGTGGAGAACACGTCGTTCTACATCGAGGGAACGCGGGTCTCGACGACGGTCACCGTCGGTTTTGCCGTCTATCCGGAAATGGGTACGACGGCGGAAGAACTGCTCGCCCACGCCGACCGGGCGCTGTATACGGGCAAGGACGGCCAGCGCAACTGTGTCGTCGGCTACAGCGATGTTGCAACAACCGAATCCGCGGATGCCCCGGATCCGGCGCACTGAACGCGGTGACTCTCGAATTCCGGGCCGCTGCCGTCAGTCGACGGCGATGCCGTGGAGTATGGACTTCGGCCCCCGCGGCACGATTCGCCCGGGATTCAGCGCCTTGATCGAATAGTAGCCGTGACGGATGTGCGTGAAGTCCACGGTGGGGCAGATGTCGGGGTGTTCGTACAGCCGGCCGGTGTGGCCCGCCAGGGCGGGATAGTCCCGGATCTGCCGCAGATTGGTCTTGAACAGGCCATGGTAGGCCACATCGAAGCGGATCAGGGTGACGAACAGGCGAATGTCGCTTTCGGTGAGACGCTCACCGTGCAGGTACGGGCCCTCGTTCAGCAGGCGATCCTCGAGCGTGTCCAGGGCGTCGAACAGGGTTTCCACCGCCTCGTCGTAGGCGATCTGGGTGGTGGCGAAGCCGCAGCGATAGACGCCGTTGTTGACGCGCGGATACATCCACTCGTTGAGCCGGTCAATGTCCTTGCGCAGTTCATCCGGGCGCAGGTCGAGTTCGGCTCGCTCCGGCGGCAACAGATGGTCGAATTCGCGGTTGAGCATGCGCACCAGGTCGGCCGACTCGTTGTTCACGGCGGCGTCCGACTGCATGTCCCACAACAGCGGGACGGTGGCACGACCGGTGTAGTCGGGATCTGCCCGGCTGTAGAGCTCGTGCAGGTAGCGCGCACCGTGCAGCGGTTCCGCGCCGCTGCTGCCCGGGAAATCGCCGAAACCCCAGCCCTGGTCGGTGAGCGCGGGTTCGACGATCGTGAGCGGTATCATCTCCTGCAGACCCTTGAGCCGCCGCACCGCCAGGACCCGCGACGCCCAGGGACAGGTCAGCGCCACGTAGAGGCGATAGCGACCGGCTTCCGCTGGGAAGCGGTCGCTGCCGATCCACTCGCGGAACCGCGATGGCTGGCGGACGAATCCGCCCTTGTCGTCGGTGTCCTGTACCGGCTGGAATTCGCCGGACCAGCGGCCATTGACCAGCATCTTCCCTCCGCGACGAGGACCGGCGGCCCGTTGCCGGGGCCGCCGGTGCATGTGGTTCATTGCCCCCGAATCCGCGGGGACGCCCGCGGGGTTCGGCCGGGAGCGGTGTGGCGGGATCGGCCGTTACATCGGCGGCGTGTCGATGAACGATTGCCGCTGCTGCATCTCTCCCCACCAGCGTGCGATGTTCGCATGTTCCCCCAGCAGTTGTTCGCCTTCATCGGTCATGGACACATAGGCCATGATCGGGGCCAGGTAGAGGTCGGCCAGCGTCGGTGTCGAACCCGCCAGGTACGGATTTTCGCCCAGCGCCCGGTCGAACAGTCCGAAATGCTTGCGCACCGCCGGCATCGCCTCCTTGACCACGTCCTCGTCGGTCGGTACCTCCAATGCCGGATTGACCACGCGTTGCCAGACCAGCGTCCCGACCACGTCGGGGTAGGTGTAGTCGTCGATGCAGTCCATCCACTGGCGCATGCGGGCGCGCTCGATCACGTCCGGCGGGATGAAGCGCGGCTCGCCGGGATTCTCGCCCTCGATCAGCTCCGTGATCGCGCTGGTCTCGAACAGGGAGACACCGTTGCTCTCGAAGGCGGGAATCTTGCCGAAGGGATGGCGGGCGAGATGCGCCTCGGATCGTCCCTCGCCCTGCAGGATGTTGACCGGTACCTGGTCGTACTCGATCCCCTTCTCGTGCAGCAGCATGCGCACCGTGCGCACGTAGGTGCTGGCATTGAAACCGTACAGCGTGTAGCGGGCCATGACGGATCCCCCGGATTGGCTGTATGGCAATCGTGCCCCGACTGCGGCTGCCGAGTCCATTCCCGGGTTCGGATCGATGGCGGCGAAACCCGGCAGGTGGAAGCTTCTGCGGAACTTTTTCGGCGTGGTGCCGGATCGAATACAATCTGCTGTGCCCATTCGCTGCCCGGAGGAGTCGGTACCTGCCCTGGTGCCCGGGCTCGCCAGCAGCGGTTGGCGGAGATGTCCCAGGCGGGCTTCGCGGCTTGCCGCCGTGCAAGGGAGACCCCGTTCAATCCGGTTATCGAGGCACGGCCGCGAGTGCGCTGCGAGGCCGGGAGAGATCATGTCATGACACAAACGGCCGAATACGAAAACGAGTACGTCGAGTTCTGGAACTCGATCCTGGCCGACAAGTTCGAACGGTTCCGTGACATCCTCATGGATGGACTCAGCTATCACAGCGAGGAGCCGCTGAGCACGCTGGAGGTCGAGCCCGGATCGAGGATCGTGGATGTCGGCTGCGGCTGGGGCGATACCGCGAATCGGCTCGCACGCATGACCGGTCCCGGCGGTCATGTCCTCGGGCTGGACTGCTGCGATGCGTTTCTGCAGAAGGGGCGGGATGATGCCGCCGCGGCAGGGCTCGGCAACGTCGAGTTCGTCGCGGCCGATGTCGAGCGCTATCCGTTCGAGCCCGAGTTCGACCTTGCCTTTTCCCGTTTCGGGATGATGTTCTTCCAGAATCCGGTCGTGGCGATGAAGAACATCCGCAGTGCCCTGAAACCGGGCGGTAGGCTGGTGTTCATCGTCTGGCGGACGATCGAGGACAATCCCTGGCTCGGGCTGCCCAAGGAAGTCGTGCTGAAATACCTGCCACCGCCCGGCGAGGACGCGCTCACTTGCGGCCCGGGACCCTTCTCGATGGCGAATCCCGAGGTGGTGAGCGCCCAGCTCAAGGCGGCCGGCTTCGATCCCGAGGTCGAGTTCACGCGCTACGACGGCCCGGTCACGGTGGGCAGCACGCCGGAGGAGGCCATGCAGTTCCAGCTCGCGCTCGGGCCGGCCGGCGAGGTGTTTCGCGAGGCCGGGGACGAGGCCGAGCGGCGCCGGGGCGAGATCGAGGAGGCGCTGCGCGTCGCGCTGGCGGACTACGCGACGGGGTCCGGCGAGATCGTGATGCCTTCCAGCTCCTGGACCATCATCGCGCGCAATCCGGGGTAAACGCATTGGCGCGAAGCCCGGGTGGGTCGGTCAGCCCGGATCGCGGTCGTCCCCGGTGCCGTCCTCGTTGCCGGCTTCCGCGATCGATTCCACGTAGGCCTCGGACAGCGAGGCGGTGCGCTGCGGCATCGGCGCGTAGGGTGCCTGGTCCTCCACGGAGACCATGGGTACCCGCCGTGTCCGGATGATGGCGAACATCGCAAGGGCCAGCAGGATCGCGCTGAGCATCCACAGGAAGCCGTCGCTGCCGAGCAGGTCCATCAGCGCACCGGCGATGGACGGGCCGCCCACGGCGCCGATGCCGAACACCAGGGTCAGCAGGCTGCTGGCGGCCACCCGCCGGTTCTCGTCGACATGGTCGTTGGTATGGGCGATCGCCAGCGAGTACAGCGGCAGCAGGGCGATCCCGATCGGGGCCGCCAGCGCGATCAGCCAGACCGGCCCGAGATGGCCCAGCGGTACCGCGAGGGCGCACGCCAGCGCGCCGAACAGGGCGAGCCAGGTGATGACCCGTCGGCGATCAACGCGGTCGGACAGCTTGCCGATCGGCCACTGGAACACGGCCGCGCCGATCACCAGCACGAACATGAACAGCGATACCTGTTGCACGGACAGGTCGACACTGCGTCCGTAGACGGCCCCCATGCCGAACAGGGCGCTGTGCAGCAGGCCGGTGGCGAAACAGGCGACGAGGCCGAGCGGCGCGAGCCGGTAGAGCTCGAGCGGATTCTGCCGCGCCGGCTGGCGAATCTGCGGCTGCGGCAGCACACTCAGCAGGATCGGGATCGCGGCGAACGAGATCAGGACCGAGACCAGGATGAACAGTTCCGGACTGTCGGGATCGCCGGCATTGAGCAGCAGCTGGCCGCCGCTCATGCCGAGGAAGCTGACGATCATGTAGACCCCGAGCAGGCCGCCGCGATGCTCGTTGGTGACGCGGTCGTTGAGCCAGCTCTCGGTGACGATGTAGGCCGCGGCGTAGGCGAAGCCCGTGAGGATCCGCATGAAGCCCCAGACCGCCGGCGTGACGATCAGGCTCTGTACCAGGATCGCGATCGAGGCCAGTGCCGCGGCGGCGGCAAACACCCGCAGGTGGCCGACCCGGTGGACGGCATGCGAGGTCGCGAGCGAGCCCGCCAGGAAGCCGACGAAATAGCCGGACATGACCAGGCCGGTGATCGTGCTGGAGAAGCCTTCGTTGGCCGCGCGCACGCCGAGCAGGCTGTACTGCAGTCCGTTGCCGAGCAGCAGCAGTCCCATGCCGGCGAGCAGCGCCCACACGCTGCCGGCCGCCACCATGACGGGGCTGTCGCCCACACGGGGTTGCGGGATGTTCGGGCGCCAGGCCAAGGCAGGATCTCGCAGGCTGGAGCAGGGTCGGTACGGCACCCCGGTCGGGCTGCCGGAAACCCCCGCACTCTAGCAGTTTTCGGCAAATGGGAAGAGATGCGAATCCGCAACAATCCCATCCCCGTCGTCCGGGTTCCCTTGAGGGTACGAACCCGTCAACGAAATTTCCCGTTGGCCGGCGCGCGGGGCGACAGCGGAACGGCACGCGCGCTACACTGTGCGCCGCCGGTGCGGTCACCGGCCCTTGCAATGGTGACCCGCGCCCGTCCCCTCGCGACGAAACGCCGCGAACCCCGTCAGGCCCGGAAGGGAGCAGCGGCAGTGGCGATCTTCGAGCGCCGGGGTGTGGCGGGCGTGGGCACCGCCCTTCACCCATGATTGCGGCGCACGCGTATAATGAGGTCCACGCGTTCACGCCCGAGTCCCGCATGAGCTATGAAGTCCTCGCCCGCAAGTGGCGACCGCGCAGCTTTTCCGAACTCGTGGGCCAGGACCATGTCCGGCGCGCGCTGGTCAATGCGCTCGACAGCGGCCGCCTGCACCATGCCTACCTGTTCACCGGCACCAGGGGTGTGGGCAAGACCACCATCGCGCGCATTCTCGCCAAGAGCCTCAACTGCGAGACGAAGGGTGTGTCTAGCGAGCCCTGCGGCGAGTGCAGCGCCTGCCGCGAGGTGGACGAGGGCCGCTTCATCGACCTGATCGAGGTCGACGCGGCCTCGCGCACGAAGGTCGACGAGACCCGCGAACTGCTGGAAAACGTCCCCTACGCGCCCAGCCGGGGCCGCTACAAGGTGTACCTCATCGACGAGGTGCACATGTTCTCGACCCACAGCTTCAACGCGCTGCTGAAGACCCTCGAGGAACCGCCGCCGCACGTGCGCTTCCTGCTGGCGACGACCGATCCGCAGAAGGT
>CAYZHJ010000098.1:0-5279 GCA_964478305.1 uncultured Ectothiorhodospiraceae bacterium
CGTGGTCGTGCGGGCCACCGACGTACCGACCTACGTGCAATACGGCGGCGCCGAGCTCGGCGTCACGGGCAAGGACGTGCTGCTCGAGCATGGCGGCGAGGGACTGTACGAACCTCTGGATCTGGGCATCGCCGCATGCCGGTTGATGCTCGCCGGCCCCGCGGAGGGCGGGCCGGCACCGCGCGGCCGGCCGCGGGTGGCGACCAAGTACGTCAACACGACCCACCTGCATTTCGCCCGGCAGGGGCGCCAGGTCGAGATCATCAAGCTGTACGGCTCGATGGAGCTGGCGCCGCTGATGGGGCTGGCCGACTGGATCGTCGACCTGGTCGATACCGGCAACACGCTGCAGGCCAACGGGCTGGCGCCGTATGAGAAGATTGCCGACATCAGCAGCCGGCTGGTGGTGAACCGGGCCGCGATGAAGACCCGCAACCACGAGACGCGCGCGGTGATTGACGCCTTGCGCACCGCATTGAATCGTCACGAACACGCAAGGGCAACGAGCGGATGAGGACCACCATGACGTATCAGACCGGAGACCTGCGGATCCAGCACATCAGGGAACTGATCACGCCGGCGGAAATGGCGCCCGTGACCGAGAAGGCCGCGGAGACCGTGCATTTCGGCCGCGAGCAGGTGCAACAGGTCATGGACGGGGCAGACGACCGGCTGCTGGTGATCGCCGGACCGTGCTCGATCCACGATCCCGAGGCCGCGCTCGACTATGCGCGACGCCTGAACGCCCTGCGCGAGGAACTGGCCGGGGAACTGCTCATCGTCATGCGCGTCTACTTCGAGAAGCCGCGCACCACGGTGGGCTGGAAGGGTCTGATCAACGATCCGCACCTCGACGGCAGCTTCGACATCAACGAGGGTCTGCAGCGAGCCCGCCGGCTGCTTCTGGACCTCGGCGAGACGGGGATTCCGGCCGGTACCGAGTTCCTCGACCTGATCAGCCCGCAGTACGTGGCCGACCTGGTGAGCTGGGGCGCGATCGGCGCGCGCACGACCGAGTCACAGGTCCATCGCGAGCTGGCCTCCGGGCTCTCGTGCCCGATCGGTTTCAAGAACGGGACGGACGGCAACGTGCAGGTCGCGGTCGATGCCATCGGCTCCGCCTCGCAGCCGCATCATTTCCTCGGCGTGACCCGCGAGGGCCGCTCGGCCATCGTGGCGACCACCGGCAATCCCTACTGCCACGTGATCCTGCGCGGCGGCCGCCAGCCGAACTACGATGCCTCGAGCGTCGACGACACCGCCGAGATGCTGGCGCAGGCCGGTCTGCCGCAGCGCATCATGATCGATGCCAGCCACGCCAACTCGCGCAAGAAGCCCGATCGCCAGGCGATCGTGGCCGCCGACATTGCGGCCCAGGTTGCCCGCGGCGACCGGCGCATTTTCGGCATGATGCTGGAGAGCCACCTGGTCGAGGGCAGCCAGAAGGTCGGCGATGGCGAACTGATCTACGGCCAGAGCATCACCGACGCCTGCATGGGCTGGGAGCGGACCGAGCCGCTGCTGCGCGAGATCGCGGCAGCCGTGCGCAGCCGCCGCGAAACGGCGACCGCCTGAGGCCGCCCGCTCAATCGGCCCGCCAGCCCGTTTCCGGCGCGAGCCGCGCCAGCGTCTCGCCGTGGACCCGTTCGTCATGCTCGCCGAACAGCACCATCGATGCCAGTCGCAGGTTGCGCTCGTGCGGCAACGCCTCCAGCAAGGTACTGACTGCGATTTCCGCGGCATCTTCCAGCGGGTAGCCGAAGGCGCCGGTACTCAGGGCGGGGAACGCGATCGAGGTCGCGCCGGCCTCGTCGGCGACGGCCAGACTGTTGCGATAGCTTGCCGCCAGCAACTGGGCCGACGGCTCGTCCTGGCCGTAGACGGGACCGACGGTATGCACGATCCAGCGTGCGGGCAGCGCAAAGCCGTCGGTGATCTTCGCCTCGCCGGTGGCACAGCCGCCGAGGGGCCTGCAGGCCTCCCACAGTTCCGGTCCCGCGGCCCGATGGATGGCGCCGGCCACGCCGCCGCCCGGCGCCAGCCGCGCATTGGCCGCATTCACCACCGCGTCGACCGCCTGTTGCGTGATGTCGCCGCGACGGATTTCCAGTACGTAATCGCCGTTTCGATAGCGCATCGTGTCCTCGCCGATATGTGACAGGATGTTGCCGAACGTCCTCATTATCACCACGCGGAGTGGCCGGGTCGAAGCGGGAAACGAGAACGATATCAGGCGTCGACGCCCCGGCAATGCGTGGCGCCCGCAACGGGAGGTGGAACAGTGCATGTCCTGGTGATCGGCGGCGGCCTGATGGGCACCGTCACGGGCTGGTACCTGCTCGAGGCAGGATGCGAGGTGACGCTGGTCGAGCGTCACGATGAGCTGGCGGCCGAGGGCAGTTTCGCGAACGGCGGCATCCTGCACGCCGGCCACGCCGATCCCTGGAACACGCCCGCGGTCGTCGGGCGCCTGCTGCGCTGGACCGGTCGCGAGGAATCGCCCCTGCTGCTGCGGCCGTCGCGGCTGCCCGCCATGACCCGCTGGGGTCTGGGATTCCTGCGCTACTGCAGGACCCGTCATTACACCCGCATCACCGCAGACAACACGCGACTGGCGGTCTACAGCCGCTCGCTGATGGAGAATCTGCGTGCGCAGGCCGGGCTCGACTACGACGCAGCCCGCCTCGGCAGCATGAAGATCTTCCGCTCCGACGAGGCGCTGCGGCAGGCCGCGGTCGAGGCGGAAGCGATCCGGCCGTACGGGGTACGCTCGCAGGTGCTGGGCGGCGACGAGGTGGTGCGGCTCGAACCGGCGCTGGCGGATATCCGCGAGCAACTGGCAGGGGGAGTGCATTTCCCCGATGACGAATCCGGCGATGCCTGCCGTTTCGTTCGCGAACTGGGACGTGCGCTGGTCAAGCGGGGTGCGCGGCTGCGCACGGGCGAGGTGCTGCAACGGATCGAGCGGGACCGCCAGGGGGGCTGCGCCGTGGTCACGGAGCGCGAAACGCTGACGGCCGACCGTTGTGTACTGGCGGCCGGCGTGGACGCGCCGCGGCTGGCCCGGCCGCTGGGCCTGCGGCTGCCGATCGAGCCGGTCAAGGGCTACTCGGCCACCCTCGCCGTGGACGATGACGCCGACGTGCCGCGTGTGCCCGTGATCGACGAGCAGCATCAGGTGGTGATCACGCGCCTTGGCGATCGCCTGCGCGTGGCCGGCACGGCAGAGTTCGCCGGTCACGACCGCACCATCCGCCCGCGGCGGGTGGAAATCGTGCTGCGCCAGGCGCTGTCGAACTTCCCCGGGCTCGCCGCACGCATCGATCCGGAAAGTGTCGAGTCCTGGGCCTGCCTGCGGCCGGTAACCGTGGACGGGGCCCCGATCCTGGGCGAGAGCGGCATCCCCGGCCTCTACCTCAACACCGGCGCCGGCCACCTCGGCTGGACCCTCGCCGCCGCCACCGGCCGCCTCGTGGCCGACGTCGTCACCGGGCGGGAGCCGGAGATCGATGTTTCGCCCTATGCCGTGGGGCGATTCGGCTGAGCGGTTTCGTTGAGTGCCGTGCGAGGGGGTTCTCGCAGAGTCCGCAGAGAATGCGGAAAAAAATCGTGAACGACCAATTACGCGTCGGTGCGATTTCGCCGCAGGCGAACGTGCACAAGAGGTATCCGTTCGCATCGTATCAATGTGTGCGTTTGTCGGCGCAGATGCGCACCTGCATTTTTATCATTTGCGGTCTTTTCCCTGCGTACTCTGCGGCTCTGCGAGATTCCTCTCGTAAAGCGCTCGATCAGACTCTCCGTCTCAATTCTCGCGACGTCCGCCGGTACGTGCGCGGCGGCCACCGCGGCGGTGGAGGCGGTGTTCGGTATGGCCGGTCAGGCGGATCTGCACGGCCGGGTGAGCGTCGGGCAGGATGCGGCGGTTGATGCGGTCGCGTTGCGCCTCGGACAGCTCGTACCAGTCGCGGATCTCCTCCGGCCGGCGCCGGCAGCCCTTGCACAGGCCGTCGGCGCCCTGGGTACAGATGCCGACGCAGGGGTTGTCGGTGATGAGACCGTCGTGATCGGGGGAATCCACGAATTCAGCCTTCCCCGGCACGCCTGGCGTCGAACCAGCGGACCGGGGCAGCTTCGCTGCCGGTGTCCGTGCCGCCGCGCTCGTCGGTGTGCAGATTCGCGAAATCGAACAGCGCCCGATCGGCAAGTTGCGAGGGTGCGACATTCTGCAGGGCCGCGAAGATGGTCTCGGTCCGGCCCGGCCACTGCCGTTCCCATTCCGCCAGCATGGACTTGATCTGCTTGCGCTGCAGGTTCTCCTGCGAGCCGCAGAGATTGCAGGGAATGATGGGGAAATTCCGCAGATGCGCGTACTTCGCGATGTCGCGCTCGCTGCAACAGGCCAGCGGCCGGATCACGACATTGCGGCCGTCGTCGGAGCGCAGTTTCGGCGGCATCGCCTTCAGCCGGCCGCCGTGGAACAGGTTGAGGAAGAAGGTCTCGACGATGTCGTCGCGGTGGTGGCCCAGGGCGATCTTCGTGATGCCGTTGTCGGCCGCCCAGGCATAGAGCGCACCGCGGCGCAGGCGCGAGCACAGCCCGCACATCGTCTTCCCTTCCGGTACCACGCGCGTGACCGTCGAGTAGGTGTCCTGCTCGACGATGTGCCAGTCGACGCCCCGTTCGCGGAAATAGTCGGGCAGCACGTGCCCGGGAAAGCCCGGCTGCTTCTGGTCCATGTTGACCGCGGTCAGGTCGAAATCGATCGGCGCACGTTCGCGCAGTTCCAGCAGCAGGTCGAGCAGCGTGTGGGAATCCTTGCCGCCCGACAGGCACACCATCACGCGGTCGCCGGCCTCGATCATCGCGTAGTCGGCAATCGCCCGGCCGGCCTGGCGCTTCAGCCGCTTGTGCAGCTTGCGGGCGTTGACGGAATCGGGCAGCGGGGCGAGGGGCATGACGGTGTCCGGCGATCGTTCGGCAAAGGTTCGATTATAGCCGATTCGGCGGGTTTCCCGCTTTCCCCGTCGTTTAGCCTCGACGTTTTTCTCGCAAAGGCGCGAAGGATCGCAAAGTACGCCAAGTAGGGAATGAAGACTGGAAAAGTCACTTCCTCTCCAGCTTCTCTGCGCTCTCTGCGGCCTCGGCGAGATTCATCTTCGACAAACCGAAATCTCGCAGAGACCACAGAGTACGCGGAGAAGGCTGAAAACTGGAAAACCAATTCGTTTCCTTTGCGTACTTTGCGATCCTTCGCGCCTTTGCGAGAGACCTCGCGT
>CAYZHJ010000098.1:5289-10499 GCA_964478305.1 uncultured Ectothiorhodospiraceae bacterium
CGCCCAGCAGCCACACACCTCCAACCCCACTCCCCTCCCTCCCCGCCCCCCCCCCCCCCCCCCGCCTTTGCGAGAGACCTCGCGTGAAAGCCTGCCAGAATGGAACGGTGCTGATACCGCTGGATACGGTCCGGTCACGGATCCGTGTGTAGAGCCGCCGAGCGACTACAATCAGTTACACGACCGAAAAATCGAGGGAGTCGGAACATGCGGGTATCCGTGGAATTGTGTGTGGTGCCGCTGGGGGTGGGCGTATCGGTGTCGTTCTACGTGGCGGCCTGTCAGCGGGTGTTGCGCGAGGCGGGGTTCGAGACCGAGCTGCATGCCTATGGCACCAATTTCGAGGGCGAGTGGGACGAGGTGATGGAGGCGATCCGGCAATGCCACGAGCAGGTGCACGAGCTCGGCGCGCCGCGGATCTTCACCAGCCTCAAGCTCGGGACGCGTACCGACCGCGACCAGACGCTGTCGGACAAGGTGACCAGCGTGCGGACGCACCTGGCGAGCGTGCGGCCCTCGTAGCGGGGCTCCGTTCGAGGTCGGGGGCGATTCCAGGGGTTCGGGCCTCGTTTGGCGCCGTGCGGGTCGATCTCGCAAAGGCGCCAGGAATCGCAAAGCACGCGAAGAAGATCATGTATCAATCGCGTTCTCTACAGCTCTCTGCGTGCTCTGCGGCCTCTGCGAGAGACTTCCATGCACTGCGTGAATGATCTCGCAGAGGCCGCTGAGTACGCAGAGAATAGAAAAGGGCGGCAACGAAAGCCGATTCCTTGCGTGCTTAGCGATTCCTTCGCGCCTTTGCGAGATTTCACCGCGCGGCGATGGAGGAAATCGCTCCCGGCGAGCATACCACCCCGGTATCGGAAGCCCCCTTCAGGACTCGTGGAAATCCCGCCCCGCCGTGGTGGTGTTGATGTAGCCGGCGCGGATGACGAAGTCGCCGAACGGCTCGCCGTCGTTGCGTTCCTTCGCATAGGCCGCGATCAGTGGCTCGAGCTCGGACAGGATCTGCTCCTCGCCGATGTTCTCGCGATAGAGCTTGTTCAACCGGTCGCCGCGGAAGCCGGCGCCGAGATACAGGTTGTACTTGCCGGGCGCCTTGCCGACAAAGCCGATTTCGCCCAGATACGGCCGCGCGCAGCCGTTGGGACAGCCGGTCATGCGCACGACGATGGCGTCGTCGCGCAGGCCGTTGGCTTCCATCATGTTCTCGATCTTCCCCACCAGTTGCGGCAGGTAGCGCTCGCTCTCGGCCATTGCGAGCGCGCACGTCGGCAACGCCACGCAGGCCATGGAGCTGCGGCGCAGGGCGCTGTAGTCGGCATTCGGGTCGACGCCGTTGCGTTTCAGCGTTTCGCCGATGCGCTCCCGTTGATCCGCCGGCACACGGGCGATGATGACGTTCTGATTGGCGGTCAGGCGGAATTCCCCCGCATGCAGGCCGGCCACCTCGCGCAGTGCGGTCATCAGCCTGTGCTCGTTGCTGTCCTTGATGCGGCCGTTCTCGACGAACAGCGTCAGATGCCAGTATCCGTCCTCGCCCTCGACCCAGCCGTAGCGGTCGCCGTTGGACTCGAACTCGAACGGGCGCGGCTCCTCGAGCTTCTCGCCGAGGCGGCGCTCGACCTCGCTGCGGAACCAGTCGAGACCGTGATCGTCGATGGTGTATTTCAGGCGCGCGTGCTTGCGGTTGGCCCGGTCGCCGTGGTCGCGCTGCGTGGTCACCACGTGCTCGGCCACGGCGAGTATCTGGTCGGGCCGGCAGAACGCCATGACGTCGGCCAGCCGGGGATAGGTGGCGGGTTCGCCGTGGGTCATGCCCATGCCGCCGCCAACGGTGACATTGAAACCCTCGAGCTTGCCGTCGTCGCTGGTGATGGCGATGAAGCCGAGGTCGTTGGCGAAGATATCGACATCATTGGTCGGCGGCACCGCGATCGCGATCTTGAACTTGCGCGGCAGGTAGCGCTCGCCGTAGATTGGTTCCTCCTCGTTGCCGGTGATCTTCTCGCCGTCGAGCCAGATCTCGTGATAGGCGCGCGTGCGCGGCAACAGATGCTCGCTGACCCGCTTCGACCATTCGTGCACCTCGGCATGCAGCGAGGACAGGTACGGATTGGCGGCACAGTTGACGTTGCGGTTGACGTCGCCGCAGGCGGCAATGGTATCGAGCAGACTGGAATTGATTGCCTGCATCGTGGTCTTGAGGTCGCGCTTGATCACGCCGTGGTACTGGAACGTCTGGCGTGTGGTGATGCGCAGCGTTCCGTTGGCATAACGGCGCGCGATATCGTCCAGGGCAAGCCACTGCCGCGGCGTGCACACGCCGCCCGGCATGCGCAGGCGGATCATGAACTGGAAGGCCGGCTCGAGCTTCTGCTTGTGGCGTTCGGCGCGGACGTCGCGGTCGTCCTGCATGTAGCTGCCGTGGAACTTCAGCAGCTTGCTGCTGCCCTCGCTGATCGAGCCGGTGACCTCGTCCGCCAGGTCGCGCTCGATATCGCCCCGCAGGTAGTTGCTGTCGTGCTTGAGCCGCTCGGCCGGATCAAGGTTGTCGAGATCGACGTCTTTCATCGAAATCCTCCAGGCATGTTCATTCCGCCGGTATCGAATCGCCGACGGTCGGCAATTCTCGACAATGTATCCCGGGATCGGGCGGCAGGGACAGGGAACACCGAAGGCACCGAACGCACTGAAGACACCGAAACGGATAATCGGGATCCCGGCCTGCCGATCCCGGGTGCATTCGGTGTCTTCGGTGTTCCTGTCCCTGGCTGCGGGCAGCACTGACTCAACGGTAACGCACGGGCGTTTCGGTCAGTAGACATCCCGCTGGTAGCGCTTGTCCTTCTGCAGCTGGCCGAGCCAGGCGCCGGCGTCGTCGGGCGACAGGCCGCCCTCGCTCGCGATGACGTCGATCAGCGCCTGGTGGACGTCCGGGGCCATCCGCTCGGCATCGCCGCAGACGTAGACGTGGGCACCGTCGTTGAGCCAACCGTAGATATCGCGCGAATGCTCGCGGATTCGATGCTGGACGTAGACCTTGTTTGCCTGGTCGCGCGAAAAGGCGACGTCGATGCGGTCGAGCGCGCCGGTCTCGCGCCAGCGCAGCCACTCGCGCTGGTAGAGGAAGTCGCTGCGGAAGCGCTGTTCGCCGAAGATCAGCCAGTTGCGGCCGCTGGCGCCGCGTGCCTCGCGTTCCTCGACGAAGGCGCGGAACGGGGCCACGCCGGTGCCGGGGCCGATCATGATGATGGGCGTGTCGTCGGCCGGCAGGCGGAAGTTCTTGTTGCGGTCGACATAGACCGGGACCGGGGTGTCGTCGTCGACCCGGTCGGCCAGCCAGGTCGATGCGACCCCGCCGCGGTCACGCCCGTGTGCGTGGTAGCGCACGGTGGCGACGGTCAGGTGTACCTCGTCCGGATTCGCGTTGTGACTCGAGGCGATCGAGTACAGCCGCGGCGGCAGCTTGCGCAGTCGTTCGACGAATTCCTGCGCGGCCACGCCGTCGACGGGCCAGGATTGCAGCACGTCGATGACCTGGCGTCCCCACATCCACTGGCGCAGCCCGTCGCGATTGTCATCGGCGAGCAGCGCATGCAGCTCGGCGCTGTCGGCGAGTTCGGCCCAGCCCTGCAGGAACGGGCGCGTGAGCGTGGTGATCTCGTAGTCGTGCGCGAGCGCATCGCGCAGCGCGAGCTCCCCGCGCGGGCCGTTCACGATCTCGTCGCCGCTGAAACCGAGTGTGGTGACGATGTCCTCGACATCACGCGGGTTGTTGGTCGGCAATACGCCGAGTGAATCGCCCGGCTCCCATTCCAGGCCGCTGTCCTCGAGCGACAGCTCGACGTGCCTCGTCTCCTTCTCCGAACCGCGGCCGTTGAGAACCAGATTCTCGAGCAGGGTGGCGGGGTAGGGGTTCTTCTTCGACCACTGCGTGGTCTCGGCGGCGCTCGCCGTCGGCCCGAACGCGACCACGTTGCTCGGCTGCGTATCGAGCTCGGCCGAGAAGGCTTCCAGCGCACCCTCGATCCAGGCCTCGGCGTCGTCGTCGAAATCGACGTCGCAGTCGGTGCGCGGATGGATGCGCGTGCCGCCGAGCGCCTCCAGGTTCCGGTCGAAGTCGCGGCCGGTCTGGCAGAAGTGCTCGTAGCTGGTATCGCCCAGAGCCAGCACCGAGAATTTCGCGTCCTTCAGCGGGGGCGCCTTCTTCGATCCCATCAGCTCGTGCAGCTCGATGGCGTTGTCCGGGGGATCGCCCTCGCCGTGGGTGCTGACGATCACCAGCAGCCGTGTGGCCGACTTGATCTGGGGCTTCTTGACGTCGCCCATGTCGAGAACCTGCGGGCGGAATCCGCGCGCCTCGGCCTTCTGCGCCGCCTGCAGCGCGATGCCCTCGGCATTGCCGGTTTGCGAACCGAACAGTATGGTCAGCTCGGGGGCCTCGGCGGGAGCCGCTGCCGCCTGTGCGGTCGCTGGCGCAGCGGCGGCCGTCGCCGACGTCAGTCCGGCGAGATAGCCGCTGAGCCAGGTGATCTGGTCGGAACGCAGGTCGGTGACCAGCCGACTGAGCTGCTCGGCCTGCTCCCGCGTGAGCGGACTGTTCGATTCGGTCAGTAACTGGCTCTGCATGGCGATAACGACCCCGGCTGTCCCCGCATGACGCCCGGACAAAGGTATACCGCCCTGCATATGAAGAAAAAGTCTCGATTCTTATATTGATATTCCGCGATCGCCTATCGTCACGGGCGCGGGGCGCTACGGACGCTGGAAGGTCCCGGCACGTGACCGCGTCCGGGCTGGTACGGGTATTGCCGTCGGCGGGGTGATAACGCCGGCACGAACTCAGCCGGTGCAGGAGACGAGCTTGAGCACTTCGTCGCGGGTAACGGGAGCCTTTTCGTGTCCGGTGTGCATCTCGTAGAGCACGGTCACCAGCAGAGCCTTGCGGTCGGGGGAAAGGCTGCGGCCGGTTTCGTCGAGCACCTGTTCCACCGCGGCGATGACCGACTCCAGGAGGGGGCGGTCGAGACCGGAGGCGGCACCGGGTTCCGCCACTGCATGACGACTGCCGGCGCCGGTCGCGAGCCATTCGACCGTGGTTTCGCCGGCGCGGGCAAGGGCCAGCAGCTTGGTACGGGTCGGCTCGGTTCGCCCGGCCAGGCACTGGCGCAGGAAGGTATCGGATACGCCGGCCTTGCGCGCGAAAG
>CAYZHJ010000099.1:0-10458 GCA_964478305.1 uncultured Ectothiorhodospiraceae bacterium
GGTGTACGACCCGAGACTGGGGAGATTTCTCTCGGCCGACCCGAATGTACAGTTCATCGATCAACCACGGAGTTACAACCGTTACGTCTATGTCCAGAACAATCCGCTGAAGTACTCGGATCCCAGTGGACACTTCATTACCGCGATCGCGGCTATCGCGTTCACCGCGGGCCTGAAGGCAGCGGGCCTGCACATTGTCACCGCCGCCTTTATCGGCACTACAGCCGTCAGTCTGGCGACCGGGACGGATGTCGGAACCGCGCTCAAAAACGGCGTGTTCGCCGCGGCATCTGCTTGGGCGGTTCAGGGCATCTTCCGGGGTGGGCTCGACCTCGCACCAGCGGCACGGACCATTGCGAACGGAATTGCCCAAGGAGCGATCAGTGAAGCGGCGGGCGCTGAATTTCGGTCGGGTTTTGTCGGTGCAGTTGCCGGCGTGACGCTGGGAAGCGCGGATATAGGGTTTTCCGGTGATTCTCAAGTCATTCAGGCTGCTGTTGTAGGTGGAACTGTCAGCAAGCTGTCAGGTGGCGAGTTTGCTAACGGAGCTGCGACGGGAGCGTTCGCATGGATGGTGAAAGATGTCGGCTCCTCAGCCAACGCCACTCCGTCCGCTTCCGATATCACCGACGCCAAGTTGGCGCAATGTGCTTATGAGGTCAAGTGCACTGGAGCAGACGGTTATAAGTTGGCGGAACGGTTCGACGAGGACAATGGCCTACAGGCTGCACTGTTTGTTAAAGGTGATGATCGGGTCCTTGCATATGCAGGTACGGATCCTGGGTCTTTGGCCAACTGGCAGGCGAACCTGCGCCAGGCGCTTGGGTTCCAGAGCGCGCAGTACGAGGCCGGGATTAATCTAGCTATAAAGCTGAAGTCAGTTCACGGGAATCTGCGTTTAACCGGTCATTCCTTGGGCGGAGGGATCGCGTCCGCCGCCGGCATTGTCACCGGCAGATCGGCGACGACCTTTAATGCCGCTGGTGTGCACGACAATACATTGAGAGGCTATGCTCGCTCGAATGGTACGATCCGGGCGTATCAGAGCTTCACCGATACGTTGAGGATTGGCAACGCGCTGACGCCCGCCAGTGTTGCCGGCCAGCGGATTTCGCTGGGTGTGGCGGGCTTCCATGGCATGGGCGGCGTTTGCCGTACCGTGGAATGTTAGAAGATAGCTAACGGGTCGTTCACTATGCGAATCTTGCTGCTGGTGTTCTGTGCGATGTTGCCCTTGGGTTGCAACGCGCAAAACGGAGAGATGAGCGATATGAAATCCGCAGAACAAGCGGCCAACGAACGGGCGCGCAAAGAACTGGTCGCCTATATGTCCCTGGAGACCATGTTTCCGGATCCGCACGTGCGTGCCCTGGCGGAGGCTGCCGGCAACGGTCAGCTCCAGAAAATCGAGGTGCTGGTCGAGCAGGGCGTGGACGTCAACGCGCGCGGCGCGCGCAATGCCACATCCTTGTTCTTTGCGATGCGCAGCAGCAATCTCGAGGGTTTTGCGAAACTTTTGGAGCTGGGCGCCAATCCCAACGTGGTGTTCGATGACGGCGGCACGGTGATGCACTGGGCAGTGCAGCACAAGAACGATGCGTTTCTAAAGGCGGCGCTGGAACATGGGGGAAATCCCAATTTAGAGGCAGGGCAGGACAATGAAACGCCATTGTTCGATACGATAGGAGAGCAAAGCGACAAGCTCGACATTCTTCTGGAAGCCGGAGCGGATGTGAATGTCCAAGAAAGATATGGTTTTACTCCAGTAATACTTGCTGCGGGTCGAGGTCGTTTCGATATCGTGTACAAGCTGTTAGATCATGGGGCGGATTATCGGATCAAGACCAAAAGTGGACATAGCTTGGCGGATATCATCGCTGATACCCGCGAGCGAATGGACCCCAGCCATGAGATGTATGCCTGGATGCAGAAAGTCATCGCGATGCTGGAGGAACGCGGCGTGCATGTGCCGGCGAAGAAGGTAGACTGAGTCAAATCGCTTGAACGGTTCCATACCCGGCCGCTGGATTGCGCGATGAGGTCGGATCTATCGTTGTAGCACTGCACCTCGTTTGCCTTGGCCGAATGAATGATCCGCCCAATTCAGGTCCGGCAGTTGCTGCCGAGCCAGCGAGATTCTTTGCATAGAGCGTGTTGGAAGCTGGATAAGGTGTATGACATGGGCTTCCGGATACCGACCTTCGAAGACCAAGGAGTTCAGGTTCGTTGGCTACCTGGATGAATATGGAGAAGTCGAATTCCGGGTACAGTATAGAATGGTATTTATTAGGACGAAGTAGCCCGAATGGAACGCAGTGGAATCTAGGGGAATGCCCGGTTCGACCTCTCGGCTTTCGACCTGCAGGCTGCATCCGGGCTACTCCAGACTCGGTAATTCCGGCGAGGATATGCTCTTCAAATCTCTAAATAGATGCCATTCAGGACAGTATACGGAGGTGCCGGAATGATACGGTGTCGGATTTCGGCAAGCGCGACGTCCGCTTCGCCGTGTTGTTCTGCCGTGAAGACGGTTGAGCGGAGAGCATGATCAGTCGAGTCAGTGTCGATTGAAAAAATGAGAAGTTGCAGAGAGTCATCACTGCTGCTATTTGAGCGTAACCATGAATGTATTGGAGAAAAGGATGAAAAAGTATTTCACCGTACTTGCTTTGTTGTGTGCACTCGCTATTCATGGGAAGGCATTTGCACTGGATGGAGCGGGCACTATCGAAGAAGTGAGAGTCTGTTCCTTTGGGGACGATAGAAGAGTCAACCATGTATTCTTTCGGTTGTCGGATGGCCAATGGTTTGGAACATGGGGCGCGTATAGTGAGACAGCTAACACCGGCAATATCGCAAATACAACGGTCGTGTCGACAGTATTGACGGCCTATTCGAGTGCTGATTTCGTGGAAGTCCGGGCGACACATTCGACACAGACGGCATGTGGGGTTACTGCAGCGATGCTGTGGAAGACCGACGGCGATTACATCGCGATGACGCGTGATTGATGTTAGCGGGCTGGTGAAAGAGTGTCGTGGTGTCGTCTTTAGGAGTACCCGCGTTGCCAGGAACAAGTTGGTGGAACGTATCGCCCGGCCGTGCGACGGTCTCGGTGTGCCTGCATCTGTGGAAGGGTGGTTGTCGGATCAGGTTTCAACTTCGTTAGCATGGTGTGGGTGACGCGTTTTGTGTGTCCCGCGATGGCAGTACGGATGGCTTTGCGTGTCATGAATTCTTCATCGTGGAGTAGTATTTTGCGTGCGGCTCGTGACAACGGGTCTCCGTACAGGGACCGCATTTCATGAAACCCGGCTACACGGGCGTCAAGCGGCTGGTCCATGCCGCGAAGTACTCCATGCAGGGCATCACCGCCTGCTTCAGGCACGAGTCCGCATTCCGGCAGGAAACGGTGTTGGTGCTCGTCACCATACCGCTTGCGTTGTGGCTGGGCGAGACCGGACTGGAGCGTGCGGTCATGGTGGCAGTGGTGCTGCTCATCCCGATTGTCGAACTGCTGAATACCGGCGTGGAGAATCTCGTCGACCGCGTCGGTGACGAGCCGAACGAGCTTTCCGGCCGTGCCAAGGACGTCGGCTCGGCGGCGGTGCTGCTGTCGATTGTCCTCGCCATTGTCGTGTGGGCGTTGATCCTGGTCGACTGATTCTGGTACGTGTCGAAGAATCTCGCAGAGCCCGCAGAGAATGCAGAGAGTTTGAAATGCAGGGTATTCAGGTCTTTCTTCCCTTGGTGTGCCTCGCGATTTCTGGCGGCTTCGCGAGATCTCTGCAGATTGCAGATGAATGGATGCAAAGGTGCTAGGATTCCCACGGGCCCCGGTGGAGCACGAGGATGAACCAGATTGCTACGTTCGCGTTATTGCTTCCGTTCCTGCTGCCCGTTGCCCACGCGCGGACAGTCGAGGACGTCGAGCTCGACGAGACCGTTGCTGCCCGTGACGGCACCGAGCTGCAGCTGCACGGTGCCGGGGTGCGTGACCGGTTCTTCATCGACATCTATGTCGGCGCGCTCTACCTGACCGCGACCGGTCAGGCGCCGGATACCATCCTTTCGGGAGACCAGCCGGGGCGCATCGAGATGCACTTCCTCTACAGGGAAGTCGAGGCGGAGAAACTCGAAGCGGCATGGCGCGAGGGTTTCGCGAACAACAACGAGCGCGAGGTGCTGGATACCATCGGGCCGGAGCTGGAGGCGTTCGTGCGCCTGTTCCCGGCCGCGGTCGAGGGCGACACTTTCGCGATGGAGTACCTGCCGGGGCAGGGCACGGAGGTGATCGTCAACGGCGAGACCGCCGGCACGATCGAGAGCGATGTCTTCTTCCGCGCGCTGCTCGGCGTGTTTCTCGGCCCGGAGCCCGCGGACGGCGGTCTCAAGCGGGGCATGCTCGGTGCCGAGTAGGGGAACCGATCCACCTGGAGCGAGGCGATGACTGACAGCGTGCGCATGACACTCGACGAGGTGCACGAGCTCGCGTTCGAGGCCTGCCGCGCCAATGGCTGCTCCGAGCCGCAGGCACGTGCGATCGCCGATACGGTGACCGCGGCCGAGCGCGACGGCGCGAAGTCGCACGGCCTGTGGCGCATTCCGTTCTACGTCAAGGCGATCCACGGCAGCGGCGCCGTGCCGGACGCCGAGCCCGTGGTATCCGAACTGGCGCCCGGCGTGGTCGCCGTCGACGGCGGCCGCGGCTTTGCACCGCTGGCGCTGCAGGCCGGCGCGGAGCCGCTGGCGGAACGCGCCCGCAGCCAGGGCATCGCCGCGCTGGCCGTGCGTCATGTGTTCCACATCGCCGCGTTGTGGCCCGAGGTCGAGCGCCTCGCCGAACAGGAACTGGTGGCGATGGCGTTCACCGGCGCGATCAGCTACGTGGCGCCCGCGGGCGGCTCGAAGCCGCTGTACGGAACCAATCCGATGGCGTTCGCCTGGCCGCGCAAGGGCAAGCCGCCGGTGGTGTTCGACCAGGCCTCGTCCACCAGCGCCCGCGGCGAGATCCAGCTCCACCTGCGCGAGGGCAAGCCGATCCCCGAGGGCTGGGCGGTCGGACCCGACGGCAAGCCCACCACCGATCCGGAGACGGCGCTCGCGGGCGCCCAGTTGCCCTTCGGCGGCCACAAGGGCGCGGCCATCGCCCTGATGGTCGAATTGCTGGCCGGCGCACTGATCGACGACCTGTTCAGCTACGAGGCGGCCGAGGCCGATCCGAACCAGGTGGGCGCGCCGCTCGGCGGCGAGTTCATGATCGCGATCGATCCCGCCCGCTGCGCGGCGGACGGCGACCGGGCGGCCCGCATGGCGCGCGCCGAGCGGCTGTTCGACCGGATCCTCGGGCAGAACGGCACGCGTCTGCCGGGCCAGCGCCGCCAGGCCAATCGCAGGCACACCCGGGCCGAGGGCGTGGACATTCCGCGTTCGCTGCACGAGGAGGTCGTCGCGCTGCGGGATTCGCCGGCTTGAGTCCTGCACTGCGGGTGACGCGGGTCTGGCGCTACCCGGTCAAGTCGATGCTGGGCCAGCGCGCGGACCATATCGACGTCTCGGCCATCGGCGTGGCGGGCGATCGCCGCTACGCCATCCGCGATGCCTCGGGCCGGCTGGGGAGCGGCAAGAACACCGGCCGGTTCCGCCGAATCGACGGCCTGCTCGACTTCCGGGCCCGCTACGAGGACGGACGGGCGCTCGTGACCTTCCCGGACGGGACCGAACTGGACGCGGACGACCCGGACATCGGCGCCGCGCTGTCGGACGCACTCGGCCGGCCCGTCACGCTCGAGCGCGAGGATGACGGCTCGCACCTCGACGCGGGTCCGTTGCATCTGCTTTCCACCGCCTCGCTGGCGTGGCTCGAACGCAGCCTGCCGGAAGTATGGGCCGACGAACGCCGCTTCCGGCCGAACCTGGTGATCGGGATCGAGGGGGAAACACCGGTCGAACAGGACTGGATCGGGTGCGTGCTGCGCGTCGGTGACGATGTGGCACTGCGCGTCACGTCGCCGACCGAGCGTTGCGGCATGGTGGCCCTCGAGCAGGAAGACCTGCCGCGCGACCCGCGGGTGCTGCGTCACATCACGCGCAACGCCGGCCTGATGTTCGGCGTCTACGCCGACGTGGTCGCGCCCGGCCGGATCCGGACCGGCGACGCGGTCACGCTCGAGCCGGCGGAATAGCCGCGGCTGCGGGCCGGCAGGGGAATCGCACATGGAACCGGAGCAACTCGAACGGTACCTGCACGAGCACATCCCGATCTCGGCGGCCATGCGGGTGTCCGTGGTCTCGGTACAGCCCGACGAGGTGGTGCTGGAGGCCCCGCTCGCGCCCAACATCAATCACCGCGAGACGGTTTTCGGCGGCAGCGCCTCCGCGCTGGCGACACTCGCCGCGTGGTCGCTGGTTCACGTGCGCCTGCGGACCGCGGGCGTGACCGCCCGGCTGGTGATCCAGCACAACACCATGGACTACGAGCACGCGCTCACCGCGAACTTCACGGCCCGCGCCGTGCTGGCCGGTTCCGATGACTGGCCGCGCTTTCTGCGCACGCTGGTCCGCCGCGGTCGCGCCCGCATCGATGTCGACGCCGTGCTGGAGCAGGGCGGCGTCCGGGCGGGCCGTTTCAGTGGCCGCTTCGTCGCGCTCGATGGTTCCGGCTGATCGCCCGCGCCGGCGCATGCCGGCCTCCGCGGCGGCGTCGATCGACGCAGACGCCGGCACGACAAACCGGTACCCTTTGACCCTTTTGCGCCCCCGGGAATCCCGCGCATGCTGAAACGCCTCGCCGACGCCTTCTACCGCATCGTGCTGCAGCGCCCGGTCGTCGTGCTGCTGGCGGTGCTCGCGCTGATCGCCGTCGCCGTCCACCAGGCGCAGTACTTCGAGCTCGACGCCTCCTCCGAGTCGCTGATGATGGAGGACGACGCCTCGCTGGATACCTATCGCGCCGTACGTGCGCGCTACGGTTCCGACGACTTCGTGTTCGTCACCTTCACTCCGAAGGAGCCGCTGTTCAGCGAATCCTCGCTGGCCACGGTCGATGCCCTGCGCGCCGATCTCGCCGCGCTCGAACGTGTCGAGTCGGTGCTCACGCTGCTGGACGTGCCGCTGCTGGAAGGCCCCGGCATGACATTCGACGCCATCGAGGAGGGCATTCCCACGCTGCGCGACCCGGATGTGTCGGCCGAGCAGGCGCGCGAGCAGTTCGTCAACAGTCCGCTGTACCGGCAACTGATCATCAACGACGATGCCGACACCACCATGATGCTGGTGCGGTTTGCCGGTGATCCGCGCTACGAGGAACTGCTGGACCGCGAACAGCAACTGCGCGAGCGGCGTGCCGCGGGTGAGCTGGATGCCGACGGCCGGACGGAACTGCGCGAGGTCGAACGCGACATCGAGCAATTGCGCGACGAGATCCAGCGGCGCATGGAAGCCGACATCGTCCAGATCCGCACGATTCTCGACGAATACCGCGACCCGCCGCGCATTCATCTCGGCGGCGTGCCGATGATCGCGGTCGACATGATCGACTTCGTGCGCAGCGATATCCGTACCTTCGGTGTCGGTATCGGGCTGTTCATCGTGCTGCTGCTGGCGTTCGCGTTCCACCGCCCGCGCTGGGTCGTCGTGCCGACCGCGATCTGCGCCTCGGTGGTGGTCGTCATGGTCGGCTGGATCGGTTTCGCCGGCTGGCCGGTGACGGTTGTGTCGTCGAACTTCATCTCGCTGGTGCTCATCATCACGCTGTCGCTGATCGTCCACCTGATCGTGCGCTATCGCGAGTTGCATTCGCACGATCCCGCGGCCGATCAGCGCACGCTGCTGCGCGGCACCATCGACAGCAAGTTCCAGCCGTCATTGCTGACCTCGCTGACGACCAGCATCTCGTTCGGCTCGCTGATGTTCGCGCACATCAGGCCGGTGATCGATTTCGGCCTGATGATGACCTGCTCGGTCGTGATCGGTTTCCTGCTGACCTTTGCGCTGTTTCCGTCGATGCTCGCGCTGGTCACGCCCGGCCGTGTCCAGCGCCCGCGTCACGATTACATGGGCGGCTTCAACATCGGTCTCGCGCGCGGCGTGCGCCGCCACGGCCTTGCCACCGCCGCGCTGTTCGTCGTCCTGTTCGTGCTCGGTGTCGCCGGGGCCCTGCGGCTGACGGTGGAAAACCGTTTCATCGACTACTTCCACGACGACACCGAGATCTACCAGGGCATGGCCCTGATCGACCGGGAACTGGGTGGCACGACGCCGCTGGATGTCGTGCTCGACGCACCGCAGTGGTTCGTCGAGGAATACGACGAAGAACGGGCATTCGAGGCGGAGATGGGGATCGAATCCGAACCCTCGCCGGTGGACGGCTACTGGTACAACGCCCGCAACCTGGACCGCATCGTCGAGATCCAGGACTACCTGGAAAGCCTGGAGGCCACCGGCAAGATTCTGTCGATCGGCACGGTCTGGGAGATCGCGAAGCACCTCAACGACGGCGAGCCGCTCGAGCCCTACGAGCTCGGCATCCTCTACAACCGCCTGCCACAGCAACTGCGCGAGCAGTTCGTGCAGCGCTACATGACGCCGGACGGCCTGCAGGTGCGCTTCGACATCCGCGTGATCGACTCGCTGCCGGGACTGGAGCGGAACAAGCTGCTCGAACGCATCGAGACCGAGCTGCCGCGGCGCTTTGATCTGGAACCGGAGCAGATCACGCTGACGGGCATGCTGGTGCTCTACAACAACGTCATGCAGAGCCTGTTCGATTCGCAGGTGATCACGCTGGTGATCGTCTTCGGTGCCATCATGATCATGTTCGGAGTGCTCTATCGTTCCATCCGCATGGCGATCATCGGACCGGTACCGACCGTGGTCGCGGCGGCCCTCGTGCTCGGCATCATGGGCTGGATCGGCCTGCCGCTCGACATCATGACCATGACCATCGCCGCCATCGTCATCGGCATCGGCGTCGATGACACCATTCACTACGTCGACCGCTACCAGCACGAGATCGAGGCCGGCAACGACGACGCCCACGCCGCCGAAACCGCTCACGGCGAGGTCGGCCGCGCGATGGTCTACACCACCGTGATCGTCACGCTCGGCTTCTCCATCCTGACGCTGTCGAACTTCATGCCCAGCGTCTACTTCGGCCTGCTGACCGGCCTGGCCATGATCTTCGCTTTGGTCAGCAACCTGGCCCTGCTGCCGCTGCTGCTCGAGCGCCTCCGGCCCTTCGTTGCCCGTTGAGGTTCTCCCGGCCGGAGCGTGTTCCGATGGACCGTGCGTCGGGCCTCTCGCGAAGCGCGCGAAGAAGGGAAAGAATATCTCTCGCAGAGCCGCAGAGAACGCAGAGGAAGACAAGAAAATCACGAGTCAGCCTTTTTCCTGCCTTTCTCCGCGTTCTCCGCGGCTCTGCGAGAGACTGTTTTTCCTTCGCGCCTTTGCGAGCGGCCAAGTGCACGGCCTTTCCCGAAACCCCATTGAACCGCGCCCCCACCACCCGCAGAATGGGCAATAATCCTTACCGCAATACTCGGAAATAGCCGCCCGCCGGCCCGCAGGTGCCCCGATGAATGCAGCCGTGACCGAAGCCGTCGAGCCCCACCTGGCGTTCGACAACAGCTATGCCCGCCTGCCGGAGGCGTTCCACGCCCGCGTAGAGCCGACGCCGGTGCCGCAGCCGCAGCTCGTGCGCCTCAACCGGCCGCTGGCGGAAGGGCTGGGCCTGGACCCGGACGCGCTGGCGACCCCGGCGGGCGTCGACATTCTCGCCGGCAACCGCGTGCCGGAAGGCGCGGAGCCGCTGGCGATGGCCTACGCCGGCCACCAGTTCGGCAACTTCGTGCCCAGCCTGGGCGACGGCCGCGCGGTGCTGCTGGGCGAGATCGTCGATCGCGAAGGCATCCGTCGCGACATCCAGCTCAAGGGTGCGGGTCACACGCCGTTCTCGCGCATGGGCGACGGCCGCGCCGTGCTCGGTCCGGTACTGCGCGAATACATCGTCAGCGAGGCCATGGCCGCGCTCGGCATTCCGACCACGCGCGCACTGGCGGCGGTCACCACCGGCGAGCGCGTCTACCGCGAGCGGGTCGAGCCCGGTGCCATCCTCGTGCGCGTGGCCGCGAGCCACGTGCGTGTCGGCACCTTCGAGTACTTCGCCCGCCGCGGCGATCACGAGTCCGTGCGCAGGCTCGCCGACTACGTCATCGAGCGCCACTACCCGCACTGCGCCGACGCCGGCAACCCGTACCGCGCGCTGCTCGACGAGGTCGTCGCCCGCCAGGGCGACCTGATCGCGCGCTGGATGCTGGTCGGCTTCATCCACGGCGTCATGAACACCGACAACGTGTCCATCGCCGGCGAGAGCATCGACTACGGTCCCTGCGCCTTCATGGACACCTATCACCCGAACACGGTCTACAGCTCGATCGACATGCAGGGCCGCTACGCCTA
>CAYZHJ010000100.1:0-4158 GCA_964478305.1 uncultured Ectothiorhodospiraceae bacterium
AGGTGGTGGTGTTCGACAACCTGCGCGGCACGGCGCAGCTCATCGTGTTCGTCGAGGCCACCGACGAGGGACGCGCCGCGGGCGAGGCCCGGCTGGATGACCTGATCGCGACCCTGCGCGGGGCCGGCGCGGGCTATCCGGCGCCGGTGCGCGCGGCCGACGTGACCGAGAAGGACTTCGTCTCCGGCTTTACCGAGGACGGCTACAAGGCGGCGGTCGAGCGCATCAAGCAGTACATCGTCGATGGCGATGTCATGCAGGTGGTGCCCTCGCAGCGCATGACGGTTCCATTCGCCGCCCGCCCGATCGACCTCTACCGCGCCCTGCGCTGCCTCAACCCCTCGCCCTACATGTACCTGCTGGATTTCGACGATTTCCAGGTGGTCGGTGCCTCGCCGGAGATCCTGACCCGGCTCGAGGACGACGAAGTGACGGTGCGGCCGATCGCCGGCACGCGCCCGCGCGGCGCCGACGACGCGAGCGACCGCGCACTGGAGCGCGAGCTGCTGGCCGATCCGAAGGAGCTGGCCGAGCACCTGATGCTGATCGATCTGGGCCGCAACGATGTCGGCCGGGTGGCGGAGATCGGCTCGGTCGAGGTCACCGACCGCATGACGGTCGAGCGCTACTCGCACGTGATGCACATCGTCTCCAACGTCATCGGCCGCCTGCGGCCGGGCCTGTCGGCCATCGACGTGCTGCGCGCGACCTTCCCGGCGGGCACGCTGTCGGGCGCGCCCAAGATCCGCGCGCTGGAGATCATCGACGAGCTGGAACCGGTGCGCCGGGGCGTCTACTCGGGCGCGGTCGGCTACCTGGCCTGGTCCGGAGACATGGATACCGCCATCGCCATCCGCACCGCCGTGATCAAGGGCGGCGAGCTGCACGTCCAGGCCGGCGGCGGCATCGTCCACGATTCCGTGCCGCAGAACGAATGGGACGAGACCATGAACAAGGCCCGCGCCATGATCCGCGCGGTCGAGCTGGCCGAACGCGGGCTGGATACCGCCGACGGCATTCCGGAGCGTTGAACAGGAAAATGAATCTCTCGCAGAGGCGCAGAGAACGCAGGGAGAGCGGTAATAATGAAGGAAAACGAACTCGGGGGCCTGATCGTTGGTGCAGCGATTCTGGTGCACCAGGAATTGGGACCAGGACTGCTGGAAAGCGTGTATGAGCTTGCGCTGTCCCATGAACTCGAGTGCAGGGGGTTGCATGTGGAACGCCAGCTCCCGATCGGGATCGTGTACCGTGGGATACAGTTTGAGGAGGGGTTTCGGCTGGATCTTTGCGTCGAGGCGAAAGTGATCATTGAAGTCAAGTGCGTGGAGCAATTGTCCAATGCTCACAAGAAGCAGTTATTGACGTATCTTCGATTGAGCCAAAAGAAGCTGGGATATTTGTTGAATTTTTCAGAATCTCGCATGAAAGACGGGATTACGCGAATCGTGAATGGACTGCAGGAATGATTCTCCAATCTCTGCGTCCTCTGCGCCTCTGCGAGAGAATATTGTGTTACCCGGGAAAGCCGACATGCTGGTAATGATCGACAACTACGATTCCTTCACCTGGAATCTCGTGCAGTACCTGGGCGAGCTCGGTTGTGAGACGAAGGTGTACCGCAACGACGAGCTGACGGTCGACGAGCTGGTCGCGCTGGAGCCGGAGCTGCTGATGATCTCGCCCGGGCCCTGCACGCCGAACGAGGCGGGCATCTCGGTGGAGGCGATCCGCGCGCTGGCGGGAAAGATCCCGATTCTCGGCGTCTGCCTCGGCCACCAGGCGCTGGGCCAGGCCTATGGTGGCGAGGTGGTGCACGCGCGCGAGATCATGCACGGCAAGACCTCGATGATCCACCACAAGGGCGAGGGCGTGTTCGCCGGGCTGCCGAATCCGTTCGAGGCGACCCGGTACCACTCGCTGGTGGTGGCCCGCGACAGCCTGCCGGACTGCCTCGAGATCACCGCCTGGACCGAGACCGCGGACGGCGGCTTCGACGAGATCATGGGCCTGCGCCACCGCGAACTGCCGATCGAGGGGGTACAATTCCATCCGGAATCGATACTGACGCGGAACGGGCATGATCTGCTGCGGAATTTCCTGGCGAATGCGCCGGAGGTGGTGGAGGTTTGAGCGCCCGGCGCCAAGGGTTGAGGGCCAGGCCGGAACCGGGCGGGACGGGTCGGGATGCTGAAGCGCGGGGTCAAGGGGGGAAGCGAGATGAACATTCAGGAAGCGATCCAGCACGTTGTCGAGGGCCACGATCTCTCCAGCGGCCAGATGATCGAGATCATGCGCCGGATCATGACCGGAGAGGCGACCGATTCGCAGATCGGCGGTTTCCTGATCGGTCTGCGGATGAAGGGCGAGACCGTGGACGAAATCGTCGGCGCCGCCACCGTCATGCGCGAGCTTTCCAGCCGCGTCCATGCGAACGTCGATCACCTGGTCGATACCTGCGGTACCGGCGGCGACTCTTCGGGCACGTTCAACGTCTCGACCGCGGCCGCGCTGGTCACGGCCGCCGCCGGCGCCAACGTGGCCAAGCACGGCAACCGCTCGGTCTCCAGCGCTTCGGGCAGCGCCGACGTGCTCGAGGCCGCCGGCGTCAATCTCGATCTCACGCCGGAGCAGGTCGGCCACTGCATCGAGAAGGTCGGCATCGGTTTCCTGTTCGCGCCGGCCCACCACAAGGCGATGAAGTACGCCATCGGTCCACGCCGGGACATGGCGGTGCGCACAGTGTTCAATGTGCTGGGGCCGCTGACGAATCCGGCCGGGGCGCCCAACCAGGTGGTCGGCGTGTTCAGCGACCAGTGGGTCGAGCACATCGCGCGCGTCCTCGGCGAACTGGGCAGCCGGCACGTGATGGTGGTGCATTCCGCCGACGGCCTCGACGAGATCAGCATCGGCTCCGAGACGCACGTGGCGGAATACCACGGTGGCGAGATCTCGACCTACACCATCGAGCCGGCCGACTTCGGCCTGGAGCGCGCCAACATCGCGCGCATCCGGGTTTCCAGTGTCGCCGACAGCCTGGCCATGCTGCACGCGGCGCTCGACAACGAGGCGGGTCCGGCACGCGACATTGTCGCGCTCAATGCCGGCGCGGCGATCTACGTCTCCGGCGTTGCCGACACGCTGCAGGCCGGGGTCGAGCGGGCGCTGGAGGTCATGGCCAACGGCGCGGCGCGGATCAACCTGGACGAGCTGGTGCGGGCCAGCCATGAAGTCTGAAGCGCTGGCCGACACGCCCGACATCCTGCGCCGCATCCTCGAGCGCAAGCGCGAGGAACTGGTCGAGGCGGCCGAGGCCGAGCCGCTGCGGGCACTGGCCGAGCGGGCCGCGGATGCCGATGCACCGCGCGGTTTCCGTGCGGCGCTGGAGCAGCGGATCGAGGCCGGTCGTGCCGGCGTGATCGCCGAGGTCAAGAAGGCCTCGCCGAGCAGGGGCGTGCTGCGCGAGGACTACGATCCCGCGGCCATCGGCCGTTCCTACGCCGAGGGCGGGGCGGCGGCGCTGTCGGTGCTGACCGACCGCGATTTCTTCCAGGGCGACCCGGCGCACCTGCAAGCCGCGCGCGCCGCCAGCGGGCTGCCGGTCCTGCGCAAGGATTTCACCATCGACGCCTACCAGGTGTACGAGGCACGGGCGATGGGCGCCGACTGCATCCTGCTGATCGTCGCCGCGCTCGGCGACGCCGCCCTGCGCGAGATGCACGATCTCGCGGCGCATCTCGGCATGGATGCCCTGGTCGAGGTGCACGACGGCGAGGAGCTGGACCGGGCGCTGGCGATCGGGGCCGACCTGATCGGCATCAACAACCGCGACCTCAGGACCTTCGAGACCACGCTCGACACCACCCTGGCTCTGCGCGAACGGGTACCGGACAACGTTCTGCTCGTCACCGAAAGCGGCATCCACTCGCACGACCACATCGCCACGATGCGCAACGCCGGCATCCACGCCTTCCTCGTCGGCGAAGCCTTCATGACTGCCCCCGATCCCGGCACGAAGCTGGCCGAGCTGTTCGGCGATTGAAGAATGGAACCACGAATGGACACGAATCAACACGAATGAGAAACAAGACGTAGGTTGGGCCCAAGAAAGGCGCCCCACAAAAACCCAACAAAGGGGCAACCACGACCGCCCCCCCA
>CAYZHJ010000100.1:4168-8115 GCA_964478305.1 uncultured Ectothiorhodospiraceae bacterium
ACGAAGGAGGCCCAAAATAAGCCGAACGTTGGGCCTCCTTCGTCGGCCCAACCTACGTGTTACTTCTCATTCGCGGTTCCCGGAGATCGCCTTCCGCCAGCAACGAATCCACAGCGAAGCTCCGACACGACATCCGTAGCCGAGCGGCAGCATTACTCGGCGCATCCCTGCGCCTCGCCCCTACGGGGCTGGCGTGAAGATTCGCTCCCGGCGAATCTTTCGTGTTGATTCGTGTCCATTCGTGGTTCTTCCCTTTCCCCGGGAAGCGGGAAGGGCGTTCAGCGGGCGCCGTAGACGACCATGGTCTTGCCATGGGCCTCGATCAGGCCCTGGTCTTCCAGGTCCTTGAGCACGCGGCCGACCATCTCGCGGGAACAGCCGACGATACGCGCGATCTCCTGGCGCGTGACCTTGACCTGCATGCCGTCGGGATGGGTCATCGCGTCGGGCTCCCGGGTGAGTTCCAGCAGCGTGCGCGCGACCCGACCGGTGACATCGAGAAAAGCGAGATCACGCACCTTGTTGCTCGTCTTGCGCAGCCGATCGGCCATCTGGGATGCGATGGCGAACAGGATCGCCGGCGTGTGTTCGGACATGCGGCGGAACTGGGCATAGTCCGCCACCGCCACTTCGCAGTTGGTACGTGCAATCACCCAGGCGCTGCGCTGGGTTTCCTTGTCGAACAGTCCCATCTCGCCGAAGAATTCGCCCTCGTTGAGATAGGCGAGTACCAGCTCGTGTCCCTCCTCGTCCTCGATCACGACGCTGACCGAGCCGTCCACGATGTAATAGAGTGTGTCGCAGACGTCGCCGCCGTGAATGATGGTCGAGCGCGCCGGAAACTCGTGGCGATGACAGTTCGCGAGGAACGTCTCGAGCCACTCGGGACCGGGGGACGGGGGGTTCGGGCTGCTCATGTCCTCTATTCTTGCCCTGACCCGGGGTGCTGTCAAAGAGTGTCCGGGCCGTCGAGGAGGATGATTCATGCATGTTCATGTCGGCTGGAGCGGAAAGGCGAGCTTCGTCGGAACCACGGACGCGGGCCACCGGGTCGTGATGGACGGTCCGCCGGACGCCGGCGGGCTCGACCGGGGGCCGAGGCCCATGGAGATGGTGTTGCTGGGACTCGGCGGCTGCAGCGCTTTCGACGTCGTCCATATCCTGAAGAAGGCCCGCCAGTCGATCAGCGGCTGCGAGGTGGATATCGAGGCGGAACGCGCCGCAACGGATCCAAAGGTGTTCACCCGTATCCACATGCGTTTCCTGTTGCAGGGCGAACGGCTGTCGGAGAAGCACGTCGACCGCGCGGTGAGTCTGTCCGCGGAGAAGTACTGCTCGGTGGTGCGCATGCTCGCTTCCACGGCCGAGATCACGCACGAGTGGCGCGTGGGCGGGGATTGATTTCGTGCCGGCGGGGTTCTGGCCGCCGGCGGCCTTCTGCTACACTCGCGCGCCTTCCGGCGAAGGCCCGCAACGCGCCGGAGCAGTCCCGGGATCGTGTTCCCGTCCCGCCAGGGGGAATCAGTCGTGCCGGAGCCGAAGAAGCGCAACATCAAGCTGCACGGTTTCAACAATCTCACCAAGAGCCTCAGCTTCAACATCCATGACGTCTGCTATGCCCAGAGCGAGCAGCACCGGCGGGAGTACATCGAGTACATCGACGAGGCCTACAACGCCGAGCGGTTGACGAACATCCTGGAGGACGTGGCCTCGCTGATCGGCGCCAACATCCTCAATGTCGCCCGCCAGGACTACGAGCCCCAGGGCGCGAGCGTGACACTGCTGATATCCGAGGAGCCGGTGGCGTCCGAGGGACTGTCGAACACGGAGGCCCCCGGCCCGCTGCCGGAAACCGTGGTGGGCCATCTCGACAAGAGCCACATCACCGTCCACACCTACCCGGAAAGCCATCCCGAGGGCGGCATCAGTACCTTCCGGGCGGATATCGACGTGTCCACCTGCGGACGCATCTCGCCGCTGAAGGCACTCAACTACCTGATCCACAGCTTCGAGTCGGACATCGTCATCATCGATTACCGGGTCCGCGGCTTCACCCGTGACGTGCGCGGCAAGAAGCACTTCATCGACCACAAGATCAACTCGATCCAGAACTATCTCTCGAAAGACACCAAGCAGCGCTACCAGATGTTCGACGTGAACGTCTACCAGGAGAACATCTTCCACACCAAGATGGTCCTGGGCGAGTTCGACCTGAACGACTACCTGTTCGGCGCCGGCAAGGAGGATCTGCCGCCGCAGCAGCAGAAACGGGTCGAACAGGCGGTGCGGCGGGAGATCGCGGAGATCTTCTACGGGCGCAACCTGGGCGGGAGCCTCAAGCTCTAGCGGTGCGACGAGGCCGGCTGCACCGGCATTGCCCGTGAATCGGCGGTCTCGATCAATCCCGGTTGGAGCGGGCTTGCCCGCGAATTCGGCGGTTCGGAAACCCGGGGCCCGACCGATTCGGCAAGGGGATTGACCAGCGGCAAGGCCGCCCCCACCCACGGCCAATGCCCGGAAGACGGGCAAAAAAACAGGGGCATGAGCCCCCGCTGCCTCGTTGTTGTTGTTATGGGCGAATTGTAAGCTGTTGTTTTTATTGTTTATTTTTGTGATCGACGCCACGCGTGACAGCGAAGTGACGCGTTGGCGCCGGTTTTGTTTGTAGCAGCGGGGGGCGCCGGATGCAAGGCGGGAGGCCGCTTGCGGGTATTCCGGCCGTCCAGTACAATCGCGGCCCTTTCGGCGGGCCGCGATTGTGCCCGGCCCCCTGTCGATTTTCCGGAGTCATCGATGAAGACCTTCAGCGCCAGGCCGGCGGATGTGCAGCGTGACTGGTACGTGGTCGATGCCAGTGGCAAGACGCTGGGCAGGCTCGCCAGCGAGATCGCCCGGCGACTGCGCGGCAAGCACAAGCCGGAGTATACGCCGCACGTGGATACCGGCGACTACATCGTGGTCGTGAATGCCGAGAAGGTGCACGTCAGCGGCCGCAAGGAGGCGGACAAGCTCTACCACCGCTTCACCGGCTATGTCGGCAACATGAAGTCCGAGCCGCTGGGCAAGCTGCGCGAGCGCGCGCCGGAGCGTATCATCGAGCGCGCGGTCAAGGGCATGCTGCCGAGCAATCCGCTCGGCCGGCAGATGTTCCGCAAGCTGAAGGTCTATCGCGGTCCGGATCACCAGCACCAGGCCCAGCAGCCGCGCGAGCTGGAATTCTGAGCGTCGACGGACGCCAACGGGGATGACGCAGATGCAGCAGCAGTATTACGGAACCGGCCGGCGCAAGACCTCGAGTGCACGGGTGTTCATGCGCCACGGCTCGGGCAACATCGTGGTCAACGGCCGTCCGGTCGACGAATTCTTCGGCCGCGAGACGGCGCGCATGATCCTGCGCCAGCCGCTCGACCGGGTCGAGATGGGTGATCGGTTCGATTTCCATGTCACGGTCGAGGGCGGCGGCGGCAGCGGCCAGGCCGGCGCCATCCAGCTCGGCGTGGCCCGCGCGCTCCTCGCCTACGACGAGAACCTGCGGTCGCAGCTCCGCCAAGGCGGATTCCTGACACGGGACGACCGCGAGGTGGAGCGCAAGAAGGTCGGCCTGCGCAAGGCCCGCCGCGCGACCCAGTACTCCAAGCGCTGATCGGTCCCGGCCGCCCGGTGCCACTGCGGATCAACTGGGGGATCGTCTAGCGGTAGGACTACGGACTCTGACTCCGTCAGCGGAGGTTCGAATCCTCCTCCCCCAGCCAACACGACGCCGCAGTCAGCCGACTGCGGCGTTTTCTTTTGTGGAACCGCGAATGGACGCGAATAAGCGCGAATATTGGCGCGTCACTGCGGAGAGCGCGTCAGAGCGAAGCTGATGCGTCTTTCTGGCGTACAGGCAGCGCGTAGGTTGGGCCGACGCAGGAGGTCCAACAACCACGCCGAACGTTGGCCCTCCT
>CAYZHJ010000100.1:8125-10236 GCA_964478305.1 uncultured Ectothiorhodospiraceae bacterium
GGGCGCCGCCGGGGCCCCCCCAACCTGCATCGCTGTGTCCATCTGTGGTTTCCTCCTTCCCCGGGACCGGGCAGGAATGTTCAGGTGATGCGGCGGACGCCGTCGGGGGTGGCGACGAGGATCTCGTCGGCGCCGCGGAGGGCGAAGAGGCCGTTGCAGACCACGCCGGGGATGTCGTTGATGCGGCTTTCGAGCTTCATCGGCTCGGTGATCTCGAGGTTGTGCACGTCGAGGATGATGTTGCCGTTGTCGGTGACGAATTCCTCGCGCAGCACCGGTTGACCGCCCAGCCGCGTCAGTTGCCGGGCCACGAAGGAGCGCGCCATCGGGATCACTTCGACCGGCAGCGGGAACTCGCCCAGGAAATCGACGTGCTTGCTCTCGTCGACGATGCAGACGAAATGCCGGCTGGCGCCGGCCACGACCTTCTCCCGTGTCAGCGCGCCGCCGCCGCCCTTGATCAGGGTCCGGTGATCGGTGAACTCGTCGGCGCCGTCGACGTAGATCGGCAGATCGCCGGTGGCGTTCAGCTCGAGCACCGGTATGCGGTGCTTTCGCAGGCGCTCGGCCGAGGCCTCGGAACTGGCCACCGCCCCCTCGATCCGGCTCGCCATGGCGGCCAGCGCATCGATGAAGAAGTTCACCGTCGAGCCGGTGCCGACGCCGACGACCATGTCGTCCTCGACGTATTCGAGGGCGGCCTCGGCGACCCGGCGTTTCTGCTCGTCCTGCGACATGTCGACTCCGATACGGGTTCCGATGGCACGGAACAAGGCCCCGGTCCCTTCGGGAAAGGGGTCGGGGCGAGGGCTGCGAGCCCGCAGTGTAAACGCACTGCTTCATCCCGCACAGCCCCTGTGCAGATGGAGGGGAAGTTGGTACCGTTGAGCGCTTATGGACAGCTACATCGAAAAGATCCTTTCCGCCCGCGTCTATGACGTCGCGATCGAGAGCCCTCTCGACGAGGCGCCGTCGCTGTCGCGGCGGCTGGATAACCGGATCCTGCTCAAGCGCGAGGACCTGCAGAGCATCTTCTCGTTCAAGCTGCGCGGCGCCTACAACCGCATCTGGCGGCTGGCGCGGGAACGCGACATCGAGGGCGTGGTCTGCTCCTCGGCCGGCAATCACGCCCAGGGTGTCGCGCTCGCCGCCCGGCGTCTCGGTCTGAAGGCGGCCATCGTGATGCCGCGCACCACGCCGCAGATCAAGGTCGAGGCGGTACGCGCGCTCGGCGTCAAGCCGATCCTCCACGGCGATGCCTACGACGAGGCCTACCAGCATGCCCTGGAGATCGAGCAGGAGAAGGGCTACCCCTTCATCCACCCGTTCGACGATTCCGACACCATCGCCGGGCAGGGAACCATCGGCATGGAGCTGTGCCGGCAGTTCGGTGACGATCTGCACGCGGTGTTCGTGCCCATCGGCGGTGGCGGTCTGATCTCCGGCATTGCGGCCTTCATGAAGTACCTGCGGCCGGACACGAAGATCATCGGTGTCGAGCCCGATGACGCGGCCTCGATGTACACCTCGATCCAGCGCGGCCGCCGCACGCGTCTCAAGCACGTGGGCATCTTCGCCGATGGCGTGGCGGTGGCCCAGCCGGGCAGGGAAACGTTTCGCCTGGTGCGCAAGTACGTCGACGACATCGTGCTGGTCAGCACCGACGAGATCTGTGCCGCGATCAAGGACGTCTTCGGCGATACCCGCACGCTGGCCGAGCCCGCCGGCGCCATCGGCGTGGCCGGCATGAAGCGCTACATCGAGCGCGAGGGGCTCTCCGGCGAGAATCTCATCAGTATCGTCTGCGGCGCCAACATCAACTTCGACCGCCTGCGTCATGTCGCCGAGCGCGCCGAGCTCGGCGAACACCGCGAGGTCCTGTTCGCCGCCACCATCCCCGAGCAGCCCGGCAGTTTCCGCAAGTTCTGTCATGCGCTCGGAAAGCGTTCGGTGACCGAATTCAACTACCGCTACGCGGACCCGGAAAAGGCCCACATCTTCGTTGGCGTCAAGACCGGCGGTGGTGCCGACGAGCGCGAGGAGATCATGCGCACGCTGCGCGACAAGGGCTACGAGGTCATGGACATGACCGACAACGAGATGGCCAAGCT
>CAYZHJ010000101.1:0-10153 GCA_964478305.1 uncultured Ectothiorhodospiraceae bacterium
GCGGGTGACTGTTAATCACTAGGTCGGCGGTTCGAATCCGTCCCGGGGAGCCAATGGATTCAGCTGGTTATAGTATATTCCTTATACACTACATGATGTTCCGCAATGCCGCGGAAATGGCGTGCATCTTCCCGGTCAGCGGATCGGCGGATTCGAATCGTAGCAGGGAGGCGTGAGGCAGCCCTCGATGCCGGCGATGTACTGGGCGGAGATGTCGGCGGCGGCAACCAGTCCGATCAGCACGATGACCGCCAGCACGGTCAGGGCGTAACCCACCAGCGGATTGCGTATGTAGCTCGAGCGGATGCCCCAGGCCAGTGGCCTGATGGTACCGGTACGATTCTCCTCCACCACCCGCCTGGCATAGTCACGCGCCCAGTGCGGGGCGCGGCCGCCGAACATGTAGACGAGGAACGGCGGTTCGATGCGACGTTCGTCCGCGGCGATGCCGTGCCAGTGTGACCATGCGCGCCGGAAGACGTCGATTTCCGAGGTATCGAGCGCGGCGGCGGCTTCGGTCACCAGCTCGGCATCGCTGGCATGTGGAGTCTGCATGGGCCTGTCCGACAGATTCTGTACCGACTATAGACCATCGTTCGCGGATTTTCGTTCGCCCGGGCGGTGAAAATGCGCATTGGCGCGTTGTCGGAAACTTGACCTGCCGCAAGTCCCGGCCCGGGTCGATTCCCTATACTGGAAGCCTCGCAGGCGAACGAACGGGATCTTGTCATGTCCATACGATTCATCGGGTTATCCGGCGTCGTGCTGATGGCCGGCGCCCTGCTCGCCCTGGGCCCCGTGGCACTACGGGCCGATGACAGCGGTTACGACAACGACCATGGCCCGCTGGCCGAGGCGCGCGAACTGATCGACATGGGTTCCTGGGGTTCGGCGATCTGGTCGCTCAAGCGCGTACTGGAGGAGTCGCCCCGCAACGCCGATGCCCACAATCTGCTGGCATTCAGCTACCGCAACATCGGCGAGACCGAAAAGGCGGAAGCCCACTACGGCCGGGCACTCGAGATCGAGCCGGACCATCGGGGCGCCCACGCCTACCTGGGTGTGCTCTACATCGAAACCGGGCGAGCGGAGCAGGCCCGTGATCGACTGGAGGCGCTGCGGGACCTGTGCAACCGTGATTGCGCGGAATACAGGGAACTGCGTTCGGCCATCCGTGACCACGGCAACGACGCCGGTTGAGAACTACCAGGTGCCGGAATTCTCCATCGAGGCCCACGGCTCCTTCGGCGGCTGTGCCTCGCCCTTCTGCAGCAGCTCGATCGAGTGACCGTCGGGCGATCGGACGAAGGCCATGCGGCCGTCGCGCGGCGGCCGGTTGATGGTCACGCCATGGTCCATCAGGTGCCGGCACAGCTCGTAGACATCGTCGACCCGATAGGCCAGGTGACCGAAATTGCGGCCGCCGTCGAGCGTTTCGGGATCCCAGTTCCAGGTCAGCTCGACCATCGGCGCCTTGTCGTTCCGTGCACGTTCCACATCCTCCGGCGCGGCCAGGAAGATCAGGGTGAACCGCCCCTGTTCACTGTCCATGCGACTGATTTCGACCAGCCCCAGCTTCCTGCAGAAGAAGTCCAGCGACTCGTCGATGTCTCTGATGCGCAGCATGGTATGCAGATATTGCATGGATCGCCTCCGGTTCGTCGGGGTCGCGTCACGGCAGGAAGCATGATCCGCGTGCCGGGAACGCGAACTTCATTCGTGCGGCAGATTGACAGAGTACCGCAGCAGGCGGGCACCTGACGATCGGCATTCACCACGATTATCATCGATCCGGTTTTCCCGCATGGGGTGGCTGTCCTGGATACCGCGACCATACTGATCACGATCGGCGGACTGCTGCTGGCGGGCCTTGCACTCGACCTGCTCGGACGCCGCACCCGAATCCCGCGTGTCACCCTGCTGGTGGCATTCGGCTTTCTCGCCGGACCGGACGCCCTCGACCTTCTGCCACCCAGGACCGACGCCTGGTTCAGCCTGCTGACCACGATTGCGCTGGTCATGGTGGGTTTCCTGCTGGGAGAGCGCTTCACGCCCGACCGGCTGAGACGGCACGGCCGCGAGATCCTGGTGCTCTCGATCACGGTGGTGCTGGGTTCCGCCGCGGCCGTTGCCATCGGCAGCCTGCTGGCGGGCGCATCCCTGACCCTCGCCCTGATGCTCGCCGCCGCGGCCACCGCCACTGATCCGGCCGCGACTCACGATGCCGTGCGCGAGACCCGATCCGATGGCCCCCTGACCGACACCATCCTGGGCGTGGTCGCGATCGACGATGCCTGGGGTCTGCTCGTGTTCAGCATTGCCCTGGCAGTCATCGCCGCCATGACGGCGGGCGACGGCAGCGTGGTGATGGCCCTGTTCCACGGCGTGCACGAGGTCGGCGGCGCCCTGCTGCTCGGAGCCCTGCTGGGACTGCCGGTGGCACGGCTGAGCCACCGCATCGAGCCCGGCGAGCCGACCCTGCTCGAGGCATTGGGCATCGTCCTGCTGTGTGGCGGCCTCGCGGTCTGGCTGGAAGTCTCGTACATTCTGGCCGCCATGACGCTGGGCGCCATCACGGCCAACCTGGGTCGGCACCAGAACCGCCCGTTTCACGCCATCGAGGGTATCGAGCGGCCGTTCATGATCCTGTTCTTCATTCTCGCGGGGGCTTCCTTCCGCATGGACGCACTGCTCGCCGTCACCTGGGTCGCGCTCGCCTACGTGGTCTGCCGGATCCTCGGCAGGGTCCTTGGCACGTGGGCGGGCGGAAGGATGGCCGGCGTGCCCGCGGCACGGCACCGCTGGACGGGATTCGCCCTGCTGCCGCAGGCCGGCGTCGCCCTCGGCATGGCGCTGCTGGCAGTGGAACGCGTGCCCGAGCTGGCATCGACTCTCATGCCGATCGTGATCGGCGCGACCGTGGTGTTCGAGTTGCTGGGCCCGATCTGTACCCGCATGGCCCTGTCGCGGGCGGGCGAGATCGGCGTGGATCAGCTCCGCGACAGGGAGACGTAATCCAGCTTCGACAGGTAGTCGGCAAAGGCATCACGCAGTTCGGGATGGGCCAGGCCGTACTCGACGGTCGCCTCGAGATAGCCCAGCTTGTCACCGCAATCGAAGCGCTTGCCCTCGAATTCCCAGGCCAGCACCGTCTCGTCATCCAGCAGCCGGGCGATTGCATCGGTGAGCTGGATCTCGCCGCCGGCACCCTTCTCCTGCGTCTGCAGCAGATCGAAGATGTGCGGCGTGAGGACATAACGGCCGACCACGGCGAGATTGGACGGCGCCGTGCCGGGTTCGGGTTTCTCGACGATCGCGCGCAGACGCGAAAGCCCGTTGTCCACCGTTTCGCTGTCGACCACGCCGTAGCGGTGCGTCGTGTCCTCCGGTACCCGTTCCACTCCCAGCACCGAGCACCGGTGTTCGTCGTGGATATCTACCATCTGGGCCATGGCCGCACGGCCCTCGCTGCGGATCAGGTCGTCGGCCAGAATGACGCCGAATGGCTCGTCGCCGATCACGGGGCGGGCGCATAGCACGGCGTGGCCCAGACCCAGCGCCTGGGACTGGCGCAGGTAGACGCAATCGACGCCCTTCGGCAGAACGTTGCGGACCATCTCGAGCAGCTCGTGCTTGCCCTTGGCCTCCAGCTCCGCCTCCAGCTCGTAGGCCTTGTCGAAGTGATCCGGGATCGCCCGCTTGGCGCGGCCGGTGATGAATACCAGCACCTCGGCCCCGGCGGCGACCGCTTCCTCGGCGGCGTACTGGATCAGCGGCTTGTCGACCACCGGCAGCATTTCCTTCGGATTGGCCTTCGTGGCCGGCAGGAAGCGCGTGCCCATGCCCGCAACCGGGAAGACGAACTTTCTCACTGATTGCATGGCCCGTCCCCGTTGCAAACGAATCGCGGCCCGTCTGGCAAGGGCCGCGCCGAGCCCGCATAATACTGTCCCTGACCCTGACAAGGCCACAGGCGCGCCGCTTCCGCATCATCACCGGGAAGCGGCGCGTGTCCGTACGTGCGCCGCAATCGCGCCTGCAAGGAGGTCGATCCAATGACCTACGTGGTGACCGAGAACTGTATCAAGTGCAAGTACACCGACTGCGTCGAGGTGTGCCCGGTCGACTGTTTCCACGAGGGCCCCAATTTCCTGGCGATCGACCCCGAGGAATGCATCGACTGTACCCTGTGCGAGCCCGAATGCCCGGTCGACGCGATCTTTTCCGAGGACGAGGTGCCCGCCGGCCAGGAGCATTTCCTGGAGATCAACGAGCGACTGGCACAGAAATGGCCGGTGATCACGGCCCAGAAGGACCCGCCGCCCGACGCCGGTGAATGGGAAGACGTCGAGGGCAAGCTGCAGTATCTCGAGGAATAGCGGCCCGGAACGGCACGTGTATCTCCCCTGCCAGGACGACGTGACGGAACGGGCCGCCGAATGGGTGCTCGCCCATTGTGCCGACCGGCTGCCCGACCTGACCCGCCTGACCATCCTGGTACCGACCGCGGTCCTGCTGCGTCCCCTGCGCGAGGCACTGCAGGCCGCGGCATCCGCGCGCGGACACGCGGCGTTGCTGGGCCCGACCCTGGTCCCGTTCGTGCACTGGCCCGCCAGGCGCCTCGGCGCCGAGGCGCCGATCCCGCTCTCGCGCGAGGCCTGCGAGCTGCGCATCCACGAGGCCCTGCGGGCCGCGCCCCGGCTGGCACGCGCCGACAGCCGCTGGCAGCTCGCCGAGAGCCTGCTGGGCCTGTTCGACGAACTGGGCGCGGCACGGGAAACGGCACCCGACGATTTCGAATCGTTCCGGCAGCGCCTGCGCGAAGCCTACGGCATCCCGGAACGCCTCGACGCACCTCTCTCGCGCGAGGCCCGGATGGTGCACGAGCTGTGGAATGCCTGGCAGGAGCAGCTCGCGGCCGAAGACTGTCTCGACCCCGCCATCTCCCGCGTCGAGCAATGGCGGCGCAGCATCGCGGACCTGGCGGACGACGAACTGCTGCTGATCCTGCAGCCCGAATGGCCCGGCCCGGCCATCGCGGAACTGTTGCAGGCGCTGCACGCAGCCGGCCGCGCCGGGATCCTGCTGCGCGGCAATGACGGCTTCGCCAGCGCGGCCCCGCTGGCAACGCTGGGCAAGGGCCTGTCGCTGCCGCAACCGCCGGAACCGGAGACGGACGAGGCCTGGATCGATGCCGCGCTGGAAGGCAGCGACGAGGTCGCGCCGCTGGCGCAGCGGGCCCGGGAGTTCACAGGCGACAGCCCGGTACACGGGCGGTGGCGCCGGGTGGCCGCACCCACTGCCGAGGACGAGGCGCGGACCGTCGTGCTCGCGGCGATCGAACAGCTGCAGGAGCGCCCCGGACAGCGTGTGGTGATCGCCACCGAGAACCGGCGCCTCGCGCGCCGGATACGGGCGCTGCTGGAACGATTCGATGTGGCGCTGGCCGACCGGGGTGGCTGGGCCACATCGACCACCCGCGCGGCGGCCGTGCTCGAACGCTGGCTCGAATGCATCGAGCAGGATTTCGACCAGCGGCCCCTGCTCGACGTGCTGCAATCGCCGTTCCTGCGCGAGGCGGGACTGCTCGACGACGATCGCGATCGCTTCGATGCGACCGTGCATCACTTCGAGCGCGATATCGTGCGCCACGAGAACATTGCGCGCAGTCTCGGAGCCTACGACGCCGCCCTGCGGTCACGCACGCGCCGGCTCAGCCGCTGGTCCGATGCCCGCCGCAGGGATGTCCGCGCATTGCTGGGGATCCTCGCCCGCGCCGCCCGTCCCCTGCAGCGGATGAGCGACGGCCGGTTCCACCCGGTCAGCGAACAGGTCGAGGCCCTGTTCGCCTCCCTGGCAACCCTGGGGCTCGACCGGACACTGGCCGATGACGAGGCCGGACAGCGCGTCCTCGCGGTACTGGAACGGCTGCGCAGCGCGGCCTCCGGCCGACGGGTGAAGCTCGACTGGCGCGACTTCCGGACCTGGACGGGGCGCGCGCTCGAACAGGAGCCGTTCACCCCGCGGGCCGACGACAGCCGGGTCCTGCTGGCCGATCTCGCGCGGGCAGCGGATCTGCCGGCCGGCTGCCTGATCCTCGCCGGCCTCGATGCCGAGCATGTCCCGGGGGCACCCGGCGGCGCGCCGTTCTTCAATGACGGTGTGCGTGCCGAGCTCGGCCTGGTGACCTGGAACGACCGCTGGCAGCGACAGTTGTACCGCTTCCGGCGCGCGCTCGGCACCGCCCCGCGCATCGTGTTCACCCACGCGCTGGAACGCGACGGCGAACCGATCGCGGCCAGCCCGTGGCTGGAAGCGCTTGTCGCCTTCCACGGGCTCGCTTTCGGGACCTCGCTGGACGATCCCGCCCTGGCGGCGCGTGCACGGGCCTTCGATCGGGCCCATCGCCGGCCGCTGCCGGCAGCGACCCGGCGTCCCGCCCCGGCAACGCCCGCCGCCCTCCTGCCCGAGCGGCTTTCGGCCGGCCGTCACGCCGACCTGGTCGCCTGCCCCTATCGCTTCCATGCCGGCACCCTGCTCGGACTGGAGCCACTGGAAGAGGTGCGCGAGGAACTGGAAAAGGCCGATTACGGCGAACGCCTGCATCGCGCCCTGGAGGCATTCTGGCAGCCGGTGGCGGGAATGCCCGCCCCGTGGTCGGGACCGATCGATGCGGACCGGCGGGACGAGGCCGAAACCCACCTGGCCCGCCAGATCGACGCCGCCTTTGCCCTGGAACCGGGACAGCCGTTCGGCCATCGCGCCTGGCACCGGCGTGCGCTGTCGCTGGTCCCGGCGCTGATCGACTGGGCGATCCGGCATGTACGCGATCACGAATTCGAGCGCGGCGAGGCCCGCGAAACCCGGCCGCTGGCCGGCGGACCGACGCTGCACGGTCGCCTGGATCGCGTGGACCGGCATCACGACGGCGGACTCGCGGTGACCGACTACAAGACCGGCGCGGTCGCCGGCGAGGATGACATCAGGTCGGGCGAGGACGTGCAGCTCGCCAGCTATGCGCTGCTGCTGGACGATGTGCGGTCGGCCAGCTATCTCCGGCTCGACCGGGCTCGCTGCCGTCCCACAGGGCTCGAGGGCGAGGACCTCGAACGGACGGCAATGGCGGTGGAACGGCGGCTGGTGCGGTTGTGGCAGGCGCTGTCCGGCGGCGCCCCGCTGCCGGCGTGGAGCAACCGGCTGTGCGAGTACTGCCGCTACGAGGGATTGTGCCGGCGGCCGCTGTGGCCGCCGGATGATGCACCGGGCTGACTATTCGAGGGCGTAGACGCGCCCGGGCTCGGTGACGACCACGATGCGGCTGCCGTCCACCACCGGTCCGGCAAAGACCCGTTCGCCGAAATCGTGCGACCAGAGCCGTTCGCCGCTGGTGCGGTCGATGGCGTAGAGGGAACCGTCGGTACTGCCGAAGTAGATCGATTCGGGCGTGATCGCCGGCGAGGAATAGATCTTGTCGCGGGTGCGGAATTCCCAGTTCTTGACGCCGGTGGTGCGCGCCACCGAGAACACGTAGCCGTCGGTACTGGCGAACACGACACTCTCGGGCATCAGCGCCGCCGAGGCATAGATGCGGTTGCCGGTACGGAAACGCCACATCTCGGTACCGCTCTGCGCGTCGAGCAGGTACATCGAGGTGTCATAGCTGCCGACGGCGACCACGCGTTCGTCCACGGCCGGCGTGGCGAACACGGGCTTGCCGGTGGCGAAACGCCACACCTCCTCCCCATCGGCGGCATTCAGCGCGTAGACGTTGCCGTCGAGGCTGCCGATGTAGATCCTCCCGTCGGAGACGGCGGGCGAGGAATAGACGCCGTCGCCGGTACCGAAGTGCCAGATCTTTTCCCCGTTCCCGCGATCGAGCGCATACAGCCGGCCGTCGGCACTGCCGACGTAGAGACGATCACCGACGACGGTCGGGGCCGAATAGACCCGGCCGCCCGTCTCGAAGGACCAGAGCTGCTCGCCCTCGTCGATATCGACGGCACGGACCTGTCCGTCCCAGCTGCCGAAATAGAGCACTCCGTCGACGAGGGCCGGTGCGGCCTCGATGTTGCCGTCGGTATCCACGCGCCAGCGACGGCTGCCGTCCTCGCTCGCGAGTGCGTGCATCACGCCGTCGTTGTCGCCGATGAAGACAAGGCCCGCGCCGACCAGTGGCGGTGCATAGGTCTCGGCGCCGAGCGACTGTTCCCATGCCGGCGCCTTCTTCCCGGTCGAGCCGGTGCCCAGGTAGCGTCCGCTGTGTTCCGCGTCGCCCCGGTAGAGGACCTGCTCGCCGGCACAGCCGGACAGCAATGCCAGTACCAGCAGCGTGAAACCGATGCGGGTCGCGCGGAATCGATTCATGTCCATGCTCCTGGGGAAAAACGTTGTACTTGCGGGAATATACACGCCTTTCTGCAACCAAAAAAGCTGCAGGAGAAAGCCGCCGAGCCCGCGACAGAGCCCGTGCCCGCCGGGGTCGGGATGAAAGGCGACAGGGATCCTCGGTGATCCTTCTTCGGTGTCTTCCGTGATTTCCTCTCGCTGGCTCTTCGCCATCTCGTGGGGGTGCTCACTCCCGCACTCGAATGTTCAGGAGCACCGGCAGACAGCGGTACACCGAAGACACCGAACGCACCGAATCCACTGAAAAGAAGATTGTGGGAGCGACGTCAGTCGCGAACGAACGACGCACGGCCAGTGCGGTCGGTGCCTTCGGTGGTTATTGCTCATCAGCGGTCCGGCACGGCGAGACCTGCACAAGGTACTGAAGAGCCCTCCCTTTCAATTGTTTCCTCTTTCAGGACGACGAGGAGGTCATCGTGACCCGGCCGTGCACGCCGGACAGCAGTTCGTAACCGATCGTGCCCGCGGAGCGGGCGATCTCCTCGACCGGAAGCCCCTCGCCCCAGAGAACGGCCTCGTCACCGGGCACCGCCTCCGGCAGCCCGCGCAGATCGACCGTGATCTTGTCCATCGACACCCGTCCGACCAGCGGCACGCGATGGCCGCGGACGAGTACGGGCGTGCCGTTGGCGGCATGGCGCGGATACCCGTCACCGTAACCGATGGCGACGACGCCCACCGGCATGTCCTCGGGACAGGTCCAGGTTCGCCCATAACCGATCGCCTCGCCCTTTCGCAATCGATTGATCGCGATCAGGCGCGAGGTGAGCGTCATCACCGGCCGCAGATCCAGTTCCGGCTCGGCACCCTCGACGAACGGCGAGCAGCCGTAGAGCATGATGCCGGGTCGGATCCAGTCGCCATGCGTTCGCGGCCAGCCGAGAACGCAGGCTGAGTTGGCCGCGCTGCGCGGCCCGTCGCAACCCTCGATGGCCTGCTCGAAGCAATCCGTCTGCCGGGTGGTGTATTCGTCCCCCCGGTCATCGGCACAGGCCATGTGCGTCATCAGCCCGACGGGCGGTTCGACATCGGCACAGGCCTGCAGGCGGCGATGCCAGTCGGCCGCTTCGGCGGCGGGCACGCCCATGCGCCCCATGCCGGAATCGATCTTGAGCCATGTCCGCAACGGTCGTGGCAGCCTGCCGCGGGACAGGGCCTCGGTCTGCCAGGGCTGGTGGATCAACGGTTCGAGCCGATGGGCGGAACAGGCCGCCAGGTCGTCATGATCCAGCGCCCCGTTCAGGATGCAGATGCGATGCCGATCGAGGCCCCGTTCACGCAGGGCAACACCCTCGCCGACCGTCGCCACCGCGAAGCCCTCGCAATCATCGGCGAGAACGTCCGCGCACCACAACAGGCCGTGGCCATAGCCCTGCGCCTTGATGGCCGCGAATATCGCGGCATGCGGGGCCGCCGAGCGCGCCCGCGCGAAGTTGTGGCGCAGTGCGTTCGCATCCAGTCGGGCCACCGGTGTGCGCAGCGAAGCGGTCATGGCCGGAACGGACTCCCGCTCAATCGGCGCCGTAGACTTCCGGCGTGAAGTTCTCGAACCGGGTGTACTGGCCGAGGAAGGTCAGGTGTACCGTGCCGGTGGGTCCGTTGCGCTGCTTGCGCACCAGGATTTCGGCGGTGCCCTTGTGGGGACTGTCCTCGTCGTAGACCTCGTCGCGATAGATGAACACGATGACGTCGGCATCCTGCTCGATGGCACCGGACTCGCGCAGATCCGACATCACCGGCCGCTTGT
>CAYZHJ010000102.1:0-9959 GCA_964478305.1 uncultured Ectothiorhodospiraceae bacterium
CTCGAGCCCATGATGGCGAGGAACTCGCCCGTGCCGATGTCGAGATCGATGCCGTCGACTGCCGCGAAGTCGCCGAAGCGCTTCGTTACTCCGTCAATTTCGACCAGGGGATCTTGCACGAATCGCTACCTCCGGCCGCCTGCATTCAGGCGGGCTATGCGGTGCGGCGGCCCCGGCGCAGGATCACGACCTGCGCGAGGATCACCAGGGTCATTGTCGTGATGAACGCGATGGAGCCGATCGCGTTGATCTCGGGGCTCACCTGCCCCTGCAGGGTATTCAGGATCCGCACCGGCACGGTCGGCTCGAGACCGGACACGAACCAGGCGACCGCGAACTCGTCGAACGAGACGGCCATGGTCACGAACAGGGCCGCCGCGATGCTCGGCGCGGTGAAGGGCAGGATCACGTGCAGCATCGCGCGCCACTGTCCCGCGCCGAGATTCCACGCGGCAGACTCGAGATCCGCCGGCATCAGCGCCAGGCGCATGCGGATCAATGCCATCGCGAACGGTGAGCACATGACGATGTGACTGATCATCACCGCCTCGATTCCGCCCGACAGACCCACCCGCGACAGGAATGCCAGCATCGCCACGCCCATGATCACCACCGGGATGGTGGGAGGAAGCAGTGCGAACGCCAGGTACACGGACTTGCCGAAAAAGCGATAGCGGTAATCGGTGTACGCGGCCGCGAAGCCGATCACGGTGGACACGACCGAAACCGTCACACCGACTCGGACGCTGTTGCGGAATGCCTCCCACACGCCGGGATCCGCGGCGATCGACTGGTACCACTGGAGAGTGAACTCGCCCAGCGGCAGCGAGGGGAAGCGATCGGAGTTGAACGAGAACACGAAACTGGCGGCGATCGGCGTGAATATGAACGCGAACACCACGATCATGTAGACACGCAGCGCCAGGTTGATCCAGCGATTGTCGTTCATCGGGGTCTCCTGTACGCGAACGCGATCGCCGCGATCGCGACCGTCAGGAGCGTGATGATCATCGTGGTCGCCACGACCGCCGCGCGAGGCCATTGCTGACCGGACTTGGTGGTGTCGATGATGACCGTGCTCAGCATCGTCTGCTGCCCGCCACCGAGATACAGCGGGCTGACGAAGTCACCGAACGTCAGGATGAAGCAGAACAGGGCGGCGACGACGATGCCGATGCGGGCGGAGGGAACGACCACCTTCCACACGGTACGCAGGCGCCCGCAGCCGAGATTGTGCGCCGCCTCCACGAGATCCCGGTCGACGTACATCAGGCTCAGGACCTGCAGCAGCGTGACCAGCGGCAGGCACAGGGTCGCGTAACCGACCAGCGTGCCGAACGCGGTGTTCAGCATGTCCGCCGGCGGAATGCCCAGCAACGCGAGGGCCGCGTTGACGATGCCGGCGTCCGCCAGCACTACCTGCCATGCGTAGACCCGCACCAGGTAGCTCGTGAAGAACGGGATGATGAGCAGCAGGATCGCGAAGCGGCGCGCCGACGGGCCGAGCTTGAAGGCAATGGCACAGGCGCAGGGAAACGCCACGGCGCTGATCACCACGGTGGCGAGCGCGGCGAGTCCGAAGGTCCGCAGGTACGCATCGTGGAAGTATCCACGCGTATAGATGTGCACCCAGTTGCCGACGTGGAAATCCGGGGCCAGCCGGTAGAACTCGACCGACCAGAACGTGATCACCCCGAGGAACACCAGCGGGGACACGAGGAACAGCAGTTGCCACAGCGGGGACGGCAACGTGAGAACCAGGGTGAACAGCCGTTGGGGCAGCGGGTGCGCCCGCTTCCGCCTGCCGGAGCCGGGCGCACCGCCGGGTGTGCCGGCATGCGCCGGCGGGTCGTCACGATTCGCCGTCATGAATTTCTCCGGACGCCCCGGTGCGTGTCCGCCGACGGCGGGCCAGCCGGCCCGGCCACGGGTGGCGGCGGGAGAGGCTCAGCCCTCTCCCGCACACCCGTGCCCGGCTCAGGCGTTCTTGTACTCCTGCCAGAAGCCATTCCATGTTCCGAGGCCCTGATTGACCGGAAGCTGACGGAACTGGATCAGGCCTTCGCGGATGAGATCGATGGCATTGCGCTCGCCGAGCACCATGTTCTGGCGCCGGGCCTCCTCCGGATTGACCTCGGCCAGTCGCTTCCAGCCTTCGCGATTGGGGATCATCGCCGGGTACGCCTCCATCTGCGCCGATCGCGCCTGGCCCTCGGCGGAGGTGATGTACTGGATGAACTTGCGGGCGAGATCGGGGCGGCGCGCATCCTTGCCGATGCAGAACGCCTCGCTCCACTGCAATCCGCCCTCCTCGGGGATCGCGGTGGTGACGGGCGCACCGCTGCGTTCCAGCACACCGGTGATCCAGTCGCCGATGCCGGCCATGGCATGCACTTCGCCGGTCTTCAGGGAAGAGAAGGTTCCGCCGTAGTCGAAGAAGCCGGCGATCTGCGGGCGCAGGCTCATGGTGGTCTCCTTCACGGCCTCCCACTCGCTGTCGGTCAGGTTGTAGGCATCGCTGTTGCCGTTCAGCAGGCTGATCTGGCCGAGGTTCGGCAGGTGCCAGTCGAAGTGACCGACCTTGTCTTTCAGGCCCTCGTCCCAGAACAGGCGGTACGATCGCACGTCCTTCTCGGACAGCAGGTCGGTGTTGTACGAGACACCGAGGAATCCGAAGCGCACCAGCACGGAGTACAGGTCATCGTCGTGCCAGCTGAACGGGAATCGCTGAAACTCCGGGAAGTACTCGTCGAAGTTGTAGTCTTCCGGATCCAGGCGCTCGATGTATCCCGCGGAACGAAGCTGCTGCACGTATTCCGCGTCCGAGAGGATGAGGTCATACGTACCGGGCGGTGACTGGGCAATCAATGCCAGCATGTTGTCGCCGCCGGTGTAGTACTTGGCCCGGATCCGGACACCATGCCTTTGCTCGAATTCACCAACGATGTCCGGTTCCGCATGGCCGTTCCATGCAAGCATCGTCAGCTCGTCGTCACTCGCACGGGCGGGGACGAAGGGTGCCAGACCGGAAACGGCGGCGACGCCGGCGGCGCCACCGACCCCCTGGAGAAAGCGGCGACGCGATACGTTTGTCTTTCTTCTGGGCTCTTTCATGGGAACCTCCGTTCTACTTCATTCCGGGCTCGATTGCCCGTTTGCTGTCCATCAGTGCCGGAGATGGAACGCCCGTCACTTGCGGACGATGTTGTGCTCCGGACCGTACGGAAAGCCGGTAATGTCATCGGCGCCCGATTCGTTCACGACGAGGATGTCGTGCTCGCGGTAGCCGCCGGCGCCCGGCTGCCCTTCCGGGATCATGATCATCGGCTCCATGGAAACGACCATGCCGGGCTCCAGCACCGTCTCGATGTCCTCGCGCAGCTCCAGGCCGGCCTCGCGCCCGTAGTAGTGCGACAGGACACCGAATGAATGGCCGTAGCCAAAGGTGCGGTACTTCAGCAGATCGTGTTCCCGATAGATCTCGTTCAACTCGGCGGCGACATCGCAGCACCGCATGCCGGGCCTGATCAGCTTCAGTCCCGCCTCGTGCACCTTGACGTTGATCTCCCACAACCGCAGGTGCTCGTCCGAGCATTCCTCGGCAAACAGGGTTCGCTCGAGCGCGGTGTAGTAGCCGGCCGGCATGGGGAAGCAGTTCAGGCTCAGGATGTCGCCGCGCTCGATGCGCCGGGTCGTGACCGGGTTGTGCGCACCGTCGGTGTTGACACCGGACTGGAACCAGGTCCACGTGTCCATCAGTTCGCCGTGCGGGAACGTCCGTGCGATCTCGCGCACCATTGCCCGGGTGGAATGCAGCGCCACCTCGTGCTCGGGTACACCGACCCCGATCGCCTCGACACAGGCCTCGCCGCCGATATCGGCGATGCGGGCGCTTTCGCGAATGTGGGCGATCTCCTCGTCCGACTTGCGCATGCGCAACTGCATGGTCGGTTTGCTGATGTCCACCAGCTCGGAGGTCGGCAATGCGCCCTGCAGCTTGCGCAGATTCTCGAAGTTGATGTGGTCGTACTCGACGCCGACGCGCTGACCGTCGCGAATCAGCTTCCTGACCGCCGCGAAGTAGTTGTCGCGATGCCAGTCCGTGTAGACGATGTTGTCGCCGAAGGTGCGCCGCCATGGCTGGGCACCATCGATGTTCGCCGAGATCGAGGTCGAGTTGTCGTGCGTCACGACCAGGCCGTAGTTGCGGCCGAAGGCGCAATACAGGAAGTCGCTGTAGTAGTTGATGTTGTGATACGAGGTGAACAGCGCGACGTCGATGTTCTTCCCGGCCATGACCTCGCGCAGCCGGTCCAGTCGCCGTTGCATCTCCTTCTCGGAGAACGTGCCCTGCACGCGATTCCCGTTCTGTATGCTCAGGGTCTGTGGAAGATCCATTGATTCACCTCGACTCGGTTCGAATTGACGGTCGGGCCGGCGGGTTTCGTGGCGCCGCGCTCCGGTTGCCTGCCTGCGTTCTCAAGCCTAACGATTGCGGGACGCGCCACTCGCCCGCAGCCGATACGTGCTGGCACGAATCCGACATGTCACGCCCCGCGACATGCCGAATTCATGGATTTGGCAAACCGAATCAGATAGTTATTGACTTGCCGGATTGCCCGGCGCCACGTCGCACTGGAACCATGGCGGGATCTGGACGATCATCGAAAGAATCCGGCATCGACCGTATCAAGCTGCCCGAAGCGACCTCACACCGGCTGTACGTGAATGTCGCGGGCGGCAACGAGACTCCCGTGACCGCGAAGCACATACCCGAACACCTGGCCGGCGTGCCACGGCCGCTCAATGCCGGGGGCGAGGCGGAACACCGGTTCGCGTTCCTGCTCGTGCCCGGTTTCACCTACATCGGTTTCGCCTCCGCCATCGAACCGCTGCGCATGGCGAACATGGCGGCGGACGCCGAAACCTTCGGCGCCCTGACGGTGACCATCGACGGGGAACCGGTGCGGGCGAGCAATGGCGTGCTGACCACGCCGGATCATTCGATCGAGGACCTGCCCGGAGTCGACAGCGTGATCGTCTGCGGCCCCAACCCGATCCGCTACCCGGACACGAAGCGTCTGGTCGGCTGGCTGCGCACACTGGCGCGCAGGGGCATCGAGCTGGGCGGCATCGACACGGGCAGCGACCTGCTGGCCCGTGCCGGCCTGCTGAACGGTTACCACTGCACCATTCACTGGCAGGACATGGCGGTGATGCTCGCGCGCTATCCACGCATCATCGTCTCCAACCACCTGTTCGAGATCGATCGGGATCGCTTCACCAGCGGCGGTGGCACCGCGGCCATGGACATGATGCTCGAGCTCATCCGCCGGCACGAGAACGGCGCCGGGATCGCCGCGGCGGTTGCCGATCTCATCGTCCACGATCGCATGCGGGACAGTCATGATCGCCAGCGGATCCCGTTGCGGCAGCGGCTGGGAACGACCCGCCCCAAGCTGACTTCCACGGTCGCGATCATGGAGGCCAATCTCGAGGACCCGCTGCGCATGTCGGAGCTCGCCGAGTACGTGCAGCTGTCGGAGCGGCAGCTCGAGCGCCTGTTCCGGGACCACCTGGGATGCACGCCGACGCAGTACTACATGGAGCTGCGCCTGAACATGGCCCGTCAGCAGATCCTGAACACGGACGAGGCGATCACCGAAGTGGCGCGCGGGTGCGGTTTCAGCTCGCCCTCCCATTTCACGCGCCGTTACACCGCGCTCTTCGGCGTGACGCCGAGCGAGGAGCGCCGCCGGTCCGCCCGGGCGGAATCCTCATGAAGGCGCGCTGGCGCCGTACCCGCGATCCCGCAAGCCTGCGCAGGCCGGCTCACTCGCCGGCGAGGTCCCGCGGAACATCGACATCCCGCAGTATTCCGCCATCGTCGGTCTCGAACAGATCCAGGCATTGCCGGTTGGCGCGGACGATCCCGTCGGCACCGCGGCCGCCGGACAGGCAAGCGAGGTCCTCGCCGAACGCGGCGGCAAAGCCCACGGGATGCCCCCGCTGTCCCTGGTGAACCGGAGCGACGATGCGGCTTCCCTCCGCAAGGCCGGCGGCGACGCGGGCGATCGTCCCGGTCCGGATCCAGGGCATGTCGGCCAGGGCAATGATCCAGCCGTCGGCGTCCCGGCTTGCACGGATGCCGCAGGCGAGGCTGGCACCCATGCCTTCCCGCGCGGCGGGACAGACGATCGTTTCACAACCGGCGGTGCGCAGGATCTCTTCCAGTGCCTCGCTCCGTGGCCGGACCACCGCGATCACCCCGGGCAGCGCCGCGACCATGGCCCGGGCCGCGGCCTCGGCCACGAGGTGTCCATCCGGCAGCGTCGCCAGCAGCTTGTCGCCGCCGAAGCGCTCGCCGCGGCCCGCCGCCAGCAGGATGCCGGTGATCATGCGGCGTGCCGGCCGGTGTCGGGTGCAGCCGCCAGGGCGTCGGCCAGCTCGACCAGGCTGCGAATGTTGTGCACCGGCCGCAGCTCGTCGACGTGCGGGCGCATCGCGCGCGCCCCGCCGGCCTTCGCCTCGAAGCCGGACCAGCGCAGCAGCGGGTTGAGCCAGATCAGCCGCCGCGCCGAGCGGTGCAGCCGCGCCATCTCCGCGGCGACGCCCTCGCCCGCCTCGCGGTCGAGGCCGTCGGTGATGAGCAGCACGGTCGCGCCCTGCGCCAGCAGGCGCCGCGCCCAGTGCCGGTTGAACTCGTGCAGGCAGGCGCCGATGCGGGTGCCGCCGGACCAGTCCGGCACGGCACGGCCGGTGCGCTCGAGGGCCTCGTCGACATCGCGCGTGCGCAGGTGCCGGGTCACGTTGGTCAGGCGCGTGCCGAACAGCAGCGTGTGCACGCGGTCGCGGTCGTTGCTCACGGCGTGCAGGAAGTGCAGGAACATGCGCGAGTACTGGCTCATCGAGCCGGAGATGTCGCAGAGCACGACCAGCGGCGGATGACGCCGCACGGGCGCCCGCCGCCGCAGGGCGATGGTGTGCCCGCCCTGGCGCAGCGAGCTGCGCAGGGTCGCGCGGAAGTCGATGCAGCGCCCGCGCGAATCCGGCCGGAAGCGCCGCGTGGCGACCGGCCGCAGGGACATCCGCAGGCGGGCGATGGCGCGGCGGGCCTCGGCCTGCTCGGCCGCGGTCATGGACTCGAAGTCCATGGTCTGCAGGCGCTCCTCGGCGGACCAGGTCAGCGTCGCGTCGACCTCGATCTCCTGCTCCTGCCGGCGCCGTGATTCCGGCGCCGGCGGCGCCGCACCGGCGGCCAGTGCCTCCAGCAGCCGCGCGGGCGGCGGCGCGGGCGGTGGAACATGACCGCCGGGCGCCTGCGGAAGCAGGAGCTGCAGCACGCGGTCGAGCAGTTCCGGATCGCGCCAGAACACCTGGAACGCCTGGTCGAACAGGTGCCGCTGATCGCGGCGATCGACGAACACGGCGTGCAGGGTCCAGTAGAAATCATCGCGTCGCCGCACGCCGGCGATCTCGAGCGCGCGCAGCGCGTCGAGCACCTTGTCGGGACCGACCGGCAGGCCCGCCGCGCGCAGCACGCGGGCGAAGTGCATGACGTTCTCGGCCAGGCGGCCGCCGCCCGCATCGGCCCCCTCAGCCATCGCGGGCCACCCCGGCGTTGATCCGGGCGAGCAGGTCGTTGACCTGCGCCGAGTCGAGCCGGGCGATGTCGTCCTGGTACTTCAGCAGGGCACCAAGGGTGTCGTTGATGACCCGGGGGTCGAGCGACAGGGTGTCCACGGCGACCAGCGCATTGGTCCAGTCGATGGTCTCGGCGACACCCGGCAGCTTGTAGAGATCCATCTCCCGCAGCTCCTGGACGAAGGCCACCACCTGCCGGCTCAGTTCTTCCGGCGCGGCGGGGGCCTTCAGGCGCAGGATCGCCAGCTCGCGCTCGGCATCGGGATAGTCGACCCAGTGATACAGGCAGCGGCGCTTGACCGCGTCATGGATCTCGCGCGTGCGGTTCGAGGTGAGAATGACGATCGGCGGTTCCTTCGCGGCGATCGTGCCGATCTCCGGCACCGTGACCTGGAAGTCGGACAGGACCTCCAGCAGGTAGGCCTCGAAGGGCTCGTCGGTGCGATCGAGCTCGTCGATCAGCAGCACCGGCGCAATGCCGTCGTCGGGGTCGAGCGCCTGCAGCAGCGGCCGCCGGATCAGGAAGCGCCGGTCGAACACGTCCTGCGCCAGGTGCTCGCGATCGACCTCGCCGGACGCCTCGGCCAGGCGGATCTCCACCATCTGGCGCTGGTAGTTCCACTCGTAGACGGCCGAAGCGATGTCGAGGCCCTCGTAGCACTGCAGCCGCACCAGCGGCCGGCCGAGCACGCGTGCGACCACCTTGGCGATCTCGGTCTTGCCGACGCCGGCCTCGCCCTCGAGGAACAGTGGGCGGCCCATCTGCAGGGCGAGGAACAGCACCGTGGCCAGGCGCCGGTCGGCGACGTACTCGCCCCGGTCGAGCAGGGCGAGGGTGTCGTCGATGGTGGCGGGCAGATCACGCGGGGCCGGTGCGCGATTCATGCGGCGGTCGCTCCGAATCTCGTGGGCAACGGGAAACGGCCCGCGCCGCCGCGACGGCGGCGGGGCCGGTACCTTCGACGGAATCCGCCGGCGCGGCAGGCCGGGGATGGCATCGCTACGCCGATGCGGCCGCCTCCACCGCCCGGCGCGCGAGCACGTTGACCAGGTGCGCGCGGTACTCCGGCGTGCCGTGGATGTCGCCGTTCAGCCGGCCGGCGTCGACCTCGATGCCGGCAATGGCGTCGGCCGAGAAGTCCTTCGCCAGCGCCTGCTCCATCTCCGTCACGCGGAACACGCAGGGCCCCGCGCCGGTGACGGCGACGCGCACGCCGTCGCCGACCTCGGCCACCATGACGCCGACCAGCGCGAAGCGTGAGGCCGGCTGCGGGAACTTCACGTACGCCGCGCGCTTCGGGATCGGGAAGCTGACCGCGCGGATCAGCTCGCCCGGCTCCAGCGCCGTCTCGAACAGATCGACGAAGAAGTCGTCGGCCGCGATCTCGCGCTGGCTGGTCTGCACGGTGGCGCCGAGCCCGAGCACGGCCGCCGGGTAGTCCGCGGCCGGATCGTTGTTCGCGATCGAGCCGCCCAGCGTGCCCGCGTTGCGCACCTGCGGATCGCCGATGCTCTCGGCGAGCGCGGCGAGCGCCGGGATCGCCTTCGCGATTTCCTTCGACCGGGCGACCTCGCTGTGTCGCGTCATGGCGCCGACCACGACCCGGTCCTTCTCGACCTTGATTCCGGAAAGCTCGGCCAGGCCGCCGAGATCCACCAGGGCCGTCGGCTGCGCCAGGCGCTGCTTCAGCGTCTGCAGCAGGGTCTGGCCGCCGGCGATCGCGCTTGCGTCCTCCGAGCCGGTCAGCAGCTTCGCGGCCTCGTCGAGCGACCCGGGCCGATGGTATTCGAATGCGTACATCGTGAACCCTCCCCTCAGGCGGCCTTCGCTGAACGGGCCTGCCGGATCGCCTGCCAGACACGGCTCGGTGTCGCGGGCATCTCGAGCTGCTCGACGCCGAGCGGCGCCAGCGCATCGATGACGGCATTCATCACCGCCGCCGGCGCGCCGATCGTGCCGGCCTCGCCGCAGCCCTTCACGCCGAGCGGATTGTGGGTGCAGGGCGTGTTCTGCGTGCCCACCTTGTAACTCGGCACGTCGTCGGCCCGCGGCATGGCGTAGTCCATGTACGAGCCGGTGACGAGCTGGCCGCTCTCGGCATCGTAGATGCCGTGCTCCAGCAGCGCCTGGCCGATGCCGTGCGTGATGCCGCCGTGCACCTGGCCTTCCACGATCATCGGGTTGATGACGTTGCCGAAGTCGTCGACGGCCGTGAAGTTGACGACCTCCACCCTGCCCGTCTCGGGGTCCACCTCGACTTCGCAGATGTGGCTGCCGGCCGGGTAGGTGAAGTTGGTCGGATCGTAGAAGGCGC
>CAYZHJ010000103.1:0-9932 GCA_964478305.1 uncultured Ectothiorhodospiraceae bacterium
GGGACGGAATCGAACCGCCGACACTGCGATTTTCAGTCGCATGCTCTACCAACTGAGCTACCTGGCCCCGGGAAGGGAACCGGCCGCGCACGGCGACCGGGGCGCGTATTACACCGAGCGCCACCGCTGGCGTCAAGCGAGCGCGGTCGTGACCTGCTCGGCGATGCGGCGGATCGGCGCGGGCAGGCCGCCGGGACCGCCGCCCGGCGTGTACCAGTCGCGGTGGGCGCCGTCGGCGACCGTATCGGCATCGGCGACCTGCACCCGGCGCGGATGAATGCGCAGACGGAAATGGGTGAAGGCGTGTTCCACCGGCGCCAGTGACTCGGATTCCGGCAGTCTGCCGAGCCGCGTTGCCAGCCACGTCTCCAGCGTTTCCGTGTCGGCGAACTCCGGCAGCGACCAGAGGCCGCCCCAGATGCCCTCGGGCGGTCGCCGTTCGAGCAGGATGGCGCCATCGCTCGCGCGCTGCAGCACCAGCACCAGCGTTTCGCGCTGCGGCAGCTCCCGTTTCGGCTTCGAGCCGGGAATCCGGCCGGTGCTGTCCTCGATGCGCGCGCGGCAGTCGGCCGCGAGCGGGCACTCCGCGCAGCGCGGCCGCCGCAGGCAGACGCCGGCGCCCAGGTCCATCAGCGCCTGGTTGTAGGCAGCGACGCGCCGCTGCGGGGTGCGCGCCTCGGCCGCGGCCCAGAGCTCGCGGGCGACCGCCGTCCGGCCGGGCCAGCCCTCGATGCCGCAGTGGCGCGCCAGCACGCGCTTGACGTTGCCGTCGAGGATGGCGTGGCGCCGGCCGAGTGCGAGGCTGAGGATGGCGCCGGCGGTCGAACGACCGATGCCGGGCAGTGCCATCAATGCATCGAGGTCGCCCGGCAGCTCGCCGCCGTGCTCGGCAACCACGATTCGCGCGGCCTTGTGCAGATTGCGCGCCCGGGCGTAGTAGCCGAGACCCGACCAGTGCGCCAGCACCTCGTCGAGGTCTGCCGCGGCCAGACTCGATTCATCCGGGAAGCGCTGCAGGAAGCGTTCGAAATACGGCCGCACGGTCTCGACCCGGGTCTGCTGCAGCATGATCTCGGAGATCCACACCCGGTAGGGCGTGGCCGGGTTCTGCCAGGGCAGGTCGTGGCGACCGTGGCGGTCGTACCAGTCGAGCAGCCGCCCGGCGAAGCCGCGCGCCGCCATCAGTCGAACAGCCCTTCCAGTTCCTTCTCCAGCTTCTCCTTCGCCTTCTTCTTCTCCCTTTCCTTCCTGCGCTCCAGCTCCTGTTTTTCCCTGTCCACGGCCTCGTCTACCTCCTTCTTGGCGCTCTCCTCGGCTTCCTTTGCCTCGCGCTTCAGTTCCTCCTGTCGCGCTTCCGCCTTCGCCTCCAGCGCATCGCCCATGGCGAGCTCGATGTCCGGCCCGGTCAGCGGTCCGCGGAAACGCAGCGGGATGTCCAGTCCCCGAACCTCCTCGAGATCGCCGCCGCCCTGCCCCTCGAGCGTGCCGGTGACCCGCACGCGGGCGACGTAGTCGACCTCGCGCCGGGCGAGATCGACCTCGCCCGAGCCGCCGACGCGCAGCAGCGGCGCACGCAGGTCCAGCGTGTCCGAACGCAGCACGCCGTCGCGAATGGTGCCGGCGAAATGCAGCCGCGAGAAATCGGTGCGGCGCTCCGCGGTCGCTTCCTCGATCTGCCCGCCCTGCAGCCGCGCCCAGGCGACGCGGATGCGTTGCGCGATGTTGATGCCCTCGATGGCGCCGTCGCTGAACGTGGTCACGAGATCGCCGTCCAGGCCGGCGATCCAGTCATCCAGCGTGCCCCCGGCCGTATCGAGGGTGATGCCGGCATCGAGCCGGCCGTGCACCGGGGTCGTGCCCAGCAAGGCCTGCAGCAGGGGCGATGCCTGGATGCCGTCGACGCGGATATCCATGCCCGCGGCCGGCGTGTCCGTGCGCCCGTCCAGGCGGCCGCCGAGCCGCAGCGATCCCTCCGCGGCATTGGCACTCAGCCGCTCCAGCACGAGCAGGCCGCCGTCGAGGCGCGCGCGCAGGACGACGTCGGTGGCGTCGAGGCCGCGCACACCGAGCCGGCCGATGCCGATATCGGCGTCGGCACGCACACCGCGCATCGCCTCCAGCGGCAGGGTGGCAACCGGGTCGCCGCCGGCCGCATCGGCGCCCGCGGCAGCCGCGGCCCCGTCTCCTTCTCCCGCCGCCGGCAGGTAGCGATCGAGATCGATGGCATCGATCGCGAGCTGCAGCGAGGCCTCGGGAATGTCGCCGGCGCGTGCGCGCACCGAGCCCGTCATGCGGGTGTCGTCGAGGATCACCACGAGGTCGTCGATGCGCACCGTCTCGCCCGCGGCAGTGAACCCGAACGCGGCGGAGGCCGACTGCAATGCCTGCGGGTCGCTCCCTTCCGGAAGGGCGGTATCGAGGACCCGCGCCAGCTCGCGCGGGCTGAATGCGTCGGTCTCCAGCCGGCCGTCAACGGTCGGGGTGTCGCCGGCCGTGTCCGCGCTGACGTTGCCGCGCGCCCTGACGGTATCCGCCAGGGCCAGCTCGAGCGGCTCGACGCGGACCCGGCCGGCGCCGAGATCGGCGTCGACGTCGGCCTCGACCCGGGCGGCGAGCTCGCCGCCCGGCAGGTCGTCGCCGCGGGCATTCAGGTCGATCACCAGCCCGCGCAGGTGCAGTCGCGGAGTCTGCGGCTCGAACCCGGCCTCGGTCCGCAGGTCCACGGCCAGCGACGGCGCACCGGCCGGCTCCAGGCTCGCGCGCAGTCGCACGGGCGTGGCCACGCCCGCCTGCAGCGGGCCGGTTTCGAGATTCAGATCGCGCAATGACACGGACTCGCCCGTACCCGCATCGCGCCAGTGCAGGTTGGCGTCACGGATGTCCAGCCCCTCGATGCGCAGATCGAATGCCGGCGCCGCTCCCGTCTCGTCCCGTTCCGCGGACGGTTCCGTGTTCTGCTTCTCGCCGGCCGATACCGGCGCTTCTTCCGCGGCCGCGGTCAGGTCCTCCCAGTTGCCGCGCCCGCCCTCGTCGCGCGCGAGATTGAGTTCGAGCCCGTGCAGGACCACCCGGTCGACCGCCACCTCGCGCCGGAACAACGGCAACAGGCGCACCCGCAGCTCGGCCCGCTCCAGGGCGACGAACGGCCGCTCGTCGAAACCGGCCGCGTTGGCCAGGCGGGTGCGGCCCAGCTCGAAGCCGATCCAGGGGAAGATCGAGATGCCGAGGTCGCCCTCGATCGTCAACTCGCGGCCGGTGTTCTCTTCCACCTGCCCGGAGACGACGCGCTTGAGCGCCTCGGTATCGACCAGTGCCAGTGCGGCTCCGATCACCGCGGCCAGCAGCACGACGAGCACCGCCAGCCCGATACCGATCCGCTTGAGCCAGACCGCCATTCCCCTGCCCCGTTACCCTGTCGGCCGCCGCATGGCCACAGTGTACTCTCCACTCTTGTGTTTCCGTCCTGTGCCGTTACAGTGACGGTGCATCCTCGGAGTGATTCGATGCCCGACTTCCTGCAGCGTTCCCGGCGAGCGCTCGTTGCGTTCGCCCGCCTGTTCAATCCGCTCGAGTGGCGCCGCCGCGGCCTGATCGCGGGCTCGCTCATGGCCGTCGTCGCGCTCGTGATCGTGTTCTCGCTGCTCGGCTGGTGGTGGAGCCGGGAACCGGACACCTTCGACGTGCAATCGCGGGCGGAGGCCGTCGCCGAGGCGAACGGTCACGAAATCGTGACCGGTTACGTCACCACGGTCACCCTGATGCATGCAACCGAGGTACTGCTCGACAAGCCGGGAGGCTATCTCACCAACGATGTCACCCCGCCGGGCGTGCTGGTCGACAACATGCCCAACTGGGAATACGGCGCGGTGGTGCAGATTCGCGACCTGGCGCGCATCCTGCGCAACGAGATCAGCCGCTCGCAATCGCAGTCACGCGAGGACGAGGATCTCGCCCAGGCCGAGCCGCGGCTGAACTTCAACGCCAATTCGTGGCTGTTCCCCTCGACCGAGGGCGAATACCGGGACGCCCTGCGCTTCCTCGCGAGCTATCGCGACCGGCTGGTGGACGCGGAGCAGTCCGAGGCCCAGTTCTACGCCCGTGCCGACAACCTGCGCGAATGGCTGTCGGTGGTCGACAAGCGCCTCGGCGGCATCGCCCAGCGGCTGGGTGCCAGCGTCGGCGAGTGGCGCGCCAACACCGACCTGGCCGGCGATCCCGCGGGCCGGCAGTCGACGCCGTCGCCGACGGATTTCCGGGACAGCACGCCCTGGCTGCAGATCGACGACGAGTTCTATCACGCCCGCGGCGCGACCTGGGCGCTGCTGCACTTCCTGCGCGCGGCGCAGATCGACTTCGCCGACGTGATCGAGGACAAGAACGCCGAGCGCAGCGTGGAACAGGTGATCCGCTCGCTGGAGGCCACCCAGCGGCCGCTGGGCAGCCCGATCGTGCTCAACGGCAAGGGCTTCGGCCTGCTGGCGAACCATTCGCTGGTGATGGCCTCCTACATCTCCCGCGCCAATGCCGGGATCATCGACCTGCGGCGGTTGCTCGAGCAGGGATGACGCAAGCGGCAGGCGGCATGCCGCCCGGACGCTCAGCCATTCGCGGAGTCGTCGTCCGCGCGCCAGTCTCCCGACCTGCCGCCACTCTTCTCCAGCAGCCGCACGCCCTCGATGCGCATGCCGCGATCGACCGCCTTGCACATGTCGTAGACGGTCAGCAGGGCGATCTGCACGGCGGTCAGGGCTTCCATCTCGACCCCGGTGCGGCCGCGGGTCTCGGCGCGGGCGCGGCAGCGCACGGCCGGCGTGCCGGCCTCGGTCTCGAACGCCAACTCGATGCGGGTCAGCGGCAGCGGGTGGCACAGCGGAATCAGCTCGGCCGTGCGCTTGGCGGCCATGATACCGGCGATGCGCGCCACGCCGAGCACGTCGCCCTTGTCGTGCCCGCCGGCCTCGATCCGCTCGAGCGTCGCCGGCGCCATCTCGATGCGGCCCTCGGCCAGGGCGACACGGCGGGTCTCGTCCTTGTCGCCGACGTCCACCATCTGCGCTTCGCCGTGCCGGTTGAAATGGGTCAGTTCGCTCATCGGCCTCGTCTCCTCCTGCCGCTTGCGCGCCGTCCGCGGTCCTGATTGACTGTCGATTGTAGCCCTTTCACCGGGTGACCCGCTGTCCATGAACGTCAACGTACGAGTCTTCGCCCACCTGCGCGAGCGCCTGGGTTTCAGCGAGCGGACGCTGGAACTGCCGGCCGGCGCCACCGTTGACGATGTCTGGAAGCAGCTGACGGGCGAGGAAGCGGTGCCCTCCCACGTGCTGTGCGCGGTCAATCTCGAGTACACCACCCCCGACCGTCCGCTCGATGATGGCGAAGAACTCGCCTTTTTCCCGCCGGTCACCGGAGGCTGAACCGTGACCGTCGAGCTGCGCGAAGCCCCGTTCGATCCCTGGCAGGCGCTGATCGATCACCAGCAGGCGCGGGTACGGCCCGGCGAGTTCGGCGCCACCGCGGCATTCGTCGGCAGCATGCGGGATTTCAGCGACGGCGAAGCGGTCGACGAGATGTTCCTGGAGCACTACCCGGGCATGACCGAGCGTCAGCTCGAAGCGATCGTCGGCGAATGCCGCGAGCAGGGAGAAATTCTGGATGTACTGGTGATCCACCGGGTGGGCACGATCACGCCGGGCGAGCCGATCGTGCTGGTGGCGGTCTGGTCGGCACACCGGGCCGAGGCCTTCACGGTCTGCCGGGCGATCATGGAAGCGCTCAAGCACCGGGCACCGTTCTGGAAACGGGAACAGACCGCCGGGGGCGGGCGCTGGGTCCGGGAGAACACCCCCGGCGAGTGAAACCGGGACGGCGCCGGCGGAGATCATTCCCCGCGGGCGCCGTTGCTTGCAGGGCGACCGTCGTGCTACTTGCCGATCTCGATGCGCCGCGGCTTGACCGTCTCGCGCTTCGGGATCACGACCTCCAGCACACCCTCGTCGCAGCGCGCGGAGATCTTGTCCGGATCGGCCGTGTCAGGCAGCGAGAAGCGACGGTAGAACGTGCCGTGGGCGCGTTCGATGCGCTTGTACTCGCCTTCGTCCTGCACCTCCTGCAGCCGGCGTTCGCCGCGGATGCTGAGAACGCCTTCCTCCATCGTGACGTCGATGTCCTCGCGCTTCACGCCCGGCAGATCGGCGTGCAGCACGAACTTGTCCTGGTCCTCGCGGATATCGACCACGGGCACCCAGTCACTGGTCGCCACACTCGAGCTCTCGCCCAGCATCCGGTTCAGTTCCTGGTGGAACTGGCTCCACGGATTGCGGGTCTCGTACCTTGCCAACACCATCGTCGTTTCCTCCTCTTGCAGCGATGCTGACCTTGACTCCGTGATCCTATATGGGGGCGGCTGAACCGCTTTCAACGGCAGCCCGGGTTCGGCAGGAGTTGGCACGCAGCCTGCTAGAATCAGGTCGTTGAAGCGGTCGGCAGTGTCCATGAAACGATGGCGATGGCGCGTTTTGGTCCCCGCAGTGGCCGCCCTGGCGGCCGGCTGCTCGGCGCCGCGGGAAGAGAGCCACGAGCCGCCGCGGGTCGTCGAGGATTCGGGCTATGTCGAGCAGGGCGATTTCGACGCCATCCAGCAGCATGGACAGCTGCGTCTGCTGGTCCTGCGGCGGCCGGGTGACCCGGATCATCTGCCGCGGGACGGCTCCCCGGTCGACGACCAGATCCGCACTGCGGCCCGCTTCGCCCGCTCGATCGGACTCGAGCCCGTCGTCGCGCTGGTCGACCGCTTCGAGCAGCTCATTCCGGCACTGACCGAGGGTCGCGGCGATGTCATCGTCGCCAATCTCGCCGCCACACCCGAACGGCGCGAGCGCATCGGCTTCACGGTGGCGCTCGAGCGCACGCGGCAGATGCTGGTGGCACGGACCGACGATCCGATCGAACGACCCGAACAGCTCGCCGGACGCAGCATCACGGTCGGTTTCGATTCTCGCTACTGGGACACGGCACAGGACCTGCAGGAGGCCCATCCGGGCCTGCTGGTCGAGAGCCTGCCGGGACTGACACCGGAGAAACAGCTCGATCTGCTGGCGCAGGGGCGCATCGACCTGACCCTGCTGGACGGCAACACGCTCGACCCCATGCTCGAGTACCGCGACGACGTCCGCCCGGTATTCCCGGTATCGCCCGAAGTGGGCATCGGTTGGGGACTGCGGGCCGGCTCGGACCAGTTGCGCAACGTGCTCAACCGTTTCATCAGCCACCACAAGCTGGTGCAATTCGAACGCGAGCGGCATGGCGGCGACCTGGACACGATCAAGCGTACCCGCACCCTGCGCGTGGCCACGCGCAACAGCGCCGCCAACTACTTCCTCTGGCGGGGACAACTGCTGGGATTCGAATACGAGCTGGCACGGCGCTTCGCCGACCGGATCGGCGTGCGCCTGGAAGTGGTCGTCGCCGAGACCGGCGAATCACTGCTCGACATGGTGCGCGAAGGACGTGCCGACATTGCCGCCGCATTCCTGACACCTCCCGCCCATGAAACGAGCGAGGGCATCGCCTGGTCGCGGCCGTATCATCACGCGATTCGCCAGGTGGTCACCGATGCCCGCGATCGCAGCATTCGCGGGGTCGATGATCTGCATGGCCGAACCTTCCACGTCGACCGTGACAGCGACGCATGGGTCCTGCTGGAAAGGCTGCGTGAACAGCGCGGGATCGAACTGGAATTGCGCGCCGTACCACCGGAAGAAGCGGCAGAGACCACCATCGTGAAGGTGGGCAACGGGGAGTACGACCTGACGCTGGCCGATGACCACATCGTCCGCAGCACGCGCGTCTGGAACGACCGTATACAGGTGGTGCTCGACCTGGGCGAACCCGTGTCACACCGCTGGGCCGTCCGTGCCGACAGCGACGCCCTCCATGCGGCCGTCAATCGTTACCTGGCGCAGACCTATCGCAGCGAGTTCTACAACGTGGTCTATGCCAAGTACTTCGAGGATCACGAGCGTATCCAGCGCTTTCAGGCCCACCGCGTCGATCTCGCCGACGGTCGCCAGCTCTCGCCTCATGACGACATCGTCCGCAAGTACGCCCGGCAGCACAATTTCGACTGGCGCCTGCTGGTCGCGCAGATGTTCCAGGAGAGTGGCTTCAATCCCGAGTCACGGTCGTGGATGGGTGCACGCGGGCTGATGCAGATCATGCCGCGCACCGCACGTCAGGTCGGCATTACCGGCGACCTGAGCGATCCCGAGACGAATATCCGCGCCGGGGTACGCTATCTCGACTGGCTGCGTGACCGGTTCGAGGAGGATCTCACCGTGCAGGATCGCATGTGGTTCACGCTGGCGGCATTCAACGCCGGCACGGGCCATGTACGGGATGCGCGCCGACTCGCGGCGCAGCTCGATCTGGACCCCGACCGCTGGTTCGACAATGTCGAGGTGGCAATGCTGAAACTGTCACAACCGCAGTACTACCAGCGCACGCGATTCGGCTATGTTCGGGGGCACGAACCGGTGGAATACGTCCGCGCGATCCGCGAACGCTATCAGGCCTACATCCTCTGGACCGATGACTGCTGGCCGAGCTGCCAGGAAACACCGCATCCCCGCCTCGCGGATTACATCCGCCAGCCGCCGCCCACGCTTTCTCCCTGAGCCCCGCCGCATTCTTTCAGCGCCGTGCGGGGATCTCTCGCAGAGTGCGCGGAGAGCGCAGAGAAAAACGCGGAGAGGATGAAGGAACGGGATTGCAGGCGATCACGCAGGTTCCAGGCGCGCTTGCGTCGCGGGCGGAAAGGCGTACCTGCATGTTATTCCTCATCCCGTGTGTTCATTGATTTCCCGGCTCATCACTGCCTTGTGCGAGGCGTGAATGCCGGGACCCTTGATGGGCAATAATCGCCGAAGGCACCGAAAGGGATGTACGGGAGCGAGCCGGCCTGCGGGCTTCGCCCGGACCGGCCTTGCGTCATTCGTTCGCGACTGACGTCGCTCCTGCAATCTTCCTTTCGGTGCGTTCGGTGTCTTCGGGGCTCCCGAACTTTCGGGTGCGGGAGTCAGCCCCCCGAGACAGCGAAGAGTCTTTCATTGCTTGTACTGCGCTTTTCTCTGCGTTCTCCGCGGCCTCTGCGAGAGTGCTGTTCCGTCCTTGCGAGCTTTGCGCCTTTGCGAGAGGCCAGTCGCACGGCCCTCACGGAATGCGCCTCTATAGCAGCAGGAAGCGGATTCCGAGCCCCGCCAGCAACACGCCCAGCACGCCGCGCACGATGTCCTCGCGCAGGTTCAGTCCCAGGCGCGTGCCGATGAACATGCCCGGAATGGCGCCGACGATCAGGCTGGCGGTCAGGACGTAATCGACATGGCCGAGAAACAGGTGGCCGATCGCGGCGGTCGCGGTCAGCGGTACCGCGTAGGCGAGGTCGGTACCGACCACCGTGGCGACCGACCAGCGCGGGTACAGCAGCAGCAGGATGGCAGTGCCGATCGCTCCCGAGCCGACCGAGGAAAGGGTCACCATCGCGCCGAGAACGAAACCGGCGATCACGGTCGCCACCCCGCGAGACGGCAACTCCGGTGCGTGACTGCGTAGCGCGCGCAGGCGGCCGGCAAACAGCAGCGTGCCCGCGGTGAGGATCAGGCAGACCGCGAGCACGCGCGTGATCAGCAGTTCGAACTCCTCGCCGTTCGACCCGCTCAACCGCAGCCAGGCGATGACCAGGCCGGCGGCCGGCAGGCTGCCGAGCATCAGCAGGCCGGCGGCGCGCCAGTCGATCGCCTGCGCCTTGTGTCGCAACCACACGCCGAGGCTCTTGGCGACCGCGGCGTAGGCAAGGTCGCTGCCGACGGCCACCGTGGGGGGAATGCCGTAGAACAGCAGGAACGGCGTCATCAGCGAACCGCCGCCGACACCGGTCA
>CAYZHJ010000104.1:0-9849 GCA_964478305.1 uncultured Ectothiorhodospiraceae bacterium
GTGTGTGGGTGTGCGCGTCCCACCCCCCCAGACTGGGGGCGTTTTTGGGGCGTCCTTCGTCGGCCCAACCTGCGAGTTCACTCCCGCACCCGAATGTTCAGGAACACCGGGAAATAGCGGAACACCGAGCGCACCGAATACACCGAATCCACCGAAAAGACGATTGCAGAAGCGACGTCAGTCGCGAACGAACGATACACGTCCGGTACGAGCACAGCTCGCTGGCCGACGACCCGCTCCCGTCCATCCCGATCAGCCCTTTCGGTGTCTTCGGTGTATTCGGTGCGTTCGGTGTTCATTTGCCATCAGCGGTCTCGCAATGCTCGACCCGCACCAGGTAGCGAAGACTCCAATGAATCAGCGGTGGACCAGGAATGGTCCATGCCGATCGCGTTCATTCGCGGTTCCATTCTTGTGAAGTCGGTTTTGCCACGACGTTCCTTCACGCGCATACTTTTCACGGGTGACGTGACTGCGGAGGCCGGGCATGGCTGACGAGGGGTTTCAGGTCGTCTTCCGTGGGGAGCTGGTCGGGGACCGGCCCGAGGAGGCCGTGAAGCAGCAGCTCGCGGCCCTGTTCAGGATGCCCGGGGACAAGGTCGAGGCGCTGTTCACCGGCAAGCCCGTGGTGGTCAAGCGCAACCTCGACGAGGCCACCGCCCGCAAGTTCGAGGCGGCCTTCCGCAAGGCGGGTGCCGTGTGCGAACTGCGCGGACCTGCCGGCGAATCGTCCGGGCCGTCGGCCGGGGAAGGCGAAACCGGCGGGAAGGCCGAAGGCGCTGCCTCCGAACCCGCGCCGGGCCCGACGTCAGCTGCCGGTGCATCCGGCGGCAGGACCCGCGACGCGACAACCGCCGCCGGCGATCCGAACCGAACGGTGCTGGATCTCGAGGTGCCCGCCAGCCTGGAGGGCCTCGAGCTCGACGAGTCCGAAGCGCCGCTCGCGCCGCCGGACGACAAGCCCTCTCCCGAGATCGACACCAGCGAGCTGGGCCTGGCCGAGCCCGGCGGCAACCTGACCGAACCGAAGCGACCGACCCCGCCGAACATCGACACCAGCGACCTCAGCCTCGAGGACGCCGATACCTGATTTTCACGAATTAACGGCTCTTCGCCATTTCGTGCGGGTGTGCACGACCGGTACGGGCACAACTCCGCTGGCCGGCCCGTTCCCGTCCATCCCGATCAGCCCTTTCGGTGTCCTCAGTGCGTTCGGTGCCTTCGGTGTTCATTGCCCATCCGCGGTCTCGCAATGCCCGAGCCGCACCAGCCAGAGAAGGTTCGAATGAACCAGCGGTGGAACGGGAATGATCCATGCCGATCGCGTTCACTCGCGTTCGTTCGCGGTTCCTTCAACCTCCTTGACAGGATCCGGGGTGGCAGACCTGCAGCCGGGCGGGAGCTGGATTTCCAGGGCCACGGGCAGATGGTCGGAGGGGGTGTCGACCAGTACCCGCGGCGGGGACATGGCGAGCTCGGGCGTGGTCAGGATGTGATCGAAGTTGTGCAGCGGCTTCCACGAGGGCCAGGTGTTGAGCCGCTCGACCGGCTCGACCAGGTGCGTGCGGTCGAAGAAACGCTTCATCTCCGGTGACGCGTGCTGGGCGTTGAAATCCCCCATCACCACCGCATGGCCCGCGCCCTCGATCAGCTCCGCGACATGATCGAGCTGGCGGTGGCGCGTGGCGCGTCCGAGTGCCAGGTGAACAATGACCACCGTCAGGGCACCATCGAAGAAACGCAGCAACAGCGCGCCGCGGCCCGGCACGCGGCCCGGCAGTGCCAGCGGCACGATCTCGCTCGGCTCGAGGCGCGACATCGCGCCGATGCTGTGCTGGGCAAACCGCCCCAGCCGGCGGTTGGTGCGCTCGGTCCACCAGCAATAGCCGGCACGACGGGCGAGATACTCGGTCTGGCTGAGGTAGCCGGTGCGCAGACTGCCGGAATCCGTTTCCTGCAGCGCCACGAGGTCGTAGCCACGCATGCCGTCGGCGAGTGTTGCCAGCGTGCGCAGACGCTCGCCATGGGGCAGAAGGTGCTTCCATGCGCCGGTAGCGTATTCCCGGAACGTGTTGGTGCGGATGCCGACCTGGATGTTGCAGGACAGCAGCCGGAAGCAATTGCCTGCCGGCGCCGTTTCAGTCAGTGGCTTTGCGAAGGGCATCGACCCGTTCATTGATCACCGGAATCATGTTCTCGACACCGCCCGCGATCCGGCCGGAGGTCCGATAGCGGCCGTCGATCACCACCGTGGGCGTACCCGTGACGCCGTATGCACGTTGCAGGCTCTTGACACGACGGATGCGGGAGTCGACAGCGAAGGACTGCATGGTGGCGACGAACCTGTCTCCATCGATACCGAGCGTCTCGACGAACTCGCCGATCGCGGTGGCACTGTCGAGCTTGCGCTGATCGCGATGGAGCGCGTCGAACATCGCGCCGTGAAAGGTATCGAGCTCGCCCATGATGCTGGCGGCAAAGAATGCCTTGGCATGCGTTTCCCAGCGGGGAGACAGGACGGCGGGCATGTGGCGGAAATCGACGTCCTCCGGGCGGGACTCCTTCCAGCGCTCGATGTGCGGCCGGAACCTGTTGCAGTGCGGACAGCCGTACCAGAAGAACTCGATCACCTCGATGGCATCGGGATCGTCGCCGAGCCGGGGACCATCGATGGTTTCGTAACGCTGCTGCGCCATCGCCGTCGCGGGCACGAGCGCGAGCACCAGCCACAGCGCGGCAAGCGCCTGAATGAATCGGGGCATGTCTGTACTCCCGGGAATCCGGACCGGATTCGACCCGTTTCTGCCGCGCAAGTTCACGGAAACGTGCCCGTGATCGGAAGCGGCAATCAGTGCAGTCCGGCCATGTACTCGGCCACCGCCTGCATCTCTTCCTCGGACATGCGGCCGGCCAGCGAACGCATCATGGCATTGTTGTCGTTGACGCGCTGGCTCTGCTCGATGTCCTCGCCGGACTCGTGGCCGTGTCCGGCCGCGAACGCCCGCAACTGTGCCAGCAGGTATTGCGACCATTGACCGCCGACGCGCGGATAATCCGCGGCGGGATTGCCGCGACCGCGGGGCCCGTGGCAGGCGACACAGGCGGCGACACCCTTGTCGGGAATACCGCCGAGGTAGATCTGCTCGCCGCGCCGGACCCGTTCCTCGTCCTCCGCACCCATGACCTTGTGCGGCTGATCGGCGTAGAAGGCGGCCAGGTCGCGCATGTCCTGGTCGTCCAGCCCGGCGACCATGCCGGTCATCTCGGCATTGCGGCGTTCCTCGCCGGCCTTGAAATCCTTCAGCTGTTGATACAGGTAACCCGCGTGCTGACCGGCGAGATTGGGCCACATGCCCTGCGGGCTGTTGCCGTCGGGTCCATGACAGCCAACGCAGGTTCCCGAAACCTCCCGGCCGGCCTCGGGATCACCACCCGCCATCAGCATCGCGTCATCCGCGGTGGCCGCGCCCGAACCCAGCGCGACAAGCGTGCCGAGGGCCAAACCCGTCAAAACCTTCTTCATGGTCGAAAGACTCCTTAGAATGGCGGGCGCCCCGACGGCCAGCGAACCCGGAGCACGCTGGCCCGAAACTATACCAGAGCACCCCGACCGATCAATTGCCGACGCCGCCGCGGGCCCGGCTCCGCGACGGCAACCCGCCATCGCCGGACCACGGGACAACACGCGGACGAGACCGCCACCATGAGCGAGAGACACGACTACCAACAGGCCCGTTTTCTCGACAGCGTGGCGCAGCCGGCGCAGTTGCCGCCCGACCGTGGTGCCGAGATCGCGTTCGCCGGCCGTTCCAATGCGGGCAAGTCGAGCGCGCTCAACGCGCTCACGGGACGGCGCGGGCTGGCCCGCACCAGCAAGACGCCCGGGCGGACACGACTCCTGAACCTGTTCGCACTCGACGACGACCACCGGCTGGTCGATCTGCCCGGCTACGGCTATGCCGCCGTGTCCGCCTCGACCCGGGATCGCTGGCTGCAACTGCTGGGGAACTACCTGCAGCAGCGACGGGCCCTGCGGGGGCTGGTGCTCGTGGTGGACATACGGCGCGGGCTGACTCCGCTCGACTGGCAGCTGCTGGATCTGGTCGTCGACCGACCATTGGCATTGCATTTGCTTCTGACAAAGACCGACAAGCTCGGCCGCGGACCGGCCCGGCACGCGCTTCGACAGATCCGGCAGGAACTGGAGGAAGGCGGCATCGAGGCTTCCCTGCAATGCTTTTCCGCCACCCGCGGCGACGGGGTCGAGGACCTGCGCGGGCTGCTCGACGAATGGCTCGCGGCGGACAGCGGGGGCGGCTGAACCCGCTCTGTGGCATTGTAAACAATACAGTTGGCCTGCGCTGCGGACAGGCACATCGTGCCGGATGGTCGACCTGTTTCCCGGTCTCCGAAACGCGCCTCCCCGCTCGCCGGTGAAGGGAAAGCAGGTACGTGCGGGTCACGAAGGATCCGCGCCATCGAGCAGGGGCAACACCGCATGACACGATCAACGGGATGTGACATCAGCGAGCAGGAGGCCTGGCTCGAACAGCTGTTCGCGCTGTCGGCCGAGATCGCCTGCGTGGTCGATCACGATGGCAACGTGCGTGCGATGAACCCCGCCTGGGGCGATATCCGCTCGTCACCCCCCGCTTCGCTGCACGAACTGCTTCGCGAACAGGACCACCGCCCGCTCGACGACTGCCTCGCTGCTGCACGGATCGACCGGCACGGCTCGCTTGCCGTGGAGCTGGCCCCGGATGGCCCTCCTGCGGAGCTGCGCCTCGCCGTCCTGGGCACCGACCGGCTGCTGGTCACGATCGCACCCCGCGATCCCGCCTCGTTCACGGCCAGCGCCATCGCCCGGCTGGCGGGGGTCGGCCTGGCCCTGATGGATCGCGAGGGACGCTACCACTTCGTCAACCAGGCGTACTGCCGAATCTACGGCTACAGCGCCGAGGAACTCCTCGGCAACCCCTTCACCATGGTCGTGCCGGACGAGGAACGGGAACGGGCAATGGCGAATCACCGGGCCATTCTGGCGACCGACACGCCGCTGACCCGGGAGCTGCAGGTCCGGCGCCGGGACGGCAGCGCCATGACCATCGATACCGGCAGTCGCCGGATCATCGTCCCCGGTGGCGAACTGTTGCGACTGGCCACCGTCATCGACATCACCGCGATCCGGGCCAGTGAACGGCGACTGGCCGAAGCCGAGACGCGGCTGCGCGGATTCACCGAATCACTGCCCGGCGCGGTCTTCCAGTTCCGGCACGAAACCGGGCACGGTCACCGCTTCACCTACATGAGCGGGGGACTGCACAGGATCGGCAATCTGGAGCCCGATTACCCGCTCGACGATTTCGAGCACTTCATGGCGCTGGTGCCGGAGGCGGAGCGGCCGGCGCTGAAGCAGGCGATCGAGCACAGTGAACAAACGCTGGAGCCGTTGCGTCACGAATTCCCGCTGGTCACGCCCGCGGGAACGCTCTGGATCGAGGCACGTTCGATACCCGAGCGACAGGAGGACGGCACCATTGTCTGCAACGGTTTCCTCGATGACATCACGCGGGAAGTCGAGATCCGCGAGGCGCTGAAACAGCACAATGTCCTGTTCCAGGCCATCTTCGAGGATTCCTCCGAGACCATCATCGTCACCGATCCCGAACGACGGATCCGCATGGTCAACCGGGCGTTCACCCGGCTGTTCGGTTACAGCGAGGAAGAGGCACTCGGTCAGCCGACCCGCATGATCTACGCGGACGAGACCGATCATCGCCGCATCGGAGAATCCTACCGCAACAGGGACCCTTCCGCGGGAACCCGGGCACGCACGCACACGGTTCGGTTCCGTGCCCGCGACGGCCGGGTATTCTTCGCCGAGACCGTCACCGACCTGCTCTACGATCCCGAGGGGGAGCACATCGGCTATGTCGGCCTGATCCGCGACATTACCGACCGCAAGCGGGCCGAGGAAGAACTGCAACGGCAGCGCGAGCTCTACGCCAGCCTGGTGGAATCGACCTCGGCGATCCTCTGGGAAGGCGATCCCGAGACCCTGCATTTCACCTTCGTCAGCGGCGAGGCGGAGAACCTGCTCGGCTACCCCGCCGAACGCTGGACCGGGGAACCGGATTTCTGGGTCGAGCACATCCATCCCGAGGATCGTGACTGGGCGCCGGCCTACTGCCGACGTGCCACCGAGGAACAGCGCCGGCATTCGTTCGACTACCGCATGATCGCCGCCGACGGCCGCACCGTCTGGCTGCGCGACATCGTCAGCGTGGTGGTCGAGGAGGGACGGCCACGCAAGCTGGTCGGGGCGATGATCGACATCACCGAGACCAAGGAAGCCGAGCGCGAGCTGGCGCGCAGCGAGGCCCGTTTCCGCGAGTTGTATCACCGCACGCCGGTGATGCTGCACTCGATCGATCGCGAGGGCCGCCTGGTCGCGGTCAGCGGTTTCTGGCTGCAGCACCTCGGCTATACCGAGGAACAGGTGCTGGGCCGTCGCTCGCTGGAATTCCTGACGGAGGAATCGCGCCGGCGCGCGGAGCAGGAGGTCCTGCCGGAGTTCTTCCAGACCGGCATCTGCCGCAACGTGCCGTACCAGGCGGTGCGCGCCGATGGCAGTGTCATCGACGTTCTGCTGTCGGCGGTGGCGGAACGCGACGACGAGGGCCGGATCACGAACTCGCTGGCGGTAATGACCGATGTCACCGAGCAGCGGCGCGCGGAAGCGGAATACCGGGACATCTTCAACCATGCCAGCGAAGGCATCTACCGGACCTCGCCCGAGGGCCTGCTGCTGCGGGCCAACCCGGCGCTGGTCCGGATGCACGGCTTCGAGACCGAGGTCGAGCTGATCGAGTCGATCAACGACATACGTACCGAGTGGTACGTGAATCCCGACGCCCGTGACCGCATCACCGCCCGTCTCCAGCGCGAGGGACGGGTCGAGGGCTTCGAGGTCGAGATCTACCGCCGGGCGACCGGCGAACGCTTCTGGGTGAGCGAGAATGCGCGCGTTGTCCACGACGACAACGGTGCCATCGCCTATTACGAGGGCACGATCTTCGACATCACCAAGCGCGTGCGCAAGGAACAGGAACTGGCGCGCAGCGAGGCGCGTTTCCGCACGCTCTATCACGGTACCCCCGTGATGCTGCACAGCGCCGATGCCGACGGCACCATCGTCGATGTCAACGAATACTGGCTGAAGCAGCTCGGCTACACACGTGAAGAGGTCATCGGCTATCGCATCACGGATTTCCTGACCAACGCCTCGCGCAGGCGCGCCGAACAGAACTACATGCCGATACTGCTGGAGGAGGGCTCGGTGGAGGAGCTCGAGTACCGCCTGCGGCGCAATGACGGCGAAATCCGCGAGGTGCTCCTGTCCTCCAGCGTCGTCCGCGACGAGCACGGCGAGGTCGAGGGCCTGCTGTCGGTACTGACCGACATCACCGAGCGGCGGCGAATCGAGGCCGAATACCGCGACCTGTTCGAGAACTCGAACGAGGGCATGTACCGTTCCACCCCGGACGGCAAACTGCTGCGTGCCAATCCCGCGCTGGCCCGGATGCAGGGTTTCAATACGCCCGAGGAGCTGCTTGCCGCCGTCAACGACCTTGACAGCGACTGGTATGTCCATCCCGAGGCACGCCTCGAGATGCAGCGCCTGCTGCACCAGAACGGCTACGTGGACGGCTTCGAGGCCGAGATTCGCGCGCTCAACACCGACGATCGCATCTGGACCAGCGAAACGGTGCACATCACCCGCGATGCACACGGCAACGTGCTCTACTACGAAGGCAGCGTCCGCGACATCACGGCCGAGCACAAGGCGCGGGAACTGGCCCGTCTGCGCAACACCGTGCTGGAAATGATCGCGCGGGACGATCCCGTGACCGGCATTCTCTACGAGATCGTGGGCATCGCCGAGCAGCAGCGCGAGCGACTGACCGCGGCCATCTTCCGATTGCAGGACGGCCGCCTCTACAGCGCCGCCGCTCCGGCCCTGGCCAATGCCTGTATCGAGGCGGTGGACGGCGCCACGCCGAGCGAGGTGGGGGGTGCCATCCAGGCGGCGCTGCGCAGCGATCGCGAGGCGATGGATACCGTGCCCACCAGTACCACCGACGACAGCACGCCGTTTGCCACGGCGGCGAGCGCGGCCGGGTACGGGGCCGTCATGGCGGCACCGATCCGCGACCAGGAGGGTACCGTGCTGGGCGTGCTGACCGCCTTCTGCCAGCGGACCGCCGTGCTCAATCGCGCGACCACCGAGCTGCTGCATGAAATGGCCCAGATCTCCTCGATCGCCATCGAGCAGCACCGCCTGTCCGAGGCGCTGCTGCGCCAGGCGCAGTACGATGCGTTGACCGAGCTGCCCAACCGGGCACTGCTGTCGGACCGGCTGGAACGTGCCATCCGCGATGCCGACCGGGGCGATCATGCCGTCGGCGTGCTGCTGCTCGATCTCGACGAGTTCAAGCTGATCAATGACTCACTGGGACACAGCGCCGGTGACCAGCTGCTCCAGGAGGTGGCCTCGCGCCTGCGCGACTGCATGCGTGGCGGCGATACCGTGGCGCGCCTGGGTGGCGACGAGTTCGTCCTGATCGTGCCACTGCAGCAGGACAACGACTACTGCACCGATATCGCCGAACGGGTCCTGGGCGCCCTGCAGCGCCAGGTGCGCATTGCCGAGCGCGAGGTCACCGCCCGCCCCAGCATCGGCATCAGCATGTATCCACAGGACGGACGGACGCCCGAGGCCCTGTTGCAGGCAGCCGACACGGCCATGTACGCCGCCAAGCATGCGGGCAAGAACCAGTACCGCTTCTTTGCCGAGAGCATGAACCGGCAGGTATCGGAACGCCTGCAGATCGAGTCCGAACTGCAGGATGCGCTGTATCACGATCAACTCGAGCTGCACTACCAGCCACGGGTCCGGCTCGACAGCGGCGCAATCATCGGTGCCGAGGGACTGCTGCGCTGGCGCCACCCCCGGCGCGGCCTGCTGCTGCCGAAGGAATTCATCGGCGTGGCCGAGCGCGGCCCGCTGATCAGCGAGATCGACCGGCTGGTGCTGAGCCACGCGGCCCGCCGCCTGGCCACCTGGCAGAGCGAGGGGCGGGACCTGCTGCTGTCGGTCAACCTGTCGGCGCGTGAGCTGCACTCCGACGGCTTCGCCGCCGATGTTGCGCGGATCCTGGAGTATTTCGGCGTCAATCCGTCCGGACTGGAACTGGAGATCACCGAGAGCATGCTGATGCAGGACTTCGGGCGGGCCAGCCGGCAGTTGCTCGATCTGAAGGAACGGGCCCCGGGCCTGCGGATCGCGATCGACGACTTCGGCAGCGGTTATTCCTCGCTGAACTATCTGCGTCACCTGCCGGTGGACACGCTCAAGATCGACCGCTCGTTCGTGGTCGAGCTCGAGGAGTCCGACGACGATACGGCCGCGGCCATTGCCAAGACCATTGTCGGTCTGGCGCACAACCTGCGCATGACCGTGGTCGCCGAGGGCGTCGAGCACGTGCAGCAGTTGCGATTGCTGCGCGGATTCGGTTGCGAGCAGGCCCAGGGCTTCCTGTTCGACCGCGCGCTGCCCTGCCACGAGTTCGAGGAACGACTGACCTCCGGTGGCGGATACACGGTCGCGGGCGGCAACGGCAACTAGGACGCCCGCGGAGCGAATCGCCGGCAGGCCGGATTGCGAGTAGGCCGGATTGCGACCAGCCATCGCAACGGCATAACCGGATGCCGGCGCGCGCCATGCTCCACCGCGCCGGAGCCATCCGGCGGACGACCCGACGGACGCCACGGACGCTAGCGAGCACT
>CAYZHJ010000105.1:0-9673 GCA_964478305.1 uncultured Ectothiorhodospiraceae bacterium
GGAATAGTGGTGGCTATGGCTGGACTCGAACCAGCGACACCAGCATTATGAATGCTGTGCTCTAACCGACTGAGCTACATAGCCACGAACGGCAAGGCGCGGAATTCTCGCGCCGGCCCCGTGAACTGTCAAGGTCGCCTCGTGTCGGGATACGCGTTCGCGGACAACCCCGCTCTCCAGCAATGGCTCGACGAAGCCTGTTGGAGCGGCCTTGGCCGCGAACGGGACAGGCACGGTGGTCAATCGAGGCCATTCGCGGGCAAGCCCGCTCCAACAATAGCTTGACGAGGCTTGCCGGAACGGCCTCTGACCGCCAGTGAATGACGCTCGAACGTCGGGATGACCCGCCCGATCCTCAAACGTTGAAACGGAAATGAATCACGTCGCCCTCGGCGACGACGTACTGCTTGCCTTCCAGCCGCCACCTGCCGGCTTCCTTCGCACCCTGCTCGCCGTTGCAGGCGACGAAGTCATCGTATGCCACCACCTCGGCGCGGATGAAACCGCGCTCGAAGTCGGTGTGGATGACGCCGGCCGCCTGCGGCGCGGTGGCACCCCGCTGGACAGTCCAGGCCCGCACTTCCTTCGGCCCGGCGGTGAAGAACGTCTGCAGCCCCAGCAACTCGTAGCCGGCGCGGATCACGCGGTGCAGACCGGGTTCGTCGAGCCCCAGGTCGGCCAGGAAATCGGCACGTTCGGCGGGATCGAGCTCGGCCAGCTCGGCCTCGATCTTCGCGCACACGGGAACAACCTGCGCACCCTCGCGCGCGGCGATGGCATGCACCGACTCGAGCAGCGGATTGGCGTCGAAACCGCGCTCGTCGACGTTGGCGATGTACATCGTCGGCTTGGCGGTGAGCAGGTGCAGTTCCTGCAGCGTTTCCCGCTGGTCGTCGGGGATGGCTTCGAACGTGCGTACCGGATGACCGGCCTCGACGTGCGCCTGCAGCGACTGCAGGAATCGATGCCGGGCGATGGCGGCCTTGTCGTTCGACTTGGCGGCCTTCGTGGCGCGCTCGACCGCCCGCTCGATCGTCTCCATGTCCGCCAGCAGCAGTTCCGTGGCAATGGTCTCGATATCGGCGGCGGGGTCCACCCGGCCGGCGACATGGATCACGTCGTCGTTCTCGAAGCAGCGCACGACCTGGGCGATGGCGTCGGTCTCGCGGATGTGCGCCAGGAACCGGTTGCCGAGCCCCTCGCCCTGCGAGGCGCCGGCGACCAGGCCGGCGATGTCGACGAACTCGACCGTGGTCGGCACCACCTTTTCCGGGCGCACGATGGCGGCCAGCCGCTGGAGCCGGGGATCCGGTACCTCGACCACGCCGACGTTGGGATCGATGGTACAGAAGGGGTAGTTCTCGGCGGCGATGCCGTTCGCGGTCAGCGCGTTGAACAGCGTCGACTTGCCGACGTTGGGCAGACCCACGATGCCGCACTTGATCGCCATGGAACGTCGACTCCGCTCGTGGTGTGACCCGCCGACCGACGGCGGTCAGGACCGGGTATGCAGGGCGTGCATCACGCCCTCGGCGTCGCCCTCGACCAGCAGCCGCTCGGTCTCGGCGAGCGCCCGTCCGATGGCTTCCCCGATTGCGCGCCGCTCCTCCGGCGACGGCCGGGTCAGGACGTAATCGATCACGCCCTCGCGCTCGCCGGGATGGCCGATGCCGATGCGCAGGCGCCAGTAATCGCGGCTGCCCAGGTGCGCGTCGATGTCGCGCAGGCCGTTGTGACCGCCGTGACCGCCGCCGAGCTTCAGCCGCACGGTTCCCGGCGGCAGGTCGAGGTCATCGTGGGCAACCAGGACGGCCTCGGGAGCGATCTTCAGGAAACGGGTCACGGCAGCCACCGAGCGGCCGCTGTGGTTCATCAGCGTGGACGGCTTGAGCAGCCGGATGTCGCGGTTGCCATCCGCACGGACCCGGGCCAGTTCTCCCTGTGCCTTGCGGTCGGCCCGGAAGGATTCGCCCAGTCGATCCGCCAGTCCGTCGGCGTACCAGAAGCCGGCATTGTGACGGGTCCCGGCATAGCGGGTGCCGACATTGCCCAGCCCGACGACAAGCTCGAAGGCCGTACGCAAACCCGCCATGCCGACTCCCGCGGATCCGGACGCGGATTACTTCTCGCCGCCGTCCTTGTCCCCGCTCTCGTCGGCTTCCCCGGAGGCTTCCTCGCCCTCGGCCTCGGTGCCTTCCTCGGCAGCGGCCTCGGCTTCCTCGCCCTCGAGCGCCTCCTCCGGTTCCTCGACTTCCAGATCCTCCTCGGAGGTGACACGCGGCATGTGACAACTCACCACACCCCGGTCGTATTCCTCGCCATGGTCCAGATCGACCAGGCGCGTGCCCTCCGGTATGCGCAGTTCCGACAAGTGGAACGTGCCGCCCACATCGAGCTCGCTCAGATCGACCTCGATGTACTCGGGCAGGTCCTTCGGCAGACAGCCGATCAGCACCTCGTTCTCGAGATGGCTGATCTCGCCGCCATGCATGCGCACGCCCACCGCCTCCTCGGTATTGACGAAGTGCAGCGGTACCCGCACCTGGATCTCCTGGTCAGCGACAATGCGCTGGAAATCCATGTGCGAGATCAGCTGCTTGAAGGGATGGCGCTGGATGTCGCGCAGAATGGCCTGCTGTTTCTTCTTCCCGTCGAGGTTCAGGGTAATGATGTGGGAGAAGAACGCCTCGTGCTGGAGCTTGCGGTAGACCTCGTCATGGCTCAACGTCAGGGAGACAGCCTGATCCTTGCCGCCATAGACGACGGCGGGAACCTTCTTCTCGCGACGCAGGCGGCGGCTCGCACCTTTCCCCACGTCCTGACGCGTTTCCGCTTCCAGCGTGAACTCGATATCACTGCTCATGACACTGCTTCCTCTTCACGCAAAAAACCGCCCGCTTTCACCCGAAAGGGACGGTCGCCGGCCCCGCGACCAGGGTACGGCTGTTGAAATCCGGTGCCGGCCGCTCAGTCTACATACAGCGAGCTGACCGACTCCTCCTCATGTATCCGCCGGAGCGTTTCGGCCAGCAGTTCGGCCGTCCCGAGCTGACGAATCCTCGATGATGTCTGCCCCTGCTCGCTCAGCGGGATGGTATCCGTCACCACCAGTTCGTCCATTACCGAACCGTCGATGCGCTCGACTGCCGGACCCGACAGCACGGCATGGGTGGCATAGGCAATCACGGCGCGCGCGCCGTGCTCCTTCAGTGCCTGGGCCGCCTGGCACAGCGTGCCCGCGGTGTCGACCAGGTCATCGATGATGATGCAGGTCCGGTCGCGCACATCGCCAATGATGTGCATCACCTGCGATTCGTTGGCCTGCGGGCGTCTCTTGTCGATGATCGCCAGGTCGGTGTCGCCGAGCCGCTTGGCGACCGCGCGCGCGCGCACGACGCCGCCCACGTCCGGCGACACCACCACCATGTTCGGATGCTCCTGTCGCCAGATGTCGCCCAGCAGCAGCGGCGAGGCATACACGTTGTCCACCGGCACGTCGAAGAAGCCCTGTATCTGGTCGGCGTGCAGGTCGATCGTCAGCAGACGATCGATTCCGGCGGTGCACAGCATGTTCGCCACCACCTTTGCGCTGATGGGCACGCGTTCGTGACGCATGCGCCGATCCTGGCGCGAATAGCCGAAATACGGGATCACCGCGGTGATCCGGCCCACCGATGCGCGCCGCAACGCGTCGCACATCAGCAGGATCTCCATCAGATTGTCGTTGGTCGGAGCACAGGTCGACTGGATGATGAAAACGTCCCGTCCGCGGACGTTCTGCAGGATCTCCAGTTGCGTTTCGCCGTCGCTGAAATGTCCGACGTTGGCTTCTCCCAGCGGCAGGTTCAGATGTTCACAGATCTGCCGTGCGAGCTCCCGGTTCGCGTTGCCCGCGAACACCATCATCGAGGCGTCAACCACCGGCCCCCTTCCGGCTGCTCTGCGAGTCGTGGCTGGTGTGGCCATGGTATCCCGCTCCCGGGTGTCGCGATTCCTCATGCCGTGCACCGCTGCGCATGGCTGGGCCGGCAGGATTCGAACCTGCGAATCACGGGATCAAAACCCGTTGCCTTACCGCTTGGCTACGGCCCAATCGTCAATTCGAACCGTATCCCGTCGCCTGTTCCCGTCCCGTCAGTGCGGCCATGCGCACGGCCAGGGGAGATCGATTCGTGCCGCGGGAGACGAATCCGCGCCAGCCCGGCGGCATGTTCGCGTACGCAATGCGCGCGCGGTCCTCGTCGACAAATGCACCGAAGACACAGGCACCGGTACCGGACAGGCGGGGTGTCGTGCCGTTTTCGGCGAGCCAGTCGAGCGCCTCGCCCACCTCGGGGAAGCGGCGCCGAACCACCGGCTCGCAGTCGTTGCCACCCCCGTGCGAAAGAAAGTCGCGTATTGTGATCGGGGCCCTGTTGCGTGTCAATTCGGGGTCGGCGAACACCTCGCCGGTGGCGATCACCACCGGCGGCGCCACGACCAGGTACCAGGGCTCGCGCGGCTCGGTCGCCGCCAGGCGCTCCCCCGCACCTTCCGCCCAGGCCGCGTGCCCGCCGATGAACACCGGCACGTCGGCACCGAGCTGCAGTGCCAGTGCGGCCAGTTCCGACTGATTCAGTCCAGTCTGCCACAAGTGGTTCAGGGCAATCAGTGCGGTTGCCGCGTCGGAACTGCCACCGCCGAGTCCGCCGCCGACCGGGATATGCTTGGTCAGCGCGATGTCGACGCCCTGCGTGCTGCCGGCTGCCTCCTGCAACAGGTTCGCTGCGCGCACCGCCAGGTCATTCCGTGCCGCGATCGACGCTGGCCCGATCGGCCGCTCGATGCCCCCGTCGTCGCGCAGCCGGAAGGCCAGTGCATCGCCGTATTCGAGGAACTGGAACAGGGTCTGCAACTCGTGCAGGCCGTCGTCGCGCCGCCCGGTGATGTGCAGGAACAGATTGATCTTGGCCGGTGCCGGCCAGCCGCAGCTCCATTCGCTCATGCCGCGATCACTCCCCGCCCATGAGCGGTACCGTCGACTCCGGCACCGGTGAACGTTCGTCGCCGAACCGCCAGTGATCGATCGCGAGTCGCAGCTCGACCTCGTCGTCATCGCGGCGCGCCACCAGCAGCGCCGGCAGGTCCAGGTCGTCACGCTGGCGATAACGGCGGTAATCGAGCGACCAGCCACGCCATTGCAGGGAAGCGATCCTGCCGAAGCGGTCGAGCTCGTGGCTGGAACCATCGGTGGGCAGACCGATCAACCAGCGGCGCAGCGCATCGACCGGAATGTCCCAGCCATAGACCGAAAGCAGGAGGTTACGTGCATCGGGGCCGGCGAATCGCCTACCATCCGCCGCCTGCAACTCCACGCTGCCGGACACCCCCTCGAGGCGGGCGGCGCCCTGCCCCCATGGCCCGGAGAGACGCAGGCTGAATCGGTCGGAGCCGTATTCACGCCAGGCGAAGCGGGCCTGCCCGCCCTCGTTTCCGGTCTTCACCGCCAGCCTGCCCTCGGCCCGCCAGTCTGCCAGCGCTTCCAGCCGCGCACGCATGCGCTCCCAGGCCTCCTCGCGGTCGTCCGGCAGCGGTCGGGGGGTGGTGGTGCAGGCACCGACCAGCAGTGCGAGCGGCAGCAGCAACATCAGCAGGTTCCGCCGGCGCATCGTTCTACTGCGTCAGCCGCTCGACGGTTTCCCGCAGGATCTCGCTGTCGGGTGCACTCTCCGCGGCCTCGTTCCAGATCCTGCGCGCCTCTTCGCGGCGGCCGAGCGACCACAGCACCTCGCCCAGGTGGGCGGCTATTTCCGGATCCGGGTCGCGCTCCCAGGCATCGCGCAGATATTCCAGTGACCGCTCGCGGTGTCCCTGGCGATAGAGCACCCAGCCCATGCTGTCGATCGTGGCCGCATCTTCCGGGTTCTGCTCCAGGGCCCGTTCGATCATGTCGCGGGCGCGCTTCAGCTCCTGACCGCGATCGGCGAGCATGTAGCCCAGCGCGTTCAGTGCCCGCGCGTTGTCCGGCTGCTGTTCCAGGATGAATTCCAGATCGGTGCGGGCGAGCTCGAAGTGGTCCTGTTCCGCGGCGGTCAGGGCACGTGTGTAGCGCAGATCAAGATGCCCGGGATGGGCTTCGACCGCGTTCGACAGTACCGACAGCGCACGCCCGGGATCGCCGGTCATCTGTTCGATCCGTGCCCGGGTCATTGCAATGCGGGCGCGGGCGGAGGTTTCGTCGTACTGATTGCGCAGGCGATCCAGGTGCAGCCGGGCCTCGTCGATGCGGTCGAGTCGGGCCATGCATTCGGCCGCACGGAGCTCGGCATCGAACCGCTGGTCGCCGCGCCCCACCTTGATGTAGTGCCGCAGCGCCGTGGTGCAATCTTCCTCCTGTTCGGCGATTCTTCCCAGGTAGTAGTGCGCGGCCGAGGTCCGCTCGTCCATTGCCAGCAGGCGTTCGAGATAGATGCGGGCGTCGTCCCAGGCACCGATCTGCATTGCCAGCAGTGCCAGCGAGTAGACCGCGAAACTGTCGTCGCCCCAGTCCTCGAAGGTCTGCTGGATCGCCCGGCGCGCGGCCTCGTCACGGTCGGTGGCCGCCAGCAGGCGGGCGGTGCCGAGGGCGAGTTCGCGATCCGCCGGGAAGCGTTCGCGGGCCGTGCGCAGATCGTCCAGCGCGCGCTGTTCCTCGCCGGCCCGCAACCAGATGCGGGCCCGCAGGACCCGTGCCTCGCTGTAGGACGGATCGATCTCGAGCGCGCGGCTCAGCGCGGCCAGTGCGGTTTCCGGATCCTCCAGGCTCTCGGCGAGTTCGCCGATGGCGTAATGCGTGACGGCATGGCCGGGATGGCGTTCCTGCAACCGGCGCATCGCCGCCAGCGCGGCCTGCGGATCGCTGCTTCGGGTAACCAGAGCGGTCACCTCCTGGAGACCGGCCTCGACACCGCCCTCGGTCAGTTCGATGACCCGTTCGAGATGCTCCGCGGCCGCCGCGGATTCGCCGCGGCGCAGGTACAACCGGGCGGCGATCGAATGGGCCTCGAGTGCACCGGGCGCGAGTTCGAGCCAGCGCCGTGCAGCCACCAGCGCCAGCTCGTCCTCGCCGCCATACAGGGCCAGCCGGGTCGCCCGCTCGGCCACCCGCGGATCGCGGGTCTCGGCCGCGGTTTCCATGTAGCCCTGCAGGGCCGTTGCCAGATCGCCCTGGCGGCCGGCGAGATCGGCCACCAGCAGTCGATAGAGGTTCTCGCGCGTGAAACCGCGCCGGGGCTCGCGCAACGCCGCCTCTTCCTCATCGGCAGTGGCGGGGATGTCGTCGGTTGTGGCGGGAGCCCCGGCCTGTTCCTCTTCATCGTCGGGTGAGGTGGCTTCATCCTCGGGCGCATCGGCTTCCGCGGGTTCCTCCGGCTGCTGCGTCCCGGATTCCGCCGGTGGTGGTTCGGAGAGACCCGCACAACCGCCGAGCCACAGCACGAACAGCAGGAGACCCGCGGATTGACGGAACTGGGTCATGCTTGTGTTCCCGCGTTACGCCGTGCCACCGGCTGAAGGCGAGCGGTTGTCACCGCTGGGGTAATGGCCGAGAATCGCGTGTTTGCCTCCCCGATGCGCGCCCGATGTCGCTGCTTGTCCTGGGTCTCAACCATACGACCGCGCCGGTCGAAGTCCGCGAGCGGGTCGTGTTCGAACCGACCCGCCAGCAGCATGCGCTTGCCGGGCTCACCTCTCTGTCCGGGGTACACGAGGCAGCAATCGTTTCCACCTGCAATCGTACAGAAATCTATTGCTCGCTGGACAGTCCCGGCATGGAAGACCGTGCCCTGCTGGAATGGTTCCATGACTGGCACGAACTCGATCGTGACGCAATCGAGCGCTGCCTGTACACGCACCGGGATCGCGACGCGGTGCGGCATCTGCTGCGAGTGGCTTCCGGACTCGATTCGATGATCCTCGGTGAGCCGCAGATCGCCGGCCAGCTCAAGGATGCCTGGCGCACGGCCCTGGCACACGGCAGCGTCGGTCCCGAGCTCGGCCGCCTGTTCCAGCACGCGTTCACCGTCGCCAAGGAAATCCGCACGGAAACCGCGATCGGGGCCAGCCCGGTATCGGTGGCATTCGCCGCCGTCACGCTGGCCCGCCAGATCTTCGGCGATCTTGGTCACCGGCAGGTACTGATGATCGGGGCCGGCGAGACCATCGAACTGGTCGCCCGCCACCTGCACTCCGCGGGGATCGGCGGACTGATCGTCGCCAACCGCGACCCGCAGCGCGCCGGCCGGCTGGCCGAAACCTTCGACGGACAGGGGATCAGCATGGCACAGATCCCGGAGGTGCTCCACCAGGCGGACATTCTCGTTTCTTCCACCGCCAGCACCCTGCCGATTCTCGGCAAGGGCGCGGTGGAACAGGCGCTCAAGCGCCGTCGCCACCGGCCGATGTTCATGGTGGACATCGCCGTTCCGCGCGACATCGAACCCGAGATCGGTCGACTCGACGACGTGTTCCTCTATACCGTCGACGACCTGGAGGGGGTGATCGAGGAAGGCATGGCCGCCCGGCGCGCCGCTGCCGACCAGGCCGAGGCCATCGTCGAGACCCAGGTGGAACGTTTCCAGGCCTGGCAGCGTTCTCTCGGGGCGGTCGGCGTCATCCGCGCCTTCCGCACCCAGGCGTACGACCTCCGTGCCCGTACCCTGGAACAGGCGCGCCAGGCGCTGCGCCAGGGCCGAACACCGGAAGAGGCACTCGAATACCTCGCCGACACACTGACGGCACGGCTGATTCACAATCCGACCGTGGCGTTGCGACAGGCGGGCGAAGACGAGCGGGACGAACTGATCGCCGCCGCACGAAGCCTGTTCGACCTGGACGAATCGTCATGAAGGATTCCATCCGCGAACGGCTCGAACGGATGCACGAGCGACACGAGGAAATCGAGCGCCTGCTGGCCGATCCCGATGTCATCGGCGACCAGGAGCGTTTTCGGTCGCTGTCGCAGGAATATGCACACACGAGCGAACTGGTGGACCGGTTCGATGCCTGGCGCCGGGCGCAGGACGATCTCGCCGCCGCGCGCGCAATGCTCGACGAGAGCGATCCGGGCATGCGCGAGATGGCGCGGGAGGAGGTGCGCGACGCCGAAAGCCGGATCGAGACACTCGAACAGGATCTGCAGAAACTGCTGTTGCCCGGGGATCCACGCGACAACGCCGACATCTACCTCGAGATCCGGGCCGGCACCGGCGGCGACGAGGCCGCCCTGTTCGCCGGCGACCTCTACCGCATGTACCTGCGCTATGCCGAACGCCATGGCTGGACCGTGGAAGAGATCTCCGCGCACGAGGGCGAACACGGCGGCTACAAGGAGCTGGTGGCGCGGGTATCGGGCCGCGGCGTGTTCTCGCATCTCAAGTTCGAGTCGGGTGCCCACCGGGTACAGCGTGTGCCCGAGACGGAATCGCAGGGCCGCATCCATACCTCGGCCGCGACCGTTGCCGTGCTGCCGGTACCGGAGGAACTCGAGCAGATCGAGGTCAATCCGAAGGATCTGCGGGTGGATACCTACCGCGCCGCCGGCGCCGGCGGCCAGCACGTCAACAAGACCGACTCGGCGGTGCGCGTCACCCACCTGCCCTCCGGCATCGTGGTCGAATGCCAGGACGAGCGCTCGCAGCACAAGAACCGCGCCAAG